>JAKATT010000208.1:8737-24345 GCA_021818615.1 Actinomycetes bacterium | reverse complement strand
TGGGCGGCCGTGACCTCGTCGGCCTCGCCGAGGAGTTCGGCACGCCGCTTTTCGTCTACGACGAGGAACACCTGCGCATCCGCTGCCGAGAGGCGGTGGCGGCGTTCGGGCCCGGGGTCGCCTACGCGACGAAGGCGTTCCTCTGCAAGGAGATGGCCGTGCTCGCCCATGAGGAGGGCATGTCTCTCGACGTCTCGACGGGCGGCGAGCTCGCCGTCGTGCTCGCGGCGGGCGTGCCGGCGGAGCGTCTCGTCATGCACGGCAACAACAAGTCGGCCGGCGAGCTCGTCGAGGCGCTCGAGGCCGGCGCCGGGCGCATCGTGGTCGATTCCTTCGACGAGATCGAGCGCCTCTCGCGCCTGTGTGCGCCCGGCGCCGGCGCTGTCCCCGGCCCGAGACCTCTCAGGGTGCTCGTGCGGGTGACGCCCGGTGTCGAGGCGCACACCCACGAGTACGTGATGACGGGCCAGGAGGACACGAAATTCGGCTTCTCGCTCGCGACCGGTGCCGCCGATGAGGCGGTCTCCCGGCTCCGGTCGCTTCCGGGCGTCGAGCTCGCCGGAGCTCACGCTCACGTCGGCAGCCAGATCTTCCGCCTCGACGCCTTCGCCCGCGAGGTCGCCGCGATGGTGCCCTTCGTAACCCGCCACCTTCTCGGCGAGTGCTGCATCGGTGGCGGGCTCGGGGTGGCCTACCTGAACGACGAAGCCGCCCCGTCCATGGCCGAGTGGGCGACGGTCGTCCGCTCGGCGTTCGCCGACGCCGAGCTGCCGCCAGGCGTACGCGTGACGGCCGAGCCCGGCCGCTCCATCGTGGCGACGGCAGGGATCACCTTGTACAGGGTCGGCACGGTGAAGGAGCTTCCCGGCCTGCGCACCTACGTCGCGGTCGACGGCGGGATGAGCGACAACCCCCGCCCTGTGCTGTACGGGAGCGGCTACGAGGCGTTCCTGCCCCGAGAGCCGCTCTCGCCTCGCGCCATGGTTGTCCGCGTCGTCGGCAAGCACTGCGAGTCCGGCGACGTCCTCGTCGAAGCGGCGCACGTGCCGGCGGACCTGGCGGTGGGCGATGTCCTCGCCACCCCGGTCACGGGTGCCTACGGCTACGCGATGGCGTCCAATTACAACCGGTTGCCCCGCCCGGCCGTCCTCTTCGTCCGCGGCGGGCAGGCGCGCCTCGTGCTGAGGCGGGAGACGACGGCGGACATGCTCGCCCTCGAGGTGTAGGAGCCCTTGTACCGTGTGCGCCGTGTCCCCGGCCACCTCGCCCTCCGATCGCCCGCTCCGCCTCGGCCTGCTCGGGTGTGGGAACGTCGGTGCCCGCTTCGTCGAGCTGGTCGACTCCGAGTCCGAGGCGATCGCCCGCCGGACGGGGATCGGCCTCGAGGTCGTTCGCATCGCCGTGCGCGACCCGGCGAAGAGCCGCCCGGCCTCGCTCGACCCGGCCCGTCTCGAGAAGCGGCTCACCGCTGACGCCCGTGCGGTCGTGAACGACCCCGATGTCGATCTGGTCGTCGAGCTGATCGGCGGCGTCGAGCCCGCCCGGGGCCTCGTCCTCGAGGCGCTCGCTGCCGGCAAGCCGGTCGTCTCCGGCAACAAGGAGCTCCTTGCCGCTATGGGCGGCGAGCTGCTGGCGGCCGCAGAAGCCGCAGGAGTCGACCTCCTCTTCGAGGCATCGGTGGCGGGTGCCATCCCGCTCGTGCGCATTCTCACCGAGTCGCTCGCAGGCGAGCGCATCGTCCGCCTCATGGGCATCGTCAACGGCACGACCAACTACATGCTCACCCGGATGGCCGAGGACGGGCTCGACTATGGCGAGGCGCTCGCCGAGGCACAGGCGCTGGGTCTGGCAGAGGCGGACCCGACCGCAGATGTCGAGGGCTACGACGCGGCAGCCAAGGCGGCCATCCTCGCCGGCATCGCCTACGACGCCGACGTCGTCGCCTCCGACGTCCACCGGGAGGGCATCACCGCCGTCGGCGCGAGCGACATCGCCTTTGCCCACCGGCTCGGCTACGAGGTGAAGCTGCTTGCCGTCGCCGAGCGGACCCCCGGCGGCGAGGAGGGTGGACCACCCGCCGTGTCCGTCCGCGTCCACCCGGCGATGGTGCCGAAGGGCCACCCGCTCGCGAGCGTGAGCGGCTCGTTCAACGCGGTCTTCCTCGACGGGGCGGCTGCCGGCGAGCTGATGGTGTACGGCAGGGGCGCCGGTGGCCTCCCGACGGCGAGCGCCGTTCTTGGCGACGTGATAGACGCCGCCCATCACCTGCGCGAGCACAGCCGCCCGCGTTCGGCGCGCAGGCGCGCACCAGACCTGCGTCCTATCTCGGAGCTGCGCACCCAGTACTACCTGTCGATCGACGTTGCCGACCGCCCCGGCGTCCTCGCCGCGGTCGCCTCCGTCTTCGGTGAGCACCACGTCTCGATCCGCTCGATGGAACAGGTCGGCCTGGCGGGCGAGGCGCGCCTCGTCTTCATCACCCACACGGCGCTCGAAGCCGACATGCAGGCGACCCTCGAGTCGCTCGGCCGCCTCGAGGTCGTCGAGCGCGTCGGCTGCCTGCTCCGGGTGCTCGGCCCGGAGAGCGACGGCGCGCCGACGGCGCTGTCGCGGCCATGAGCACCGAGCGCCCGCTCCGGCCCTGGCGTGGGGTGATCGAGGAGTACCGGGAGCTGCTGCCCGTGACAGATGGCACGCCGGTCGTCACGCTCCTCGAGGGCGGCACGCCGCTGCTCCCGGCGCCTCGGCTCTCCGAACGGGTCGGGGCCGAGGTGCACCTCAAGATCGAAGGCGCCAATCCCACGGGCTCGTTCAAGGACCGGGGCATGACGGTGGCGATCTCGAAGGCCGCCGAGGCCGGCGCCGAGGCGGTCGTCTGCGCCTCGACCGGGAACACCTCGGCATCCGCCGCCGCCTACGCAGCCCGAGCCGGCATGACCTGTGCCGTCCTCATCCCCGAGGGCCACATCGCGCTCGGCAAGCTCGCCCAGGCGCTCGTCCACGGGGCCCGTGTGCTGCAGGTGCGCGGCAACTTCGACGTCGCCCTCTCGATCGTGCGCCAGCTCGAGCACCGGGCGCCCGTCGTCGTCGTGAACTCCGTCAACCCGCACCGCATCGCCGGGCAGACGACGGCGGCCTTCGAGATCGTCGACGCCCTCGGCGAGGCGCCTGACGTCCACTGCATCCCGGTCGGCAACGCCGGGAACATCACGGCCTACTGGCGCGGCTACCTCGAGTACCGGGCGGCCGGGCGGTCCGGGCGCCTTCCGAGGATGCTCGGCTTCCAGGCGGCCGGAGCGGCCCCCATCGTCGAAGGGCGCGTGATCGAGTCGCCCGAGACGATCGCGACAGCGATCCGCATCGGGAACCCGGCCTCCTGGTACGGCGCGACGGCGGCGGCGTCGGAGTCTGGCGGCGCCATCGCAGCCGTGACCGATCCCGAGATCCTCGAGGCCTACCGCTTCCTCGCCGACGAGGAGTCGGTCTTCTGCGAAGCTGCCTCCGCCGCGTCTGTTGCCGGACTGTTGAAGACCGGGGTGCCCGAAGGCTCTTCGGTGGTCTGCGTGCTGACGGGCCACGGGCTGAAGGACCCGGATCTCGCGATCAGCCAGGTGCGCGTGCCCGACGCGGTCGACGCCGAGATAGGCCCGGTTCTCGACGCCCTCGGCTTGTGAGTGTCGCGGCGCCAGGCATGCCCGCCGGCGACGAGGGGGACGCGAACGGTCCCGGCCGGCTGGCCGCTATAGTGCCATGGTAGAGCACGGGTGAGCTGTCGAGGGGTTGTTGCCCTGACCGCCCGTCCGGCACTAGCATTGCAATTGCCTTCGCTCGTCACTGCGGGCTCCCCTCTCGAAGCAGTCGTGATGAGGAGCACCGCCGAGGGAGGGGGGAACCGCAGGAGTCGTCCGGTTTCTCACGTCTCAGCTTCTCCCCTTTCGAGCACCCGCGATGACGAAGCCGGCTGTCCCTTGAGGCCCGAGCACCTCGGCGAGGAGCGGCGACGGGGTTTGTCGCTTCCCCACTCGCGCTAGGGCGTCTCAGGCAACGGAGCGGGCGCCGGCGGTCCGCGACCTCCCGGGCCGTCCGGCGGCAGAGCAAGGGGGGCGTCCTGGCGGCCCGGGCAGGAGAAGCGGACCATCACACCAGTTCCAAAGAGAGGAAGTCGATGAGCGGAGAGCAGCTCGAGCGTTCCATCCTCGAACGCAAGGAGCGCGAGGAGCTGAAGGCGATCGCAGCGGCGATGTCGCTCGAGCCGGTTGCACGAACGAAGAAGGCCGACCTCGTCGACCAGATACTTCAGGCGGCCGGAGTCGAGGTGGCGCCCGCCGGCGATCAGGCGGCGCCCAACGGCAAGGCGCCGCGTCCCCGCACGACGCGGAGCCGCTCGACCAAGGCTGCGAGGGCTGCCGTCGATGCCGCGGAGGCGGAGGCGGAGGCCGGCAGCGGCGAGGCCGCAGCGGACGCCCCTCCCGGGCCTTCGCCGAGGGCTCCTGCGAGGCGCTTCGGCTATCCGACGTCGCCGGGCGACGACACCTCGAGCAATGGCCACTCGTTCGCGGCCAGCGAGCTCGAGGAGGAGTTCGCCTTCGAGGCAAGCCCCGCCGGGAGCGAGGGCGGAGCCAGCGCCGACGAGGCGGCGGAGCGCTCTGCGAGATCAGCCGGCGAGCCGGCCAGCGCTCAGGCCGCCCAGAGTGGTCCGGCCCGTGGCTCCGACGCCGGGCCGCTCACCCAGCAGCAGCCGCGCCAGCACCGCCAGCAGCAGCCTCACCAGCTCGGCGGGCCGGGCAACCAGCAGGGCGACGCCGGCAACCGCCGCGGCCGCCGGCGCCGCGGCCGCGACCGTCAAGAGCGCGAGCTCCAGGGCGGCAACCAGCCGGAGGCCCCCTGGCAGGGAGAGCTCGTGCCCGTGAAGGGCCTGCTCGACCTGCGCGACGAGGGCTACGGCTTCCTGCGCACGACCGGCTACCTGCCGAGCGCGAAGGACGTCTACGTCTCGGTCAGCCAGGCGCGCCGCTTCTCGCTGCGCCGGGGCGACGCCATCGAGGGCGGTTGCAGACCGGCTGGCCCGAGCGAGAAGTACCCGGCATTGCTCAGGATCGACACGATCAACGGCATGACGCCGGACGAGGCGCGCGAGCGGGCGCGTTTCGAGGACCTCACGCCGCTCTTCCCCGACAGCCGCCTCCGCCTCGAGTCGCGCTCGGACCCTCTAAACGTCACCGCCCGCATAGTCGACCTGATATCGCCCGTGGGCAAGGGCCAGCGCAGCATGATCGTCTCCCCGCCCAAGGCGGGAAAGACGACCATCCTCAAGCAGATCGCCCACTCGATCGAGGCGAACGACCCGGACGTCCACCTCATGGTGCTGCTCGTCGACGAGCGGCCGGAGGAGGCGACGGACTGGCGCCGGTCGGTGAAGGGCGAGGTGATCGCCTCGACCTTCGACCGGCCGTCCGAGGAGCACACCCAGGTCTCGGAGCTGGCCATCGAGCGGGCGAAGCGGCTCGTCGAGCTCGGCAGGGACGTGGTAATCATCCTCGACGGCATCACGCGCCTCGCCCGCGCCTACAACCTCGCCCAGCCGGCGACCGGCCGGATCATGTCCGGCGGCGTCGACTCCGGCGCCCTCTACCCGCCGAAGAAGTTCTTCGGCGCCGCCCGCAACATCGAAGAGGGCGGCTCGCTCACGATCCTCGCCACCGCCCTCGTCGAGACCGGCTCGAAGATGGACGAGGTCATCTTCGAGGAGTTCAAGGGGACCGGCAACATGGAGCTCCGTCTCGACCGCAAGCTCGCCGAGCGCCGGATCTACCCGGCGATCGACGTCAACGCCAGCTCGACCCGCCACGAGGAGCTGCTCTTCGATCGCTCCCAGCTCCAGCAGGTCTGGAAGCTGCGCCGGGTGCTCAACGCCCTCGGCGCCGAGGGGAACGCCGCGGCCGGCCTCGAGCTGCTGATGGACAAGATCAAGACGACAGGGTCGAACGACGAGTTCCTCGCCGAGATCGCCAAGGCGCCGTCTCCCTCCAACTGATCACCGATTCGGACACCCATAGGATGTGCAGGTCATGAAAGCCGATATCCATCCCAACTACGTGACGGCGACGGTCCGCTGCTCGTGCGGCAACACCTTCACCACCCGCTCGACCAAGTCGGAGCTCCACGTCGAGCTCTGCAACGAGTGCCACCCGTTCTTCACCGGCAAGCAGAAGCTCGTCGACACCGGTGGCCGGGTCGAGCGCTTCGAGCGGCGCTACGGCGCCCGCGCCAAGAAGACCAAGCGTTCCTAGCTCAAAGGGCGTGCCCGGGCGCCTCGTCGTCGACCGCCTGAAGAGGGGCACGTGAGCCGTGCTCGACCGGCTGGCTGACTTAGAAGCCGAGTACGAGGACGTCCTCGAGCGCCTCGGCGACCGGGCGACTCTGTCCGATCAGCACCTGCTGCGCGACCTCTCACGGCGCCGCAAGGAGCTCGGGGCGGTCGTCACAGTTCTTCGCGAGCTGAAGGCGGCGACCGACGACCTGGCGGCTGCCCGCGAGCTGCAAGCCGAGTCGAGCGGGGACGAGCGTGAGCTCGCGCACGGCGAGGCGGCCGAGGCCGAGGCGCGCATCGGCCGGCTCGAGGCGCAGCTGCGCACCCTCCTCATCCCAGAGGACCCGAACGACGGGCGCAACGTCATCGTCGAGATCCGCGGCGCCGAGGGCGGCGAGGAGGCCAACCTCTTCGCGAAGGACCTCTTCGAGATGTACCAGCGATACGCCGACCGGCGCGGCTGGAAGCTCGAAGTGCTCGACGCCAGGCCGTCCGATCTCGGCGGGGTCGACTCGGCCACCTTCGTCGTGAAGGGCGGCGACGCCTGGCAGCGCATGAAGCACGAGGCCGGCACCCACCGCGTCCAGCGCGTGCCCGTGACCGAGTCGCAGGGGCGCGTCCACACCTCCTCGGCGACTGTGAACGTCCTGCCGGAGGCCGACGAGGTCGAGGTCGAGATCGAGCCCGGCGACCTGCGCATCGACGTCTACCGCTCTACTGGGCCCGGTGGCCAGTCGGTCAACACCACTGACTCGGCCGTCCGGATCACGCACCTGCCGAGCGGTCTCGTCGTCGCGATGCAGGACGAGAAGAGCCAGATCCAGAACCGCGCCCGGGCGATGCAGGTGCTGCGTGCCCGGCTCTACGAGCTCGAGCGCTCCCGCCAAGAGGCCGATCTCGCCCGCGAGCGCAAGGCCCAGGTCGGCACGGGCGGCCGCTCCGAGAAGGTCCGCACCTACAACTTCAAGGAGAACCGGGTCACCGATCACCGGATCGGCCTCACGCTCCACAAGCTCGACCGCATCCTCATGGGCGACCTCGACGAGCTGGTGGACGCTCTCGTGGCCGACGAGCGCTCGCGCCAGCTCGGCAACCAGTGACGCCCACCTGGCGGGAGCTTGCCGCCGACCTCGACTCCGAGCTCGGCGGCCTCCGGCACGAGACCCGCCTCGTCCTCCTCTCCTCGACCCCGCATCCCTGGGCCTTTCTCGCCGCCCACCTCGACGAGAAGGCCGAGGGCGAGGCGGTGGCGCTGGCGCGCCGCAAAGCCGCAGAGCGGCGATCGGGGGTGCCCTTGCAGTGGGTGGTCGGCGCCTGGGGCTTTCGCGGCATCGACGTCAAGGTCGACGGGCGTGCCCTCGTTCCACGACCCGAGACCGAGATCGTGGTCGAGGTCGCCCTCGGCGAGCTGGAGCGCATGGCGGCGGCGAGCCCCCGCGAGCCCGTCCGGCTGGCGCTCGACCTCGGCACCGGCTCGGGCGTCATCGCGCTGTCGCTGGCGGCCGAACGGTCGGACCTCGAGGTCCTCGCCGTCGACCGGTCGGCGGAGGCGCTCTCGCTCGCAAGAGAGAACCTTGCCGAGCTGGCTGTGGGCACCGACCCGACGCTCTCGGCCCGCGTGCGCCTGGCGGAGGGAGACTGGTACGCCGCCGTCGGCGAGGAGCTGCGCGGCCGGGTCGACATCGTGGTCGCCAATCCTCCCTACCTCGCCGAGGCGGAATGGGAGCAGCTCGACCCGGTGGTGCGAGACCACGACCCTTACGGAGCCCTCGTCGCCGGGCCGACCGGGCTCGAGGCGATCGAGGCGGTCGTCGGCGGTGCGGCCACCTTCCTCAGGCCGACCGGCTCGGTAGTGGCCGAGCTGGCACCTGCACAAGCGGGCGCGGCGGCAGAGGTCGCGAGAGCGGCGGGTCTCGGGGAGGTGGCGGTCCTCGAGGACCTGGCCGGGCGTCCAAGGGTGCTGAGGGCGCGCCGGCGACCCAGGTGAGGGAACCGAGGTGCTCCCCACAAGTGCCGGGAGGCGCCTCGGTAGACTCGGCCCATGTGCCGAATCCGTGAGCAGGTCAGATGAGCGCGTCCTTCGCAGGCTTCGAGCAGCTCTTGACCGGTGGGCTGGCGGCCGACGAGGAGATCCGCAAGCTGCTCGGCGACGAGCTCGAGCGCCAGCGCACCACGCTGCAGCTGATCGCCTCGGAGAACTTCACCTCTCGGGCCGTGCTCGAGGCGTCCGCCTCGGTCCTCACTAACAAGTACTCCGAGGGCTACCCCGGGCGGAGGTACTACGGCGGGAACATCGTCGCCGACGAGGTGGAGGACCTTGCCCGCGAGCGGGCGAAGGCGGTCTTTGGCGCCGAGCACGCCAACGTGCAGCCGCACGCCGGCGCGATCGCCAACCTCGCCGCCTACCAGGCGCTGGTCGAGCCGGGCGACACGATCTGTGCCATGCGCCTCGACCAGGGCGGCCACCTCACCCACGGCTCGCCCGTCTCGATCACCGGCAAGCTCTACCGTTTCGTCGCCTACGGCGTCACCCCGGCGCGCCCGGACGGCTCGGGCGAGCGCATCGACTTCGACATGGTCCGCGACATGGCAAGACGCGAGCGCCCGAAGCTCATCGTCGCCGGCGCCACCGCCTACGCCCGCACGATCGAGCCCGGTCCGTTCCGCGAGATCGCAGACGAGGTCGGCGCGCGCTTCATGTTCGACGTCGCCCACCCCGCGGGGCTCGTCGCGGCCGGCGTGCACCCGAGCCCGGTCGGCGTGGCCGACGTCGTGACCCTCACCACGCACAAGACGCTTCGCGGCCCCCGCGGCGGTGCCATCCTGTGCGGTTCCGAGCTCGCCCGGGCGATTGACTCGGCGGTCTTCCCCGGCCTGCAGGGAGGCCCGCTGGACCACGTCATAGCGGCGAAAGCCGTCGCTTTCCGGGAGGCCATGCAGCCTGGTTTCAAGGAGTACGCCGCCCAGGTGGTCCGAAATGCCAAGGCGTTCGCCGCCGCGCTCGTCGAGGAGGGCTTCCGCCTCGTGGCAGGCGGCACGGACAACCACCTCGTCCTCGTCGACCTGCGCGACTTCGACCCCGAGCTCACGGGCAAGCTCGCCCAGGAGACGCTCGACCGGGCCGGGATCACCTGCAACCGCAACCAGATCCCCGACGACCCCCGCCCGCCGTTCGTGACGAGCGGGCTCAGGCTCGGGACGGCTGCCGAGACGACCGCCGGCATGCGCGAGCCGCAGATGGCGATCGTCGCCGGGCTGCTCGCCCGGGCGCTGCGAAAGCGCGGCGACGAGGACGAGCTGCGCGCCGTGCGCGAGGAGGTGCGGTCGCTGCGCCGGACGTTCGACCCCTACCCCGAAGCCGAAGGGGCCTGAGCTGACGCGCCGTCTTCGCGGGGGCGACGACCGGTGACCCAGGAGATCGGCTGCCTCGTCGTCTTCGGTGCCGCCGCCGCCGTCACCTTCGTCCTCACCTTCGGCGTGCGCAAGGTGGCACTTCGCGGCCATCTCGTCGTCATGCCGGACTCCGAGCGGGTGCACACCTTCCCGACCCCGACCTTCGGAGGTGTCGGGATGATGGCCGGCCTCGTGGCGGCGATCGGCGTCGCCTGGATGCTGCCGGTGTTCGCACCGTCGTTCGCGGGATCGTCCGAGCCCCTCGGCGTCGTTCTCGGCGCCTTCGTGATCTTCCTCGTCGGCTTCGTGGACGACCTGCGGGAAGTGTCCGCCCCGGCCAAGGTGGCCGGCCAGGTGCTCGCCGCCATGGTCCTTTACTTCCTCGGCGTCACGATGTCGCACTTCAAGGTGCCCTTCGCCGGCTTCATCGTGCTCTCGCCCTCGATCCTGCCGCTCGTGACGGCACTCTGGGTGATCGGCATCGCCAACGCCATCAACCTCATCGACGGGCTCGACGGGCTTGCGGCGGGCGTCGTGGCGATCGCCTCGGCGTCCCTCTGCGCCTACGGGCTGCGCCTCGAGGAGCTCCGCATCCTCACGACCGACAACCTGGGCCCGATCGTGGCGGCGGCGGCCTGCGGGCTGTGCGTCGGTTTCCTGCCTCACAATTTCCACCGCGCGAAGATCTTCATGGGCGACACAGGCGCCATGGTCCTCGGGCTGCTCATGGCCGCCTCGACGATGCTCATCGGCGGCCAGTCCTACGACTACTCGGGTGT
Organism: Actinomycetes bacterium; assembly: GCA_021818615.1. Classification (GTDB taxonomy): domain Bacteria; phylum Actinomycetota; class Acidimicrobiia; order Acidimicrobiales; family Bog-793; genus JAKATT01. The sequence goes on along the minus strand of JAKATT010000208.1, from coordinate 13,863 downwards.
GACGTACTTCTTCTTCGCCCCCCTGCTCGTGCCTTTCGTCATCCTCGGGGTGCCGATCCTCGACACAGCTTTCGCCATCGTCCGGCGCACCGCCCGTCGCCAGGGCGTCGCGGCCCGCGACCTCGAGCACCTCCACCACCGGCTCATGCGCCTCGGCCACGGGCATCGAAGGACCGTCCTCGTGCTCTGGGCCTGGACCGCCGTGCTCTCCGGGCTCGTGCTCTACCCGACGTTCGCTCCCCGCTGGAACGACGCCATCCCGATCGGGATCGCCGTGCTCGGCGTCGCGCTCTACACGGCGTTCCTGCCCGGCCGGCACAGGGAGGCCGTGGCCCGCGGGGTGGCGCGCTCGGCGTCCCGGCCAGTGGCAGGCAGATCGGGCTCCGGTGGCCTCGAGCCGGTGCTGCCGCCGCTTGCGCCCGGCACGGCCAGGCAGGGCGGGCACCACGCGCAGCACAGGCGCCGTTTTGCCCGTCACCACCCTCCGATGCGAGGATAGGTCCCGAACGTGAGCAGCAAGCCATCGCCGAGCCCGGTCACGTTGCTCGGCATGGGCGTCACGGCAGCCCTGTGCCTCGGCGTCGGAGTCGGCGGTGGGTACTGGTTGGACGAGACGTTCCGCACCGGCCTCCTGTTCACCTTCCTTGGATTGGTGCTCGGGATCGCAGCGGCGATCGCCGCCGTGTACCTCGAGATCAAGACGTTCCTGTAAGAGCTAGGAGCCAGCAGCGCGGCCGGCGGCCCCGGTCGCCGGTGCTGTGAGGAGAGACGGCGTAGGTGATCAACGGACTCGCAGGCCTGGTCGAGCAGTTCACACTGCCCGAGCTGACCCGCGTGCTGAGGCGGACCGTGCTCTCGGCACTCGCGCTGGGCATCATCGCTCTCGTGGTGACGGTGCTCGTGTCCCTCGCGGCGTTCGGCTTCGGGCTGTGCATAGGCCTCGGCCTCGGGCTGGCCAACATCCGCCTCGTCACGATGCAGACGGCAAAGGTGAGCAGCTCGAAGGTGGCGCGGCCGATCAGGGCGCTCGCCTCGCTCACGCTCGCCCGCCTCGCCCTCACGACGGTCGTGGTCATCCTCCTGGCGGTGTTCATCACGTCGCTCGGGCTCGGCGCGGTCGGCGGGATCGCAGTCTTCTACTTCCTCTTCCTCGCCAACCTCATCGGCGGTGTGCTGAAGCACCGGGGGGCGAGCACGTGACCCCCTCGGTGCTCGCCATCTCCGTCCCCGTGGGAGATCACGTGACGAGGAAGATCTTCGGGTTCAGCGTCAACGTCGACGACCTCTTCGCCGTCGTCCTCGCCGGGCTGATCATCGTCGCGCTCGGCGTGGCGCTGCGGGCCCGGGTCACCTCCGGCGTGCCGGGCAAGCTGCAGCTCGCCTTCGAGACGATCGTCGGTGCCGTCGAGAACCAGGTCCGCTCGACGATGGGCGAGCGGGGCCTCTTCGTCATCCCGCTTGCAGTGACGCTCTTCGTCTTCATCCTGATCTGCAACTGGCTGGAGATGCTGCCGACGACCTGGCCGGGGCATCACCAGATCATCCCGGCGCCGACCGGCGACATCAACCTCACTGCCGCCCTTGCGGTGCTCGTGATCCTCCTCGTTCACTTCACCTGGGTGTGGAAGAGCGGCTTTCGCAGCTACGTCTCGCACTACTTCAAGCCGAACGCGCTCTTCTTCCCGATCAACGTGGTCGAGGAGATCGCAAAGCCGCTCACGCTCGCCCTGCGGCTCTTCGGCAACATCTTCGCCGGCGGGATCATGCTCGTCCTGATCGCCGACATGCCGGCGAAGTTCATCCTGCCGATCCCGGTGCTCGACTTCGTCTGGAAGCTGTTCGACGGGCTTTTCGTCGGGCCCGTGCAAGCCTTCATCTTCACCCTCCTCACCATCTTGTACTTCGACTCGGCCATCGCCGGGGGGCACTGAGCCGTTGCCGGTCCCCGAAGAGAGCTCCCGAACCGTCCCTACCAACTAGGAGAGAGCATCAAATGCCCACTGCGACGACGCACGACATCGCGATCAGCTCCGCCGGCGCCTTCATCGGCGGCGGGCTCGCCCTCGGCGGGGGCGCGATCGGCGCCGCCATCGGCGACGGCCTGGCCGGCAGCCAGACGATCGCCGGCATCGCCCGCCAGCCCGAGGCCCAGGGCCGCCTCTACACGACGATGTTCATCGTCGTCGGCCTCTGCGAGGCCATGTACTTCATCAACCTCGTCTTCATGATCCTCTTTGCCTTCGTGCTCTACAAGAAGTAGGGGAGCCTGGGCAAGATGACCGCAAGCCTGTTCCTCCTGCCGGGGTTCACCTTCGTGCTGGAGCTCATCGCGTTCCTCCTCGTGCTGGCGTTCATCGCCAAGTACGTGCTGCCGCCGCTCAGGCGTGCGATGAACGAGCGCGAGGCGCAGATCCGCAACTCGATCGAGGCGGCAGGCCAGGCGCGCGCCGACGCCGACCGGCTCGCCACCGAGCGCCGCGAGCTCCTCGAGGCGGCGCGACAGGAGGCCCGAGGCATAGTCGACCAGGCGAACCAGATCGCCGAGCAGCTGCGCGGCGAGGGCCGCCAGCGTGCTCAGGAGGAGTACGAGCGGCTCGTCGCTGCCGCCCAGGCCGAGATCGAGCTCCAGGCACAGCGGGCCCGCGACGAGGTCATGGCGGACGTCGGCGCTCTCGTCCTGCAGGCCGCAGAGAGGGTGATCGGCGGCGGGCTCGACTCCGAGCGGCACCGGGCGCTCGTCGACGAGGCCATCACCGCCGCGCAGGCGAGCGGCGCGGGCGACTGATGCTCGAGCTGGTCAGGGGCTACTTCACCGCCGCCCTCGACTCGGTCGAGCGCGACGGCGACCAGAGCTTCGCGGGCGTCCTCGGAGACCTCTCGGCCGTCGACGAGCTGCTCATCGCTTCGGAGCCGCTCCGGGTGGCGTTGACGGACCCCTCGATCGTCGCGTCGAGCCGTGCAGCGGTGCTCGAGGAGCTCCTGGCCGGAAAGATCGCCATCCAGGCTCTTCGCGTTCTCACCTATGCCGTCGCCTGGGAGCGGGCGGCCGAGCTCCCGGCGACGGTCGGCCAGCTCGTCGAGATCGCCGACTTCGCCCGCCAGAGCGCCGAGGACGGCGGGCGTGAGGTGGCCGAGCCGCCCGCCGGACGTTCAGGTGCGCTCGAGCGGCTCCGTGGCTACTCGGACTGGGAGCTCGAGTCGGTCACCGACCCGGCGGAGATCGACGAGATCGAGGACGAGCTCTTCCGCCTGGCCCGGATCGTCGAGGGCAGCTCGGAGCTCCGCCACGCGCTCGCCGACCTGGAGGTGCCCGTCGAGAGGCGCGTGGCGCTGCTCAGCGAGCTCGTCTCCACCAAGGTGCAGGACGCCACGGCCCGCCTCGCCTGCTACCTCGTGCGCGCAGGCAGGCCGCGGGACATAGCCGGGACGTTCAACTACCTTGCCGAGCTGGCGGCGCGAGAGCGCGGACGGCGGGTCGCCCACGTCCGTGCGGCCCTCGAGCTCTCCGAGGACGAGCGGAACCGGCTCGCCGCCGCTCTCGGCCGGATCGTGCGCCGCCCGGTCGAGCTGCGGGTCACGATCGACTCCTCGGTGATCGGCGGCATCGAGGTCGAGGTTGGCGACACGGTGATCGACGGGACGCTCAGGCACCGCCTCGAGCAGTTGAGGGAGACGCTCCTCCAGCGCGCCTGACACGGGCGGGCGAAGACGAGCACGACGACTCGCATCGGAACAGAGGAACCAGAGGACACCATGACAGAGCTCACGATCAGCCCGGAGGAGATAAGCGCCGCCCTGTCGCGCCATGTCGCCGACTACAGCTCGGAGGTCCGTGCCGAGCACGTCGGGCGCATCGCCGAGGTCGGCGACGGCATCGCCCGGGTGACCGGGCTCCCGAACGCGTCGGTGAACGAGCTGCTCGAGTTCGAGGACGGCACGGTCGGCCTCGCCCTCAACCTCGACGAGGAGAGCATCGGAGCCGTCGTGCTCGGCGCCGTCGAGGGGCTCGACGAGGGCCAGATCGTCCGGGCGACGGGTCGGATCCTGTCGGTCCCGGTCGGCGACGGGCTCCTCGGCCGCGTCGTCGACCCGCTCGGGAACCCGATCGACGGCAAGGGGCCGCTCTCGGGCGTCGAGGACCGCCGGGTCGAGATCCAGGCGCCTGGCATCGTGAAGCGCCAGCCGGTGAAGGAGCCTCTCCAGACAGGCATCAAGGTCATCGACGCCATGACGCCGATCGGTCGCGGACAGCGCGAGCTCATCATCGGCGACCGCAAGACCGGAAAGACCACGATCGCCGTCGACACGATCATCAACCAGCGGGGTGCCGGCGTGAAGTGCATCTACGTGGCGGTCGGCCAGAAGGGCTCGACCATCGCGCAGACGGTCGCGACCCTCGCAGAGCACGGCGCCCTCGGCTACACCGTCGTCGTCGCCGCCCCGGCTTCCGAGCCGGCACCCTTCAAGTACCTCGCCCCGTACTCGGGCTGCGCCATGGGCCAGCACTGGATGGAGCACGGCGAGCACGCCCTCATCGTCTACGACGACCTCTCCAAGCAGGCGGAGGCCTACCGGCAGCTCTCGCTGCTGCTGCGCCGGCCACCGGGGCGCGAGGCCTACCCGGGAGACGTGTTCTACCTCCACAGCCGCCTGCTCGAGCGAGCCGCCAAGCTCTCCGACGCGATGGGCGCAGGGTCGCTCACGGCGCTGCCGGTCATCGAGACGAAGGCCGGCGACATCTCGGCCTACATCCCGACCAACGTCATCTCCATCACCGACGGCCAGATCTTCCTCGAGAGCGACCTTTTCTACTCGGGCGTGCGACCGGCGATGAACGTCGGCAACTCGGTGTCCCGAGTGGGCGGTGCGGCCCAGGTGAAGGCCATGCGCGCCGTCGCCGGGACTCTCAAGATCGACCTCGCCCAGTTCCGCGAGCTCGAGGCGTTCGCAACCTTCGGCTCCGAGCTCGACAAGGTCTCACAGGCGCAGCTCGACCGGGGCTACCGCCTGACCGAGCTGCTCAAGCAGGGCCTGAACCAACCGCTTCCCGTCGAGGAGCAGGTCGTCGTGATCTACGCCGGTACGAGGGGCCACGTAGACGAGATCGCCGTGGCCGCCCTCGGCCG
>JAKATT010000208.1:0-8327 GCA_021818615.1 Actinomycetes bacterium | reverse complement strand
GCCGGCCCCAGTCGCCGAGCCGGGTCGCCGTCGTCGCCGTCGTCTCCGACCGGGGTCTGTGCGGGGGCTACAACGCCTTCGTGCTGCGGGCGGCCGACCTGCTCATCCGCACCGGCGAGCAGGCCGGGCGCTCCTACTCGGTCACTGCTGCCGGGAAGAAGGCGGTCGGGTTCTTCCGCTTTCGCGGGCGCGAGATCGACCACACCTTCGGGATGCAGGACCGTCCGAGCTACGAGGACGCCCGCGAGCTCGCAGCAACCGTCGTTCCCCGTTTCATGGCGGGCGACCTCGACCTCGTCCAGCTCGTCTCGACGCGCTTCGTCTCTGCCGGCACCCAGATCGTCGAGGTGCGCCAGCTCCTGCCGCTCGAGTCGCCCGACGAGCCCGGCGGCGCGCTCGGGCGAGACGGCTTCTTCGAGTACGAGCCCTCGCCCGAGGAGCTCCTCGCCCTTGTGGTGCCGCGCTATGCCGAGGCGGCGCTCTACCAGGCGCTCCTCGAGGCCTCGGCATCCGAGCACGTCGCCCGGCAGCGGGCGATGTCGGCCGCCACCGAGAACGCCGACGACCTCATAAAGAGCCTCCGCCGGGTGATGAACCGTGCCCGGCAGGACTCCATCACGACCGAGATCATGGAGATCGTCGGTGGCGCCGAAGCCCTCCGCCAGGGGGGCGGGAGCGAGGCCGCCCCCGCCATGCGAGACGACTACAGCAGCTTCGAGGAGCAGACAGCATGACAAGCACGCTCAGCAACGACACCGCCGCCGGCCACAAGTCGCTCGAGGACGGCCGCGTCGTCGCCATCGCCGGCCCGGTCGTCGACGTCGAGTTCCCGCCCCACTCGCTGCCGGAGATCAACCACCTGATCGAGATCCCGATCACCATCGAGGGTGAGGAGATCGTCATCCCGGCCGAGGTGGCCCAGCAGATCGGCGAGGGCCGCTGCCGTGCCGTGTGCATGCGCCCGACCGACGGGCTGCGCCGTGGCGCCGTCGCACGCAACACCGGTCACGGCATCAGGGTGCCGGTCGGCGACAACGTGCTCGGCCACGTCTTCAACGTGGTCGGCGAGACGCTCGACACCGACTCGATCGGCGAGGTCGAGGCTTACTGGGACATCCACCGCGAGCCGCCCCCCTTTGACGCCCTCGAGCCGAAGCGCCAGATGTTCGAGACCGGCATCAAGGTCATCGACCTCCTCGAACCCTATGTGCAGGGCGGCAAGATCGGCCTTTTCGGCGGGGCCGGCGTCGGCAAGACGGTCCTCATCTACGAGATGATCAACCGGGTCGCCGAGCAGCACGGTGGCGTCTCTGTGTTCGCAGGCGTCGGTGAGCGCACCCGTGAGGGAACGGACCTCTGGCTCGAGATGCAGGAGTCCGGCGTCATCGACAAGGCGGCGCTCGTCTACGGCCAGATGGACGAGCCGCCCGGCGTGCGCCTCAGGGTCGCGCTCTCGGCCCTCACGATGGCGGAGTACTTCCGCGACGTGAAGAACCAGGACGTGCTGCTCTTCGTCGACAACATCTTTCGCTTCGTCCAGGCAGGCTCCGAGGTGTCGACGCTGCTCGGCCGCATGCCGTCGGCCGTCGGCTACCAGCCGACGCTGGCCGACGAGATGGGCGAGCTGCAGGAGCGCATCACCTCGACCCGCGGCCACTCCATCACTTCGATGCAGGCCGTCTACGTGCCGGCGGACGACTACACCGACCCCGCACCCTTCACTACGTTCACCCACCTCGACGCGACGACCGAGCTCTCCCGCCAGATCGCCGCGCTCGGCATCTACCCGGCCGTCGACCCGCTCGCCTCGACGAGCAACATCCTCGCCCCCGAGGTGGTGGGCGACCGGCACTACGCCTGCGCGCGGAGGGTGCAAGAGGTGCTGCAGCGCGCGAGGGAGCTGCAGGACATCATCGCCATCCTCGGCCTCGACGAGCTGTCCGAAGAGGACCGCCTCACCGTCAACCGGGCGCGCAAGATCACGCGCTTCCTCTCCCAGCCCATGTTCGTGGCCGAGGTGTTCACGAGCATCCCCGGCATCTACGTGAAGGTGGAGGAGACGATCCGCTCCTTCGAGGCCCTCGTCGGCGGCGAGCTCGACGACATGCCCGAGCAGGCATTCCTGAACGTCGGCGGCGTCGACGACGTCATGAAGAAGGCAGCGGAGCTCTCCTAGTGCCGACCCATGCAGAGCTCGTCACACCCGAGCGTGTGCTGTTCTCGGGCGAGGCGGACTTCGCCGTCATGCGAAGCGAGGGCGGCGAGATCATGTTCCTGCCGAACCATGCCGACTTCGTCGGCGCGCTCGACATCACTCTCGTGCGCTTCGCCCTCGCCGGGACCGAGGCGGCAGCTTCCGCCGCCTCGCAGGAGACCGGCCGCGCCCCGGCGGCCGAGGTGAGAGCCGCCGTCCATGGCGGTCTCGTCCACGTCGCCGGCAACCGGGTGCTCGTGCTCGCGAGCGTGGCGGAGCTGTCAGGCGAGATCGACGTCGAGCGGGCACGGCGAGCTCTCGACGCCGCTGAGTCGGCCGCCGCCGCCGTGCACGAGGAGGCTCCCAAGGCGGGGCACGAAGGCTCGGCCGAGGAGGGAGCCGAGCAGAGCCCGACCATGATGGCGCTGCTCCGTCCCGACGATCCCGAGGTCGCCGCCCGACGCGCTCGGGCCCGCCTCGAAGCGGCCGGCGTGCTCGAAGCATCGGCCCCGGGCAACCCGCCCGGCCACTGAGCCCGAGGGCCGGGATGGCTCGGCGCGAGCGCCCCCGCCGCCCCCGCCGGCGCCTCATGGTCGCCCTCGTCGTCACCGGCAGGGTCGCGGCGGAGATCGACGGCCTGCGGCGGGGCCTCGGCGCGAAGGCGCTCGAGCGGGTCGCACCGCACGTCACCTTGGTCCCGCCTGTCAACGTCGGCGACGAGGAGCTGCCCGAGGCGCTCGCGACGGCGCGCCGGGCGGCGGCCGCGTGCGGGCCGCTGCGCCTCGAGCTGGGGCCGCCTGAGACGTTCTTTCCGGTGACGCCGGTTCTCTACCTCGCCGTCGGCGGCGAGCTCTCCGCCCTCGACGCCCTCCGACGGGAGCTCTTGAAGGGCCCGCTCGACGTGCCGAGAGAGCGTCTCGAAGAGCGGCCCTTCGTACCGCACGTCACCCTCGACCATCGCATCGGGGCTTCGAGGCTTGCCGCCGCGACGGCGGCCCTCGCCGACTACCGGGTGCCGGTCACGATCGGGAGCCTCGGCGTGCTCGAGCAAGACGACACGACCCGGCACTGGTCGCTCGTGGCGTCCTACGGTCTTGCCCGTCCCCATGTGGCGGGAAGGGGCGGCCTCGAGCTGGAGCTGTCCACCTCGGCCGGCCCCGACCCGGTGCTCGCCGCCTGGGCTGCCCGCCAGTGGGAGCAGTGCTCGCTCGAGCGCTACGGCGAGCCGAGCGGACCCCACGAGCCCTTCGCCGTGGTCGCCCGGTTCGCCGGCGAGGTGGTCGGAGCCGCCGAGGGGGAGCTGAGGGGGTTGACGCTGCGGCTGGCCCGGCTCCTCGTCGCGCCCGAGCAGCGCGGGCTCGGGGTCGGCACCCAGCTCCTCCGGGCCACCGAGCGCCTTGCCGCCGAGCACGGCTGCCGGCGGATCCGGCTCGAGGCGATCGAGGGAGGGGAGGCCGAGCGCCTCTACGCCCGGTGCGGCTATGCCGTCGTCGGGCGGCTCCCCGCCTGGCGGGAGGAGCGCGACTTCGTCCTCATGGAGCGCCTGCTGGCGGCGAGCTGAGAGAGGTCAGCGCTCGGGGCCGGCGAGCCTGCGGGCGACCGCGGCCACGATGCGGTCTGCCGTCTCGGCCGGGTCGAGGCCGCCGCCGGCCAAGCGGTCTTCCGTCTGCTCGAGGCGCAGCTGGTCGGCCACCTCCCGAGCAAAACGGTCGTTGGCGAGCCGTGCTGCCTCCTCGGCCTTGCGGCGGGCGCGTCGCGCCTCGAGGCCGCCTTCGGCCTCGAGATGGGCCCGGTGCGACCAGATGGCGTCGTGCAGCTCGCCGACGCCCTCGCCCGACGAGGCGACTGTCTCGACGATGGGCGGAGCCCAGGCGAGCTCGTCCGACAGCTGCAGCATCTGCACGAGGTCGCGCTTGGTCTCCCGGACGCCCGGCCGGTCGGCCTTGTTGATCACGAGGACATCGGCGACCTCGAGCAGCCCGGCCTTGTTGGCCTGCACGGCATCGCCCCAGCCGGGGTTCAAGACCACCACCACCGTGTCGCAGGTGCTCGCCACCTCCACCTCGACCTGGCCGACGCCCACGGTCTCGACGAGCACCGTCGGCCAGCCGGTCGCGTCGAGCAGCTGGACGGCGTCCGGCACTGCTGCGGCGAGGCCGCCCAGATGGCCGCGTGTCGCCATCGAACGGATGAAGACGCCGGGATCGAGGGCGTAGTCCTGCATCCGCACGCGGTCCCCGAGGATGGCGCCGCCCGAGAGCGGGGAGGAGGGGTCGACCGCCAGGACGGCGACAGGGCCGCCGCCGCGCTGGCGGATGTCGCCGACGAGGCGGCCGGTGAGAGTCGACTTGCCGGCACCGGGTGCCCCGGTGAGCCCTATCGAGTAGGCGGTCCCGGCGCCGGGCGCCGCCCGGCGGGCGAGGTCGCGCGCCGCCGCCCCGCCCCGCTCGACGATCGAGAGCAGGCGGGCGAGGGCCCGCCGGTCGCCGCCGGCCCCCCCTCGGGCGAGCTCGAGCAGCTCGGCCGGGTCGGCGCCCCTCCGCCCGGGCGGGGCGGACGCGGCGGAGGCGGCGGGAGGGGTGCTCACCATGGCTGGTCCGGCGCCTCGCCCGACCGCTGAACGTCGGCGCCGAGGCTGCGCAGCCGCCCTGCGAAGTCCTCGTAGCCGCGGTCGACGTGCTCGGCCCCGCTCACCTCGGTCTCTCCCTCGGCGACGAGGCCGGCGAGGACGAGGGCGGCCCCTGCCCTGATATCGGGTGCCTTGACCGGTGCCCCCGAGAGGCGCGGCACGCCGCGGATGACGGCGTGGTGCCCCTCGGTGGTGATGCAAGCGCCCATGCGGCGCAACTCGTCGACGTAGCGGAAGCGCCCTGCGAAGACGTTCTCGCTCACGATGGCCACTCCGCAGGCGACCGACAGCATCGTGACGAGGCACGGCTCGTAGTCGGTGGCGACGCCGGGGAAGGGAAGCGTCGAGACGTCGACCGAGGACAGCTTGCCGGTCGAGGTGGCGAGGATCCCGCCGGCGTGCGGGACCCAGGTGACACCCATCTGCGAGAGCTTCTCGAGCAGCATGTCCATGTGCTCGGGCCTGGCGCGCTCGAGCAGCACCTCGCCGCCTGCCAGGCCGACCGCGGCAAGGAAGGTGGCTGCCTCGACGCGATCTGGGATGCAGGAGTGCTGTGCGGGGTGCAGTTCGTCGACGCCCTCGATCTCGATCCTGGACGTGCCGGCACCGTCGATGCGAGCGCCCATGGAGCGGAGCATCCCGGCGAGGTCCGCCACCTCGGGCTCTCGTGCGGCATTCTCGATGACGGTCGTTCCCCTGGCGAGAACAGCCGCCATCACCAGGTTGTCGGTGGCTGTGTGGCTCGGGAACTCGAAGACGATGCGGCCGCCGACGAGGCGGCGGCAGCTGCCCTCGACGTTGCCGTGCTCGATCCGGAACTCGACCCCCATCTGCTCGAGGGCTCGAAGGTGCATGTCGATCGGGCGACCGCCGAAGTCGTCTCCGCCGGGCAGCGAGATGCGGGCGCGCCCTGTTCGGGCGAGCAGCGGGCCGAGCACGACGATCGACGCCCTGATCCGCTCCATGAGCTCGTAGGGCACGATGGGCCGGAGCTCCTCCGGCACGTCGACGTCGAGCACGCCGTCGGCGCCGCGCCCGTGGTGGCGGCTGACCAGCCCGAGCGAGGCGAGCAGGTCAGACATGATCGTCACGTCGGTGATGGCGGGCACGTTGCCGATCGAGTGGCGGCCGGGCGCGAGCAGGCAGGCGGCCATGCACTTGAGCACGGAGTTCTTGGCGCCGTATATCGGGAGAGAGCCCCTGAGGGGCCCGTTCGGGCGGACGACGAAGCTGCGCACGGCGGGGACCATACTGCTCCTCGGCGGTCAGAAGGCCACTAACGTTCGCAGAGGTGACGGCGAGGAGGAGGTCTTGATGAAGCGCCAGGCGCCCGATCGCAACCTCGCTCTCGAGCTGGTCCGAGTGACAGAGGCGGCCGCCCTCGCCGCCGCCCGCTGGCTCGGGCGGGGCGACAAGGAGGGCGCCGACAGGGCGGCGGTCGACGCCATGCGCGTGGTGCTGCACTCGGTCGCGATGGACGGGGTCGTCGTGATCGGGGAAGGGGAGAAGGACGAGGCCCCGATGCTCTTCAACGGCGAGCACGTCGGCGACGGCTCGCCGCCTCTCACCGACATAGCGGTCGATCCCATCGACGGCACCACTCTCACCGCCCTCGGGCGGGGCGGCGCTCTCTCGGTCATCGCCGTCGCCGAGCGCGGTGCGATGTTCGACCCCGGGCCCTGCTTCTACATGGAGAAGCTGGCGGTCGGTCCAGAGGCCGCCGGGACGATCGACCTCAACGCCCCGGCTGCCGAGAACCTCCGCCAGGTCGCCAAGGCGAAGCACACCTCGGTGCGCGACCTGACCGTCGCCATCCTCGACCGCCCCCGCCACGAGGCTCTGATCGACGAGGTCCGCTCGACCGGGGCCAGGGTCCGCCTCCTGAGCGACGGGGACGTCGAAGGCGCCATCTCGACCGCCTGGCCCACCTCGGGCGTGGACGTCCTCGTCGGCGTCGGCGGAACGCCCGAAGGCGTCATCGCGGCGGCGGCCCTCAAGTGCATGGGAGGCGAGCTGCAGGGCCGGGTCTGGCCGCGCAACGAAGGCGAGGCGAAGCGGGCGAAGGAGCAGGGCTACGACCTCGAGCGGGTGCTCGCGACCGACGACCTCGTGAAGGGCGACAACAGCTTCTTCGCGGCGACCGGCATAAGCGGCGGCGAGCTGCTCCGCGGCGTTGGCTACGACAGCCGGGGCGCCACGACGCAGTCGCTCGTGATGCGCTCGCGCTCGGGAACGGTCCGCCTCGTCGAGGCCCGGCACCGCCTGTCCAAGCTCCAGTCCTTCGCCGCGATCGAGTTCGGATGAGCGACCTCTCGCTTGAGCGGCGTCCCGACGGCGTCGCCCTGCTCCGCCTCGACCGGCCGAAGCTGAACCCCCTCTCGCAGGCGCTCCTCGCCGAGCTCGCCTCGCTCCTTGCCGGCCTGGGGCGCGATCTGCCGAAGGCGCTCGTCGTCTGGGGCGGCGAGCGGTGCTTCTCCGCCGGAGCCGACGTGAGCGAGCTCGGCGGCACGAAGGAGGCAGAGCGCGTGGCGGCCGGGTTCCACCGGGCACTCGACGCCCTGGCGGCCTTCCCGCGCGCGACGGTGGCCGCCATCAGCGGTTATGCGCTCGGCGGCGGCCTCGAGCTGGCGCTTGCCTGCGACTTCCGCATAGCAGCCGCCGGGGCGAAGCTCGGCCAGCCCGAGGTCCTGCTGGGCGTGATCCCGGGAGGAGGAGGTACGCAGCGCCTCGCTCGCCTCGTCGGCCCGAGCATCGCGAAGGACCTCGTGCTCACCGGTCGCCAGGTGAGCGCCGAGGAGGCGCTCTCCTTCGGGCTCGTCAACAGGGTCGTGGACAAGGAGGCCGTGCTCGACGAGGCGGTGGGTCTCGCTGCGGAGCTGGCGAGCGGCGCCGTGCTTGCCCAGGCGCTCGCCAAGCGAGCGATCGACGAGGGCCTCTCGGCGGGCCTCGCCGACGGGCTTTCGCTCGAGCGGCAGCTTTTCGCCGAGGCGTTCGGGACGAAGGACGCTGAGGTCGGGCTGGCCTCCTTCCGGGAGCACGGCCCGGGAAGAGCCGAGTTCTCCGGGCGCTGAGGGCTGTCCGCCGTGCGCCGCCAGCTCACCACCGAGCCGCGGTGGTACGAGCGAGCAGTCTTCTACGAGCTGGCGCCGAGGTCGTTCTTCGACGCCAACTCGGACGGCGTCGGCGACCTCGCAGGTATCCGGGCCAAGCTCGACTACCTCGAATGGCTCGGCGTCGACTGTCTCTGGCTGCTGCCCTTCTACCCCTCGCCGCTTCGCGACGGCGGCTACGACGTGAGCGACTTCGTCTCGGTGGCTCCCGAGTGCGGCTCCGTCGACGACCTGGCCGAGCTCGTCGAGGATGCCCATGGCCGTGGCATCCGCATCATCTCGGACCTCGTCATGAACCACACGAGCGACGAGCACTCCTGGTTCGCCCAGTCTCGTGCCTCGCGCGACGGCCCGAAGGCGGACTGGTACATCTGGGCGGACGACGACCAGGGCT
>JAKATT010000135.1 GCA_021818615.1 Actinomycetes bacterium | reverse complement strand
TCACGCAGCCGACGTCGCCGAGCACAGCCATCATCTCTTTCGAGGAGAGCTCGGAGCGAAAGCCGGGGATCGTCTCGAGCTTGTCGAGAGTGCCGCCCGTGTGGCCGAGGCCTCTTCCCGAGAGCTGCGGGACGGCTGCTCCCGCACTCGCCAGGAGGGGGGCGAGAACGAGGGAGACCTTGTCGCCCACACCGCCCGTCGAGTGCTTGTCGACCGTCGGACGCGAGAGCCCGGCGAGAACCAGGCGCTCTCCCGAGCCGACCATGGCGGCGGTGAAGCTGCGCAGCTCGGACCGGTCCAGGCCTCTGAAGAACACGGCCATGAGGAACGCCGCCATCTGGTAGTCGGGCACCTCGTCCCGGGCGTACGCGCCGACGAGCCACTCGAGCGACTCGGGCGGGAGCCGGCCGCCGTCGCGCTTCAGGCGGATCAGGTCGACTACCTCAGGAGGTGCCTGCACGGCGCTCCTCGAGGTCGCCTGGCCGGAAGGCAGCCGGAAGCAGCTCGGCGAGGCTGGCCGGCGGCCGGCTCCCGCCCGAGTCGACGAGGAGGCCGGGCCCACCGGCCTCATAGAGCAGCTGGCGGCAGCGCCCGCAGGGAGCGAGGGCCTCGCCGTCCCCGGCGACGATCGACGCAGCGACGAGGCGCCCGCCGCCCGAGCGGTGGAACGCCGAGACGAGCCCGCACTCGGCGCACAACGTGAGGCCGTAGGAGGCGTTCTCGACGTTGCAGCCGCTCACGATCCGACCATCGTCGGTGACGCCGGCGGCGCCGACCGACAGCCGCGAGTAAGGCGCGTAGGCCCGCGAGGCCGCTGCCGCCGCCTCCCGGCGGAGAGCTGGCCAGTCGACCTCCATCTCGCGACCTCCTGTGTCCCCGGCGACGAGCAGCCTCATCTCTTCGCGGCGCGCCGGCCGATCGCTCGGACGATACCGGCCCGCCGCCCTGGCGCGCAGGATGATGGCGCTGGGCAGCAAGGAAGCGGCCGGACCGGGGCCCGGATCGTGAGCTTCAGGCGGAGCGCGACTGCCCGGCGTACCCGGCGCCCCACGCCTCGTCGAGGAAGGTGGCAATCTCGTCGATAAGCCTCTTCGGCCGCATGCGCAGCTCGAGCATCGACGTGGCCTGCATCAGTCGTCCGTCAGGCAGGAGGCTGGCGAGTGCGGCAGCATCGCTGAAAGGATGGATGAAGTCCCTGTGGTGACCGATCACAAGGGCCGGCACGGTGACCGCCGCCCGTTGTTCGTAGGTGGGGCCGACCGGTCCGAGCAGGATCCCGTGCAGGATCGCGGCCATCACCTCTGGCCGGTGGGAGGCGGCGTCGAGCACGCTGTCGAGGGGCGGGAAGCTCGTGCGCGGGATGCGCCGGGCGAAGCCGGTGAGGACGCCGGCCGGGACCCTCGCGTAGTGCACCGCCAGCATGAAAGGGACGAAGGTGAGCGCCACTGCTGGCGCGGCGTACTCGAGAACGGGCATCTCGAGGAGGAGCCCGCGCACCCGCTCGGGCTCGTGCACAGCCGCCAGCAGGCCGACGTTGGCACCGAGCGAGACGCCGCCGAGCACGGCCTGCCCGGCGCCGAGATGATCGAGCAGCGCGCTCAGCTGGTCGACGTAGAGGTCGATCCGGTACTCGCTCGCGTGGACCGGCTTGTCGGAGCCGCCATGGCCGAGCAGGTCGAGGAGGACGACCCGGTTGCCCCGCCCGGCGAGCGCGTCGGCGATCGGCCTGTTCAAGTTGGCGTCGAGCAGCAGGCCGTGCATGTACACGAGCAGGTGGTCTCCCTCGCCGTACACCTCGTAATGGAGGCGATGGCCACGGTGGGTGAAGGATCGTGACTGAGGGACGAGGGGGCCGTGGCGCATGGGTCTTTCCTGAATCGTAGGAGAGCGTGATTCCCGCTGCGATCCCGCTCGGTTGGCCACCGTTCGGGCGGGTCGGGAAAAGAGGTCGTTCGGCCCTGCCCTTGCAGGCCCCTCCAGCTCACCGCGACCCCGATCCTGTGCGGCATCGGCTTCGTCGCCACCAACGCGCCCGGGCTGCCTGTGCCGATGTACCTCGCGGGAGCAGAGCTGACCCGGCTCCAGACCTTCGCCCCGCCGAGCGGGTCTTCGCTCGAGGTGGCGCTCGAGGTGGCGCTCGAGGTGGCGCTCGTCGTCCACGTCGGGCGTGCCTGCATCGCCGTAACATGGGCAAGCCGGCGATCCGCTATGAGAAGGGCCTCTGGCAGCACTGAAGGCGGGCGCCGAGGAGAGGTTGGGCCTCCGACGCCACGAACGGCTCGCTAAAGGAGGCCACCCTCAGGAGGAGGGCAGATGAAGGCTCTCGACCGCCTCGCCAAGCTCGACCGCCTGACATCGCTCGACGCCGGCTTCCTCGCGCTCGAGACTCCGCTGACGCCCATGCATGTCGGCTCGGTCAGCTACCTCGCGCAGGGCCCGCTGCGAGACCAGGCCGGGCGCGTCCGCATCGACGAGCTCCGCCGGCTCGTCGAGGAGCGCCTCGAGCTGGCGCCGCGCTTTCGCCAGCGTCCCGTGGCCGCTCCCTTCGGGGCGGGACGTCCCGTATGGGTGGACGACCCCGCCTTCGACGTCACAGATCACGTGACCGAGGTCGTGCTGCCGCCGCCGGGCTCCGAGCACCAGCTGATGCAGCTGTGCGCCGAGCTGATGATGAAGCCGCTCGAGCGCTCGCGGCCACTCTGGGAGCTCTCGGTCGTGGACGGCTTTTCCGGGGGCAAAGTCGTGCTCGTCGAGAAGGTCCACCACGTGATGATGGACGGCATCTCCGGTGTCGACGTGGCGATGCTGCTGACCGACGGCTCGCCGGAGGCCGAGCACCCGAAGACACGCCGGCACCGGGCACTGTCGCCTCCGGGCGCGCCCACGCTGCTCGTGAGCGGTCTGGCAGACGAGCTGGGAGTGCCGCTCGCCACGCTCGGGGCGCCGGTGCGGGCGGGCCGCCTCGTCGCCACGACTCTACGGCACCCGTCGAGAGCGCCCGCGATCCTGCGGGAGCTCGAAGCGGTCGGCAGGGGCACCCTCTCACTGCTGCAGCGAGGCACGATCGCCCCGCGCTCGCCGGTCAACCAGCCGGTCGGCGACCGCCGGCTGTTCCTGCACACCGAACACCCGATCACCGGGGTACGGGCCATCGCCGAGACCTTCGGCTGCACGTTGAACGACGTCGTTCTCGCCGCCGTCACCGGCGGGCTGCGCAGGCTGCTGATCCGCAACGAGACCGACGCAGAGGCACGCTTCCAAGTGGCTGTCCCGGTCTCGACGAGAGCTGCGGGCGATCACACGACGCTCGGCAACCGCGTCTCGCTGTTCCTCGCCCCCCTGCCCGTCAGTCTCTCGAACCCGCTTGCGCAGCTCGAGGCTGTCCGCCAGATGACAAGGAGCCGGAAGCAATCCGGGCAGGCGAGCGCTCTTGCAGCCCTTCTCGCCGCCTCCGACAGCTGGCCGACGCCGGTCGTCAACGCTCTCGCCCACCTCACGCACTACCAGCCGTTCGCCAACGCAGTCGTCACGAACGTCCCCGGCCCGGTCACGACCCGCTATCTGCTCGGGTCGCGCATCGAGAGGATCGCCCCGCTCGCCCCGCTGGCACGCAACCTCGACCTCAGCATCGGCATCCTCTCCTACGACGGGGAGGTGTCCTTCGGCTGCTACTCGGACGCAGAGGCCTGTCCCGACCTCCAACTGGTGGCAGAGGGGCTGCAGGCGAACCTGGCCGCGCTCGAGGCGCTCGCCCAGGAGAGCCGAGCGCCGTCGAGCTGAGCCGCGCCGGCCGGTCAGCTCGGCAGGCGGACCGGCCGGCGCTCGAAGTCCTCTATAGCGCTGGCCGCCTCGTGCAGGAGGTGGTGCGCCAGGTCGGACAGCGCCCGTGAGGCAGCCAGGTCCTCACCGATCACCGGCACGTCCGGGTCGGCCGGGTTACGGCGCGACCGTCCCCACCCGCTGATCGCCTCGGTGCCGGTCTCGAGGACAGCATCGGCTCTCGTCCGGTCCTCGTCCTCGGTAAAGACGATCTCCACTGTCCACACACGGCCCTTCGACATGACTGCCTCCGATCGACTGTCTCCGCCGACCTCTCTCCCCTCGATGCCACGATCGCGCCGGCAGGTAGAGCCCGAGTAGGGCAAAAGGTCACAAGACGGCACAACTCAGCCGTGACCGAGCGCGCCAGGCGACATCCGGGCGCCGGGGCTGGGCCGACAGGGCTGGCGCGCCGGGGCTGGCGCGCCGGGGCCTGAGGCGTCCGTGAAAGCCCGCCGGTCACCGGCCATGATATGGCGATGGACGAGCGGTACACGGTTGCAGGCCTCATCCGGTCCCATGCCGCCGAGCGACCCGACAAGGAGATGCTCGTGTGCGGGGCGGAACGCCGAAGCTGGTCCGGGCAGTACGAGCAGGCGGTGACCGTCGCAAACGCCCTGCTCGCCGATGGCGTCGAGGTCGGCGACCGCGTCGGGCTGCTCGACCGCAACGGCTTTGCCTACTTCGACTTCCTCTTCGGCGGCTCGCTCGCCGGCGCCGTGAACGTCGCAGTCAACTGGCGCCTCGCCCCGAGCGAGATCGAGACGGTGGTGAACGACTCCGAAGCACCTGTCCTCGTCATCCATCCGCAGTACCTTCCGGCCCTCCGCGCCATGGAGTCCGGCCTGCCGGGCGTCCGCCGCGTCGTCGTCGTCGGCGAGCCGGCAGGCACGGAGCTGGATCCCCGCGCCGTCTGCTTCGACGAGTGGCTGGCGGCAGGAGCGGGCGGGAGCGACCCCGGCTTTCGCGGCGGGCCGAGCGACGTCTCGCTGCAGCTGTACACCTCGGGAACGACGGGCATCCCGAAGGGGGTCATGCTCACGAACGCCAACCTCGAGACCGCGATCGGTCAGGCCGGCCGCAACTTCAAGGTCGACGAGTCGACGGTCAGCCTGGTCGCGATGCCGCTGTTCCACATCGGCGGGTCCGGCTGGGCGCTCTCGGGCATGTCGCGGGGTGGTCGCTCCGTCATCCTGCGCGACGTCGAGCCGACTGAGCTGCTTCGCCTCGTCGAGGCCGAGCACGTAACCGCGACCTTCGTCGTGCCCGCCGTGCTGATGTTCCTCCTGAAGGCCCCCGCGGTGGAGACGGCGGACCTCTCGAGCCTGCGCAACATCTTCTACGGCGCCTCCCCCATCTCCGAAGACGTCCTCGTCGAGTGCATGAGGCGCTTCCCGTGCGACTTCACACAGGTGTACGGAATGACCGAGACGACGGGCGCCATCACCTCTCTCCTCCCCGAGGACCACGACCCGGCCGGTGCACGCCGGCACCTCCTCCGATCCGCCGGCCGTCCCCACGAAGGGGTCGAGCTTCGCATCGTCTCGCCGGCGACTGGCGAGCCCGCTCGCCCGGGCGAGGTCGGCGAGGTGGTGACGCGCTCGACGTTCAACATGCTCGGCTACTGGCATCGAGATGACGATACTTCCCGGACCTTCGACGACAACGGGTGGCTGCACACCGGCGACGCCGGTTACATCGACGAGGAGGGCTACCTCTTCTTGCACGACCGCATCAAGGACATGATCGTGACAGGCGGCGAGAACGTCTATCCCGCCGAGGTCGAGA
>JAKATT010000209.1 GCA_021818615.1 Actinomycetes bacterium | reverse complement strand
GGTGTTCGCCACTCTCGATGTCGAGGACAACCTTCGCCTTACGTTCTTCAGACAGCTGCCCCGCAAGCAGGTTCAAGCGGCCATCGACCGCGCATACGAGCGCTTCCCCCGTCTTGCCGAGCGGCGGGGTCAGCTTGCGGGCACGCTTTCGGGCGGGGAGCAGCGGATGCTGGCGCTGGCACGGGTGCTAGCGGTCCCACCCAAGCTGCTCGTCGTCGACGAGCTCTCGCTCGGTCTGTCCCCGCGCGTCGTCGACGAAGTCTTCAGGGCCCTTCGCGAGATCCGCGACTCGGGCAGCGCGCTGCTGGTCGTCGAGCAACAGGTGACGAGGGCGCTCGAGCTCGCCGAGCACGTGTGCGTGCTGCGCAAGGGTCGTGTCGTTTTCGACGGACCGACGAGTGAGGTGAGCAACGAGCTCGCCAGCGAGCTCCTCCCGGTCCCGGCCTCTTAGCGCCTCAACAGCCCTTCGGGGCGACGTTGTTGTTGGCGAGGGAGAGCAGGGTGCAGATCGTCGTCTTCGCGACCAGCCAACGCGAAGCGATGTAGACGGCGAAGCCCTTCGAGTTGGCGAGCAGCGCCGTCCTTGACCTCGAGAGGACGTCGTAGGTGACAGCTGCACAGGGGCTCGGGAGTGCCTCGGTCTGGCAGGACGCCCCGTGCTCGAGCCTGATCGAGAGAACCCGCGCCCCGCTCGCCAACTTGGCGAGCGGGGATGCCAGCTCCTTCACGAAGGTCTGGCGCAGCTGCGAGCCGTCTTGAACCGCGGCGAGCTTCGGTGCCACGGCCGGATTCCTGAGGTCGAAGAGGATCTCGAAGACGCTGCGGATCTGAGCCTTGGCGGCAGAGGCGGAAAGCGTGGTCGTGCTCGGCGCCAGCGTGGTGCTCGAGGAGGCGCCCGAGGACGACCCGCAGGCTGCCAGCATCGGCGGGACCAGCACCAACAAAGCCGCGGCGGCCGCTGCGCGGCGCAGGAGAGCTGTCGTCCGAGGAATAGTCATCCGAAGAATGGTCATCGGAGGAATAGTACGAACAACGGCGTAGATTCCCAGTCAGTGGTTGCACGAAGCGTCTCGACCAAGCGGGGTGACAGCGGTACGACGAGCCTGCTCTACGGCGGGCGGGTACGGAAGGACTCGGCCAGGATCGAGTGCAACGGGGCCGTGGACGAGGCACAGGCGGCGCTCGGCCTCGCCCGGGCGCACCTCGCTGCAGAAGGCTCCCGTGCTGAGGATCTCGACGACCTGGTCGTCGCGCTCGAGCGCGATCTCTGGATCCTCATGGCAGAGGTGGCCACGGCCCCGCGCAACCGCCACAAGCTGGTTCCCGGCTCCTCGCTTGTCACCGCCGCCATGGTCGACACGCTTGAGGCCAGGGTGCACGAGCTGGAGGCGGCCGGTGCGATGCCGGCGGAGTTCGTCGTCCCCGGCGAGGACGTGACGAGCGCGGCGTTGGACGTGGCCAGGACCGTCGTACGGCGAGCTGAGCGCCTCGCCGTTCGGGCAGGGCTGGCGCAGGACTCCAAGGTCGTGCCGTATCTGAACCGGCTGTCGGACCTGCTGTGGCTGTTGGCCCGCCAGGTGGAGGGCCGACATCTGACGGCGCGCGGTACATGATGACGTCATGAACGTCCGCCTCTCCTGTGCGCCCAGCCTGCCCGATGACGCCGACGCCGTCGGCGTTCTCGTCTTCGAGGGACTCGAGCCTGCAGACCCGGCGTACCCGATCGACCCGCAAGCCCTCACCCGGCGGCGTTTCGCCGGCAAGCTCGGCGACATCGCGGTCACCGATGGGGGGGATGGCCGCTTCGTTGCCTTCGTCGGGCTCGGATCAAGAGGCGACGGCCTCGAGTCCCGGCTGCGCCAGGCAGCAGCGGCATTCGCCCGCTCCGTGCCGGGTTGCCGGACGGCGGCGCTGGACCTCGGAGCCCTCTCAGGCGTGCCGCCCCGCCGGGCAGCTCAGGTTGTGGTCGAAGGCGTGGTGGGAGCGACGTACCGGTTCTCGGCCTACCGTCGCGAGGACCCGCCGCCGTCGCTCGGGCATGTCGCAATCGTGGTGCCTGACGCCGACCTGGCTGAAGCGCTCGCCGGTCTCGAGGTCGGCCTCGTCATCGGCGAGGCCATGACTCTTGCCCGTGACCTCTCGAACACCCCGGCCGGAGACCTCACGCCGGCGCGTCTCGGCGAGATAGCGCTCCAGATGGCCGCGCGGCGCGGCCTCGAGGCCTCCGTGCTCGACGAGGAGCAGATCTCTTCCGAGCGCCTCGGCGGCGTCCTCGCAGTCGCCCGCGGATCGGCCGAGCCTCCCCGATTCGTCAGGATCTCCTACGAACCCGGCGAGGGAACCGAGGTGCCGACAGTGATCCTGGTTGGCAAGGGGATCACATTCGACTCAGGCGGGCTGAGCCTCAAGACGGGTGAGGCAATGATGACGATGAAGACCGACATGAGCGGTGCGGCCGCAGTCATCGCAGTGCTCGGCGCGTGCCGGGCGCTCGGCGTGAAGGTGAAGGTCGTCGGGCTCGCCCCTCTTACCGAGAACATGCCGGGTGGCCGAGCCCAGAAGCCGGGAGACGTGCTCGTCGCCCGCAACGGCAAGACCATCGAAGTGCTCAACACCGATGCCGAAGGCCGCCTCGTGCTGGCCGATGCGCTGTCTCTTGCTGCCGAGGAGGATCCTGACGCCATCATCGACGTCGCCACTCTCACTGGTGCGTGCGTCGTCGCGCTCGGGCGCAAGATGGCTGGGCTCATGGGCAACGACTCCCGCCTTGTTGCCGCGCTCAAGCGGGCATCGGCTGCAGCCGGAGAACCGCTCTGGCCCCTTCCTCTTCCCGAGGTATATCGCTCCGACATCGAAAGCGAGGTGGCCGACATGAAGAACATCGGCAGTCCCGGAAACGCCGGAAGCCTCGTGGCAGGCCTGTTCCTCAAGGAGTTCGTCGGCGACCGGCCATGGGCGCACCTCGACATCGCCGGGCCGTCGCGGTCCGAACAGGACTCCTTCGAGCTGCGCAAGGGCTCGACCGGCTTCAGCGTCAGGACGTTGTGCGAGTTGCTGGCCGGCTATGAGCCGATCCGCGACCGGGCCGACGGTCGCGCCGACGAGATCATCTCATGAGCGAGAGCTCCGCCACCGACCCGGGCGCCCCGCAGCCTCAGACCGACGAGGTGCTCGTGACACCGGCCGGAGCAGGTGAGCTCCGAACCGGCCCCGAGCACCCGGCGACCCTTGCCATAGACGTCGGCGGCACCGGGCTCAAGGCTTCTGTCCTCGACGCGAACGGCCTCCTGCTCGCTGACCGCGTGCGGGTGCCGACCACCTATCCCTGCCCACCCGAGCTGCTCGTCGAGCAGCTGGCGTCTCTGGCCATGCCGCTGCCTGCCGCCGACCGGATATCGGTCGGCTTCCCCGGCGTGGTACGGGCGGGACGCGTTCTCACCGCGCCGCACTTCGTCACCGCTCACGGGCCTGGTTCGCAGATCGTCGACGAGCTGGTGAGCAAGTGGAAGGGCTTCGATCTCGCAGGAGCTCTCGAGGCGCTGCTCGAGCATCCCGTCCGGGTCGCCAACGACGCCGACCTCCAGGGCTGGGCTGTCGTGAGCGGCAAGGGGCTCGAGATGGTCGTGACGCTCGGCACAGGGGTCGGCAGTGCCCTTTTCACCGAGGGCCTTCTCGCGCCCCACCTCGAACTGGCTCACCACCCGTTCCGCAAGGGCCAGACCTACAACGAGCAGCTCGGCGAGGCCGCCCTCCAAAGGATCGGCCTCAAGAAGTGGCGCCGGCGCCTGTTCGAGGCCATCGCCAACTTCGAGTCGCTGGTCAACTACGACAAGCTCTACCTAGGCGGCGGCAACGCCCGGCACATGGTCGGCCATGTCGAGGAGCCCATCAGCATTGTCGACAACCTGGCCGGCATCCTCGGCGGAATCAAGCTCTGGGAGCTCGGCGGCCACTGAGCCCGGTCCACAACGAGCTATTCGCCTTGCCCGAGCCAGCCGGGCGAGGAGTCGAGCAGGAAACGTGTCACGCCGAGGGCCCGGTCGAACACCTCGCAGAGCAGCTCTTCTCCTGCGAGCACGCGGGCGAGTGACACCTCCTGGCGGGCGACGATAGTGAGCCTGCGGACGGGAGCCTCGGTGGCCGAGGCGAACGAGTCGGTCGCGGATATCTCGAGGGGCAGTTCGACGCCGCCTACGCCGGCGAGATCGAGGGCGAGGCGCAGGAGATCCGGGGGATTGGGCAGCGGCGGTACTCCCCAGTTGAACGTGAGCGGGAAGAACCACTTGTCCGGCGGGTCGTCCTCGTCAGGCAGCGCCACGACGGCGTCCTCGAAGGCAAGGAGCACGCGTGGCTCGACCTCGAGCGCGAGGTGCAGGTCGATCGGACCGCCGCAGCCCTCCTCGGGATGGAGGTCAACCTCCCAGAACTGTCTCAGCGAGTAGGTCTCGACGAAGTGCCGCTCATCGTGCACGTGGAACTTGTGCTCGACCGCATGGTCCTTGAGCTCGGCCACGTACCCGGCCACGTCGATGACGGCCATGTCGTGGTGAGTGTAGGCGTCCGAGCGCGGCGCCGGTGTCATCGGGTTTGTCATCGGACCGTACCGGCCGGCGTCGCGCTACGGTCCGGCGGGTGAACGCTACCGAGGTGGGTGAGGTGCTCGAGGAAGCCGCTGCGGCGGTCGTGTCGGCGCTCGAGAGGATCGGCGACTGGGGTCCAGCGGGCACGAGACCCGGGCAGTACCACTCCGATCTGGTCGCCGACGAGGCGGTGCTCGCAGTGCTGCACCGGGCTGGGCTCAGGGTCCTGAGCGAGGAATCCGCTCTCACGGAGCCGGCTGGCGGGGCGAGGCCGGTCGCAGGAGCGACCGGAGCGCTCGCCGTAGTCGACCCGATCGACGGGTCGACGAACGCCTCCCGGGGCATCCCCTGGTACGCGACGAGCCTGTGTGTTCTCGATGGTGACGGCCCGTTCGTCGCGCTCGTCGTCAACCTCGCCACCGGTTCGCGCTACTCGGCGGTCCGTGGCGAAGGCGCCCGGCGCGATGGCCTCTTCATCCGCCCGAGCGGCTGCCGCGACCTCTCGTCGGCAATCGTCGGAGTCTCCGGTTATCCCCGTCGCTACCTCGGCTGGAAGCAATTCCGGGCACTTGGAGCGGTGGCGCTCGACCTCTGTGCCGTGGCGGACGGGACGCTCGACGGCTACGTCGACTTCGGCCGCGATGCCCATGGCGGCTGGGACTTCCTCGGCGGCATGCTTGTGTGCAGCGAAGCGGGGGGGGCGGTCTTCGACGCGCTCGGCAGGCCGCTCGTCGTGCGCTCACACAAAGAGCGCCGCACCCCGGTCGCGGCTGCCAGCGAGACACTCGCCTGCACCCTGGTCGAAGCGAGGCGGTCCGCCTACGAGAGCTGATTGGCACGGGGACCGAGCCGTAGGGGGTTTCGAGGGTCGCCAACTGCTCCGCAAAGGCGGTGATACACCACGTACAAGTGTTCTAGTGATACGATCGGTATGTGAACCTGACCGAGTGGGCACGTCGCCAGGGCGTCCACCCGCAGACTGCGTACAACTGGTTCCATGCGGGCACGCTCCCGGTCCCGGCAGTCAGGGTGAACCAGCGGACGATCCTCGTCTCGCCCGACGCTGCCCTCTCGGCCCCGACCGAATCCCTCGGCCTGTACGCCCGGGTCTCCTCTC
>JAKATT010000184.1:2574-5748 GCA_021818615.1 Actinomycetes bacterium | reverse complement strand
TCGAGCGTGCCGCCGACCTGGTCGCCGAGACCGTCACCGACGCCAGCTCGGAGGCGATCAGGCTTCGGCGGGCCCTCGACACGCTCCCCCAGGCCGTCGTGATCCGGGACGAGCGTGGCGAGACGGCGTTCTCGAACTCGAAGGCGATCGCCCTCATGAGCGGGCGCCACGGCGACGCCCTCGCCGCCCAAGCCGTCGAGGAGCTGCTGGCGAGCACGCCGATCGGCGCCTCCGAAGAGCGCACCCTCGAGTTGTACGGCCCGCCCCGCCGCACGCTCGTCGTGCGCACCGAGAGCATCGACAACGGCTCCCGGGTGCTCGGCGTCATGGCGGTGATCGACGACGTCTCGGAGCGGCGGCGCCTCGAGGAGGTGAGGAGGGACTTCGTCGCGAACGTCAGCCATGAGCTGAAGACGCCGATGGGCGCTCTCGGCCTGCTTGCCGAGACGCTGCTCGCCGAGACCGAGCCGGAGGTCGCCAGGCGGCTGGCCGAGCGCATCCACATCGAGTCCTTCAGGATCAGCCGGGTCATCGACGACCTGCTCGACCTCTCCCGCATCGAGAACGAGGAGTCTCCGCCCCGCGAACCGGTCCTCGTGAACCTCGTGATGGCCGAGGCAGCCGAGCGCGTAAGGGCTGCCGCCGACCAGCAGAGCGTGGAGGTGGTGCTCGATGAGCCATCGCCACCCGTAGCCGTGCTCGGTGACCGCCGCCAGCTGACATCTGCCGTGTACAACCTCCTCGAGAACGCGGTGAAGTTCTCCTACGAGGGGGCAAAGGTCGAGCTCTCCGGATCGTTGGAGGGCGACGAGGCGGTGATCAAGGTGACCGACCGGGGAGTCGGGATCCCCGCCCGCGACCTCGAACGCATCTTCGAGCGCTTCTACCGCGTCGACCAGGGCCGGCGCGCGAGCGGCGGGACCGGCCTCGGCCTCGCTATCGTCCGCCATGTCGCGGCGAACCACCGTGGCAGCGTGCAGGTGGAGTCCCGCGAGGGGAACGGATCGACGTTCACCCTGCGGCTGCCCCTCCAGCCGAGAAACGAGGAATAACTTGTGACACCGGCACCGACCAAAGTTCTCCTTGTCGAGGACGCGGAGTCGTTCGTGGACGCGCTCGTGGTCGGGCTCGAGAGGGAGGGTTTCGAGATCACGGTCGCCCGCGACGGCGTCGAGGCCCTGGAGCGCTTCGAGGCGATGGACGCCGACCTCGTGCTGCTCGACGTGATGCTCCCACGGATGTCGGGGATCGACGTCTGCCGGGCCATAAGGACCCGCTCGGACGTCCCGATAATCATGGTGACCGCAAAGTCGACGGAGCTCGACACCGTGGTCGGCCTCGAGGTGGGCGCGGACGACTACGTGGCCAAGCCGTACCGGCTCCGCGAGCTCGTCTCCCGCATGCGAGCGGTGCTGCGGCGCCGCAGCAGCGCCATGAGACGCCCGGGCGGAGCAACCGCTCCGGCCGTGCCGGCTCCGGACGAGCCCGTAGGCAGAAAGGCGGAGGAGGCCCCGCCGCCGCGCGAGCTGCAGGCGAACGACCTCGTCGAGGAGGTCCACGAGGTGGGGCCTGTCCGTCTCGACCTCGCCCGGCACGAGTGCCTCGTGCGTGGCGAGGAGGTCAAGCTGCCGCTCAAGGAATTCGACCTCCTCGAGCTCCTCCTCGCCAATGCCGGGCGCGTCGTCACCCGGGACAACCTCATCGACCGGGTCTGGGGGCTCGACTACGTCGGCGACACGAAGACCCTCGACGTGCATATCAAGCGCCTGCGGTCCCGTATCGAGGCGGATCCGTCGCGCCCTGCGCTCATCACGACGATCAGGGGCGTGGGCTACCGCTTCGAGACGCCGCGGCGCTGATGTCCTGCCGGCCAGGTCTCGTGCCAGGTGCGCCGTCGCCGAGGTGAACGATCGCTCCAGCGGCCCTCGGGCCGTCGACGTCCAGGCTCTGACCGTGCGCTACGGAGAGCTCGTCGCGCTCGACGCGGTCTCGCTCTCCGCGGACTTCGGCGAGGTGGTAGCCGTCCTCGGCCCGAACGGCGCCGGCAAGACCTCGCTGGTCGAGACGCTCGAGGGGTACCGGCGCCCGGCCTCCGGGCACGTGACGGTGGCAGGGCTCGACCCTTCCGGCGAGCACGACTCCCTCGTCGGCCAGATCGGCGTCGTGCTCCAGCGAGGCGGCGTCTACCCGACGATGAGCGCCGACAGGGCGCTCCGGCTCTTCGCCTCCTACTACGACGACCCGCGCGACCCCGGCGAACTGCTGGAGCTGCTGTCGCTGTCGGGCGTCGCCCGGACCCCCTACAAGCGGCTGTCCGGCGGCGAACAGCAACGGTTGGCGCTCGCCCTCGCCCTCGTCGGGCGGCCGCGCGTCGCCTTCCTCGACGAGCCGACCGCCGGAGTCGACCCGGTCGGCCGCCTCGCCGTGCGCGACATGGTCGCACGGCTTCGCGACGACGGAGTCTGCGTCGTCCTCGCGAGCCACGAGCTCGACGAGGTGGAGCGGGTGGCGGACCGCGTCGTCGTGCTCCATCACGGCACCGTCGTCGCGGCCGGCCGGCCGGACGAGCTGGCGGGAGGGGTTGGGGAGATCCGTTTCTCGATGGAGCCGGGCATCGAGGTCTCGGGCCTCGCCTCCGTGCTCGGCGCGCCGGTCGCCGAGGTGGGTCCGGGCGAGTACGTGGCGGCGCTCCCACCTGCGCCCGCCGCGGTCGCCGCCCTCACCGGCTGGCTGGCCGAGCGCGACCTCGTCCTCGGCAGCCTCAGCGTCGGCAAGGAGCGCCTCGAGGACGTCTTCCTCCGCCTCGTGGCCGAGGAGCCGCCGGGGCAGCCCGCGACCGGAGCCGGCGGGGGCGGCCGTCCGTCCCGCAGGAGAGCGCGGCGCTCGACCGGGAGGGCGCTTTGAGAGCGCTCGGCGCCCAGGCTGCCGCCGAGATCCGCATGACGCTCGAGCGTGGCGAGACGCTCCTCGTCACGATCGGGATCCCGGTCTTCCTGCTGGTCTTCTTCAGCGAGGTGCGCGTCTTGCCGACGGGCGCCAGGCACCCTGTCGACTTCCTCGCTCCGGGCGTGCTCGGGCTCGCCGTCATGTCGACGGCGATGGTGAGCCTCGGGATCGCGACCGGTTTCGAGCGCAGCTACGGGGTGCTCAAGCGGCTGGGCGCCACGCCCCTCG
>JAKATT010000184.1:0-2385 GCA_021818615.1 Actinomycetes bacterium | reverse complement strand
TCAGGGCCGAGGTCAACCTCGCCCTCGCGAACGCCGTCTACATCGTGCTGCTCCTCATCGGAGGCATCGTGTTCCCGCTCGGGAAGCTCGGCGGCTTCGCGGCCGTCGCCCGGGTCCTCCCGGCAGCAGCGCTCTCCGACGCGCTCCACCCCACCCTCGGCTCAGGGGCGGCGGTGCCGGCCGAGGCATGGATCGTGCTCGCGGCCTGGGCGGCCGTGACGCCGGTCGTGGCGGCGCTGACGTTTCGCTGGGAGTAGGCCTGGGCCGCCCGCCCGCCCCTCAGTGGTAGCGGACGAGGACGTCCACCGCCATCGCCGCGAAGATGATCGTCACGTAGGAGATCGAGTAGCCGAAGAGCGCCATCGCCGCCTTCGGCGTCCCTCCCGCCCGCCTCAGGCGCACCGCCGAGAAGACGTAGAAGGCGCCGGCGAGGAGCGCCACAGCCCAGAAAGTCGGCCCCATGTGCGCGACGACGGCGAAGAGCACCGAGACGCCTACGAGCGCAACCGAGTACCAGATGATCTGCCAGGCGACCCGCTCGAAGGACTCGACGGCCGGCAGCATCGGGACATTGGCCGCCCTGTAGTCGTCCTTGTACTTGACGGCCAGCGCCCAGAAGTGCGAGGGCGTCCATACGACGATGAGGACGAAGAGAACGAGCGGCGCCCACGTGAGACGGTCGGTGACGGCCGTCCACCCGACGAGGACCGGCACGGCCCCTGCGGCTCCGCCGATGACGATGTTCTGGGTCGAACGGCGCTTCACCCCGATTGTGTACACGAAGACGTAGAAGAGAGCGGCGCCGAGGGCGAGCACGGCGGAGAACAGGTTCACGAAACGCCACAAGACGACGAAGGCCACCGCCTCGAGCGCCAGGGAGAAGGCGAGCGCCTCGAACGGCTTGACAGCACCGGTCACGAGAGGGCGGTTCCGGGTCCGCTTCATCACGGCGTCGATGTCGCGGTCGATGAACATGTTGGAGGCGTTCGCACCGCCCGCCGAGAGCGCTCCGCCGAGGAGGGTGGCGACCATGAGCCAGGGCGACGGGAACCCACGGTGCGCTACCACCATCGTGGGCAGCGTGGTGACGAGCAGGAGCTCGATGATGCGGGGCTTCGTGAGAGCGACGAAACCCCTGACGCGCCCGCCGAGCTTCACCTCGCGAACGATCGCCGGGGAGTACTGGGACATCGCCCGGCAAGTTTAGGACCTGGCTCGCGGCTCGGCCGCCCGACCGGGTGGGGCCTCGCCTACGATCGACAGCGGTGCGACTCCCAGAGGTCTCTCCGCGGCTGGTCCGCAACATCGCCCTCGTGGCGGTGGTGTCCTACGCGCTCCTGGTGGTCAGCGGAGGTGCTGTCCGCCTCACGGGCTCGGGGCTCGGCTGCCCGGACTGGCCGTCCTGCTACGAGCACCGCCTGGTGGCACAGGCCTCGTTTCATCCTCTCGTCGAGGATGTCAACCGGTTCGTGTCCGTGGCCGTGACGGTCGTCTCCGCGCTCGCCCTGGTGCTCGCGGCGCTACGCCAGCCGAGGCGGCGCGACCTTCTCTGGCTCGCCGGTGGCCTCGTAGCAGGGGTGGGCGCCCAGATCGTCCTCGGCGGGCTCGTCGTGCTCTTCAAGCTCAACCCGTACCTGGTGGCGCTGCACTTCTTGCTCACCATCGTCGTGCTCGCCGATGCGGTCGTATTCTTCCACCGGGCCGGTGTCGACGAGTCGGTCGCCTGGACCGGGCATTCCACCTCTCTCGTCGGTCCCGACCTCAGGTGGCTCGCCAGACTGCTCCTCGTCACGCTCGGCCTCGTGAGCGTCGTCGGCACGCTCGTGAGCGGCGCCGGACCGCACGCGGGAGCCCCGAGCACACCGTCTGCACCGATCAGGCGCATCCCGATTGCGCTTCGCGACATCGCCCAGCTGCACTCCGACATCGCCCTCTTCCTCATAGGGCTGACCCTCGCAACTCTGTTCGCCCTCCACCACGCCGCCGCCCCGAGCATCGTCCAGCACCGGGCTCGTTGGATGTTCGAGATCATGGTCGTCCAGGGTGCTCTCGGCTACACCCAGTACTTCTCCCACGACAACGCCGGGGTGGTCGAGGTGCACCTGGCCGGGGTGACGCTGCTCTGGATCACTGCCATCGCCTTTTACCTGTCCCTCCACCGTCGCGAGGCACTACTGCCTGGTCCAGGGCCTGGTCCGCGGGCTTACCATGCTGGCAAGAGCGCCGCCGATGAGGCGGCGGGCCTGCTCAGCTCGGTGAGATGAGCATGACGACAGCACCGACCGAGATCCGCGAGCCGGCGATCGAGGAGATCGTCGCGCCAGACCTGCCGTGGCTCGTCGTGGTCTGGAACGACCCGATCAACCTCATGAGCTACGTCACCTA
>JAKATT010000034.1 GCA_021818615.1 Actinomycetes bacterium | reverse complement strand
TGCCCTATATCTGGAAGGCACGCGACGTCTGGTGCGTGGCGGCCAACAAGCAGGTGCAGAACTGGAACAACCCGACCGACCCCGAGGGTCGTCGCGGGCTGTCCATGCTCTCGGGCATCATCTGGCCCACGGAGATCTGGAGGACCTGATCCGCATCGTCACGATGGAACCTCGCCCGATGGACCGCAGAGCCGAAGGCTCCTCCGGACAAAGCGGCTCCGCGCCAGGAAGGTCCTCCGCTCAGGGAGCTGGTACGAGGGTGTGGGCATGAGCAGGACCTGCCACCGCCGTGATTTGTTGTCCAGGAGCCTCAAGGGGGCGGCCTCGGCGCCGGCCTCGGCGCCGGAGGCGGTGTGCTCGAGGCGTGCGGCGCGTCCAGTTCGAGCGGCACCTCGTCGACTCCGGGGGCGACGGACGCGAACGGGACGCCGCTCCAGCTGCTTGCAGGACCGATCGACAGCAACAAGGCGCGACCCGGTGGGTCTCTGGCGATCGGGACCTGGAGCGAGGTGAACGCTCTTTCGCCGCCCCAGGCCCGTTGGGACTCGACGGGGTACCTGTACGGCAACGCCCTCTTCGACACGCTCGTCCAGATCGGCGCCGATGGGCTGGCCCATCCCCACCTGGCGAAGTCGGTCACCCCGAACGCCGATCACACGTCCTTTTCGATCCTGCTGCGGCCGGGACTCGTGTTCCACTCCGGAGCCCCATGCGATGCCGCCGCGGTCGTCAACAGTCTCGAAGCGGTCGTGCACGGCTACATCACGGGCCAGAGCCTGAAACCGATCACGTCCATCACGTCAAAGGGCACTGACACCGTCGTCGTCAACGCGAGCGAGCCCTGGCCGGCCTTCCCCTCCTACCTCGCCGGTCAGCTCGGCTACATCTGCTCGCCGAAGATGCTCGCCTCGGCCAACCAGGGAGCGACCACACCGGACGGGACCGGACCGTTCTCGCTCGTCGACTGGACGCCAAGCTCGCATCTCATCGCCAAGCGCAACCCGAGGTACTGGCAGAAGAGCCCCCCTACCTCGACGAGATCACCTTCAAGCCGATCATCGACAACGAGGCGCGGGAGAACGCGCTTCGCTCCGGCAGAGTTCAGGTCATACACTGCCAGTATCCCCGGGTCATCAAGGACTTCTTCGGTGACAAGTCCTTCCAGATCATCCTCGGCAAGCTCCCGCCGCGCGCCGAGCCCGACGTCGACTTCATCATGTTGAACGTCGCCGTTCCACCGCTCGACGACATCGACATGCGCCGAGCGCTCGCCATGTCGATCAACAGGACCGATCTGCTCGACACGTACGGGGCGGGTATCGCTGCCCCGGCAACCGGCCCGTTCCAGCCTGGATCGCTCTGGTACGGCGCGACCGACTACCCGAGCTACGACACGGCCGCCGCCAAGGAGCTCGTCGACAGGTGCACGGCGACGAATGGCTCGCCTCCAGCTGTCAGCCTGACGACGATCGTTGGTCCCGCCTACTCGATCGTGATCGACATCGTTCAGGCGAACTGGCAGAAGATCGGAGTGAATTGCCAGGTGAACCAGGTCGAGTTCGCCCAGTTCCTCACGAATGTCGTCGCCGGGGACTACCAGGCCGCGACATTCGAGCAGTTCGGCGCGACGGACCCCGACCAGAACTACATCTGGTGGAGCACCGACACCTACGCCCCGCCAGGCAAGATCTCGCTCGACATGGCCCGCAACCGTGACGCGGCTCTCCAGGCGGCGCTCAACGATGGACGTGCCAACACCCAGATCGAGGCGCGGGTCGCGGCTTACCAGGAGGTGGCACGCAGGCTCGCGGCCGACCTGCCCTACCTCTGGACCGGGAAGGCCTACTGGACGGCGATCGCGGCTGAAGGCGTCGTGGGCCTAACCAACCAGAAATTGCCGGATGGTGCGACAGGAATCGGCTTTGCCAACAGCACTTTCCTGGTACACGAGCTGGGCCTCACCGGTTAGCATCTGCCCGCTCGGCAGGCAGGGAAGGGGGACGAGTGGTCGCGGCAAGGCGAATTCTCGAAGGGCTCGCGACCGTGCTGCTCGTCTGTTTCGTCACCTTCTTCTTCACCTCCAAGATGCCCGGCAGCGAAGCCGCCGTCATCTGCGGTCCGGCCGGCACGGCCTGCGTACGGCACGAGTCGGCCATCCTCTACCTGAACCATCCTTTCTTCGAGCGCTTCTTCCACTGGCTCGGCGAGCTGCTCCAAGGCAATCTCGGGGTCACACTGGCGCCTCCCGAGCCCATTGGCAGCGTCATCGCGGGTGCCTACCCCATCACCCTCGAGCTCATCATCTACAGCCAGGTGATCGCGGTCGTGGTCGCCATCCCGGTCGCCATGTGGAGCGCACTTCGGGCCAACGGCCTCTTCGACCGGCTCTCGACAACGGCCACCTTCGCCACGCTCGCCATCCCGGTGTTCATAGTCGGCCCGCTGCTCGCCCTTGTCTTCACCGTGAAGCTGCCCTGGTTCCCCGGGCCCGCCGCCAACGTCCCGTCGCTCTGGAGCGACCCGGGGCAGAACCTCTATGTGATGTTCCTCCCCTCGCTCACCCTTGCCATCGGCTCGATCGCGGTGTACCAGCGGCTGCTACGTGCCGACATGGTGGCCACGCTCGAGGAGGATTTCATCGTGATGGCCCGGGCAAAGGGCCTCTCGACGGCGAGGATCCTGTTTCGCCATGCCCTTCGCCCCTCGACCTTCACCACGATGACAGTGGCCGGCATCCAGGTCGGCAGCCTCATCACCGGAGCAATCATCGTCGAGACAGTCTTCGCCCTGCACGGCCTCGGGTCGGTGCTCACGGCTGCCGTCGCCGCGAAAGACCTCCCGACAGTCCAAGCGGTCACGATCGTCGTGGCCGTCTTCTACATCGTCTGCAACGTGCTCATCGACTTCCTGTACACCGTGATCGACCCAAGAGTGCGCCGTGGCCGACGAGCGTGAGGCGACTGTATCGTCACATGACCTGACGGCGCCCGGCCCGATGGAGCTCGGGGTCCCCGGCTTCTCTCCGACGGCCACGATGGTCGACGCCGAGCTAGCAGGGCTCGAGGCGCGAGAAGGGCTCGTCCCAGCTGTCTCGAAACGCCGTTTCAAGAGCCTTGGTTGGGGGTTCTGGGTGGCGGTCGCCATTGTCGGCGCCTGGATCCTCGTGGCGATCTTTGCCAACCTGCTGCCGATCCCGGACCCGAACTCCGTGGACGTCAACTGCCTCGTCAGCACGAGCCCGAGCTCTTCACACCTTCTCGGCTGCGACACCACCGGGCGCGACATCCTCGCACGCGTGCTCTTCGGCTCGCGGGTCTCGCTCGTGATCGGCTTTGCCTCCATCGCCATCAGCGAGGTCGTGGGGGGCGTCCTCGGGCTCCTCGCCGGGTACTTCCGCGGCTCGCTCGACGAGGTGCTGGCGATCATCTCGAACTCGTTCCTGTCCTTTCCCTTCCTCGTCCTCGCCCTCGTGATGGTGGCCTACGTCGGCCGCTCGCTGTTCGACATCACTCTCATCATCGCCATCCTCGCCTGGCCGATCCTGTTCCGGGTGGTGCGGGCAGCCACGATCGAACACGCCCAGCGCGACTACGTGCTCGCCACCCGGGCGCTCGGCGCGAAGTCCTGGCGGGTCCTCACAAGCCTGTTGCTCCCAGACGTGGTCCCGACCGCCGTCACCTTCGGCCTCGTCGGCGTGGCCGTCGCAGTCGTCGGCGAGGGAGCATTGTCCTTTCTCGGCCTCTCCGTGCCGGCGCCCACCGCCACGTGGGGCAACATGATCGCTCAAGGTTCGACGTCGATGACCACGGACCTGAGCCTGCTGCTCAGCCCGGCGGTGGCCATGTTCTCGTTCATCCTCGCCATCAACTTCATCGGCGACCGCCTGCGCGGCGTGCTGAACGTAAGACACGGTGCCCTGTGAGCCCGAAACGGCACGTGCGGGAGATCATCGACCGGGAGGACCGGCCCCTCCTCCAGGTCGAGAACCTCAAGACCCACTTCGACACAGACCACGGCCTCGTGAGAGCAGTTGACGGGGTGAGCTTCAACCTCGCGCGGGGACGGACGCTCGCCGTCGTCGGGGAGTCGGGATCTGGCAAGACGGTCCTCTCCCGGTCCGTCATGGGCCTGCTCCCCCACCAGCGGGTCATCCGGGAGGGACGGGTCCACTTCGGGGACGTCGACTTGACGGGTACCACCGAACGGGAGCTGCGCGACCTGTGGGGTGCGCACATCGCCATGATCTTCCAGGACCCCGTGACATCACTCAACCCGGTGGTCAAGATCGGTCGCCAGATAACCGAGTCGCTCCGCCACCACCTCGCGATGGGGCGGAAGGACGCCAAGGAGACGGCGATAGCTCTCCTCCGCTCTGTCGGCATGCCGGAACCTGAGCAGCGGCTCAACTGGTTCCCGCACCAGTTCTCCGGCGGCATGTGCCAGCGGATCGTGATCGCGACAGCCATCGCCTGCGGGCCGAAACTGCTACTAGCGGACGAGCCCACCACGGGTCTCGATGTGACGGTCTCCGCGCAGATCCTCGACCTGCTGAACCGCCTGCAGCAGGAGCGCTACATGTCGATGATCCTCATCAGCCACGACCTCGGCGTGGTTACCGGACGCTCCGACGACGTCATCGTCATGTACGCCGGCAAGATCGTCGAGAAGGCGCCGACGACGACGCTGTTTCGCGAGACGCGCATGCCGTACACCGAAGCGCTGCTCAGATCGGCGCCCCGCCTCGCCAATGCCAGCCATACGAGACTGCACTCGATCCCCGGCAGCCCGCCAGACCCCTCCGGCTATCCAACCGGTTGCCGCTTCGCCCAGAGATGCCCATACGGGCAGCCGCGCTGCCGCGTCGAGGAGCCGCCTCTCCGGCAGGCGGACAGCCCAGGGCACGTCTTCGCCTGCTGGTACCCCGTCGGGACCCCCGAGGGGCTCCAGGCCCTCGAGACCAACCTTGCCCACAACGAGTCGGCGGCTGTCGCCCTGGTCCCCGGAGAGGCAATCTGAGATGGCCGGATCGGGGACGGCACAGCTCCGCGATGCGAAGGAGGCCCTCCTTCGCATCGAGAACCTGGTGGTCGAATTCCCCGCGCCGGGCCGAAAGAAGGTGCATGCCGTCTCGGATATCAGCTTCGACGTCTATCCGGGCGAGACGCTCGGAATCGTCGGGGAGTCGGGTTGCGGGAAGTCGACGACGGGGCGGGCCATCCTGCAGCTCCCAAGGCCGACGAGCGGCAAGGTCATCTTCGGCGGCGTCGACCTGACGAAGCTCTCGGGTGAGGAGCTCCGCCGGGTCCGCACCAAGCTGCAGGTGATCTTTCAGGATCCAATCTCGTCGCTCTACCCGCGTCGCAGCATCGCCAACCTTGTGATGGAGCCGCTCTCGATCTGGAAGATAGGCACACCCGAAGAGCGCCTCGAACGAGCCCGAGCGATGCTCGGAGAGGTCAACCTGGACTTCGACGCGGTGAGCTGGCGGAGACCGTACGAGTTCTCCATGGGACAGTGCCAGCGGATCTCCATCGCCAGGGCGCTCATGCTCAACCCGCGGGCGATCGTCTGCGACGAGCCGGTCTCTGCCCTCGACGTCTCGGTCCAGGCGCAGATCCTCAACCTCCTCGAGGAGACGAAGCGCAGGCATGGCCTTACCCTCGTCTTCATCTCCCACGACCTCGCGGTTGTGAAGAACGTGAGCGACCGGGTGATGGTGATGTTCCTAGGCAAGCAGTGCGAGGTCGCCGG
>JAKATT010000071.1 GCA_021818615.1 Actinomycetes bacterium | reverse complement strand
CGTCTGGCACTCTACTATTCTCAGAGCACGACTGTGACAACCTTCTCCTCCGTGTTCGCGTCGATTCCGGCGTAACCGAGCTCGCGCCCAAGCCCGCTGCCTTTGAAGCCGCCCCATGGCAGCCTCGGGTCGATGGCACCCCAACCGTTGATCCAGACCGAGCCAGCCCGGACTCCAGCGGCGAGTGTGTGCGCCTTCGTCACGTCTTGTGTCCACACAGTTGCGGCGAGTCCATAAAAGGAGTCGTTCGCGAGCCGCAACGCCTCCTCGGCATCGTCGAAAGGGATGACGGTGCCGACAGGGCCAAAGATCTCTTCTCGTGCAATCTGCATGTCGTTGGATGCGTCAGCGAACACTGTCGGCTGTACGAAATAGCCACGCCCGGCACCTCGATCTCCTCCAGCAGCGAGCCTCGCGCCCTCCTCTTTTCCCGTTGCGATGTAGCCGAGAACGCGATCGAGCTGCCGCTTGTTGATCAGAGCACCCATCTGTGTCTCTGGAGCGAGCGGGTCGCCCAGCCTCACTGACTGCGCCGCGCCACTCAGAGCCGCTACGACTTGCTCGTACACCGGCCGCTGGACGAGGATACGCGTACCTGCTGCACAGATCTGCCCCTGATTGGCAAAGAGGCCCATTACACTGCCCTGAACTGCGGCTTGGAGGTTCGCGTCCGCGAAGATAATCTGTGGGGACTTGCCTCCGAGTTCCAGGGTCAAACGCTTGAATGACTGCGCGGCAACCTGTGCCACCTCCCGCCCGACCTCTGGGCTGCCCGTGAAGGAGATTTTGTCCACCAGGGGATGCCTGGCGAGAGCAGCGCCGGTCTTCTCACCGAAGCCGTTGACGATATTGACGACACCCGGCGGGAATCCCGCCTCTTCGATCAGGTGGCCGAGATAGTTGACGTTCAGCATGGCGTCCTCAGCCGGCTTCACGACGACGGTGTTGCCGCACGCTAGCGCGGGTGCAACCTTCCAGCTGAAGATCATGGCTGGGGCATTCCACGGCAGGATCGCTGCGACAACCCCGATCGGCTCGCGGCGAGTGTAGGAAAGTGTCGGGTGTCCGAAGTAGCCTGGCGTCGGGATGGTAGAACCGGTGATCTTGTCCGCCCAACCGGCGTAATGCCGGAAAGTTTCAATAGCCATTGGTATGTCCAGCATCTTCGGTTCCGTGAGCGGCTGTCCGCCTTCGAGCGATTGGATCGTGACGAGCCTGTCGGCATCGCGCTCCATCAGGTCGGCGAGCCTGTTCAGAAGCGCTCCACGCGCCACGTTGGGAAGCTTCGCCCAGTCGCCGTTCTCGAACTGCGTCCGAGCAGCGCGCACAGCGGCGTCGACGTCGTCGTTACTCGCTGCAGACACCTCTGCGATCGGCTCCTCGGTGCTGGGGTTGAGCTTCGTAAACGTCCCCCCGTCGCTCGACCCGCGCCACGTCCCGGCGATTAGGAGACCGGTTGGGACACCCGCGAGCATCCCAGCTGTAGTGTTCGTGTCAGCCATCGTGCCGCATCCCTTCTTCGAGTGATTGTGACGTGCGTTCCGACCACGATGACTTGGCCATCGTGCGCGGTTCGTCGTGCGCGAGTCGTCGTCTCGGCTCGTCACCACGCTGCTCCCGGCAGGCCTCGTGAACCGTTCTGGCGCCAGTGCCGATGTCCCAACGACGATGACAGCTCCACACAGGCACCTGCCCGCCACGGCCCAGAACTCGAAGCTCAGTGGAGGAGTCGGCGTTGGGTGTCGTAAGGAAGAAGACGGCCACCATCCGCGTCACGAAGGCAATCGAAGGGACAACGGCGTCCCGGACCCCCAGCGTGTGCTCCGTCAGGGTACGGGGAACGACTGCAAGTGTGAGCGTGCTCATGGATCCGTCCCCTCCTGTGCGCTCGCCTTCACCGGACATCTGGACTCAGGTGCTCAGCGACCGGATAATGCCAGTCGGCTCGGTTCGCTCGAGCACCGACCGGAGCGCGACCGCGACCTCGTCCGCTTCCTCCTCCGTCATGACGAGCGGCGGCGAAAGGACCAGTGTGCTGCCGCTCGCGCGAACGATCACGCCGGTCTCGCGCCGGATGACATCCTGCGGAGCACCGTCCATCGGCAGTGGAACCCGCGTCTCCCGATCAGCAACGAGCTCCACGGCCAGCATCATCCCGACGCCGCGAACTTCTCCGACGACGTAAAGGTCGGCCATATCTTCGAGCGCTGACAGCAGGTGTGCACCGACCGTCCGCGCACGGTCAACAAGACCTTCGCGCTCGATGATCGAGAGGTTCTCGAGGGCCACCGCACATGCGGTTGGATGGCCGCAGTAGGTGAACCCGATCGGGAACCCGTAGTGCTCGTCAGATGTAACCGTCTCGGCAATGTCATCTGAGACGAGCACAGCACCGAGCTGCATATAGCCACTCGTGATCCCCTTCGCCGTGACAATTACATCCGGTTCAACACCGAAGTGCTGGGCGCCGAACCATGAACCGGTACGCCCAAACGCGGTTACAACTTCATCGAAGATGAACATGATCCCGTGACGACGCAGGACTTCCTGCACACGCGGCCAGTAGTCCTCGGGAGGTGCAATCATGCCGGCGACACCCATAATCGGCTCGCCGATGAATGCCGCGACGCGGTTGGAGCCGATTTCATCAATAGTCTGTTCAAGTTCTCGGATCAGGAAGTCGGTCGGGTCTTCGCCACCGAACAACTCTGTGTGATACGGCCAAGGAGGCGTCAGATGACGGACATGCGGTAACATCGGCCCGAAGCCCTCGTGATAGAGCGGAAAACCCGTGACCGACCCGGAGCCGTAGCCGACACCATGGTATGCCAGGTTCCTCGCCAGGATCCAACTCCGTTCGCTGTCGCCGCGCTGATGGTGATAGTAACGCGCCATGCGGAGGGCGATTTCTATCCCCTCCGAGCCCCCGCTCGTAAAGTAGACATGGGTCTGTTTTTCCGGTGTGAGCCTGACGAGCTGCTCCGCGAGTTCGATGGCGCGCTCGTTCGTGAACTCCCAGAAGCTCAAGTAGTACTCAAGCTTTTGCATCTGCCGCGACGCGGCATCGGCAATCTCGCGGCGTCCATGGCCGATCTGCGCGAGCCACAGGCCACCCGTCGCGTCAAGGTACCGCCTCCCGGTGGCGTCCCGTAGGCGACACCCCGACCCCTCAACCATCACAACCCGCTCATCAAAGCCGTGCGCAAGATACGGGTGGATAAGAGTTGCTCGGTCCCGCTCTGCGAAATTCTCGGCTCGCGACTCTACCTGCAGCATCTCGGCCACACCAGCCCTCCTCTGCGTTGAAGCCCGTCCGCCTTGACATCCTATATTGGATCAACTGTGCTTGGTCAAGCTCGCATTGACTGACCCGAAAACCTTGAAACGAGCGCGCGCGGGGACGGGGTGCGAGGCAGAGCCCCGCTCAGGGCTCGCCGGGGGCGTCTCGATCCGGCCCGGCAGCCGAGGGGAGAGACCCTCGACGTAGGAGAGCTCCCGCTGAGCGGGTTCGTCGGAGACCGGGCCGACAGTGGCAGCCTCATCGCACCGGTCACCATGGCCTCGTCTGCGCACAGCCAC
Source organism: Actinomycetes bacterium (assembly GCA_021818615.1). GTDB lineage: Bacteria > Actinomycetota > Acidimicrobiia > Acidimicrobiales > Bog-793 > JAKATT01. The sequence continues at coordinate 2,200 of JAKATT010000071.1, read as the reverse complement.
CAATGCTCGACGGCGCTCGGCTCGCACAGCACCGCAGGCAGCACGCCGGCTTCGTCTTGGTCGACGCGGCCGCTCAACAGACCGATGTGCACCAGCCACCGAGTCGCTCATCCGCCGCCACCATCGAGAGCACTTCTTGCTCGGGGTGACTAGACCCCGGAGCGCCCATGCTTCAGCCCGTCTCTCGACAGTGGGAAGTGGGCGCCGCTATCATCCGCCAGCACGCCTCGCGGGACACCGAGAACTCCGTCGGGCTCGGAGCCTTCCTGCCATGGACGATCCTCTCGATACTCTGCTTCCTGCCGGAGCGGCCGGACCCGAGATGCGGTGGGCTGACGGGGCCGGTCGGCTGCTCGGCATCACCGTGCGAGAGCTCGGTGACGGGCGGGCGTTGGCGACGATGCTCGTCCGGCCCGACATGGTCAACCAGCATGGCGTCGCACATGGCGCCATGGTCTTCGCCCTTGCAGACAGCGCTTTCGCCTGCGCCTGTAACAGCCGCGGCATCCTCACCGTCGCAGCGGGAGCAGACATCACCTTCGTCACCGCGGCGCATGTAGGCGATCGGCTCGTCGCCAAGGCCACCGAACGCACGAGCTTTGGCCGTCACGGCATCTACGACGTCACGGTCAGCCGGGAGGGCACTGTCGTCGCCGAGTTCCGTGGTCGCAGCACGGCACCGAGACGCTGGGGCTGAGTGACCAGCTGCATGACCGAGGCGGTGGCGAGGAGCGGCCCGACCGGGGGAGTTCGACCCGGGGGCTGCTCCAGCCACCGCCTACCCAAAGGCGCGCGCAAGAACGAGCCCGACGGCCAGCCCCGTCATTCCCCACGACATGAGCCGCAACGACCGCTCGAAGGGCCGGGCTAGGGCGGCGGCGTCGATGGCCTCCAGACGGCCGTCGCGGTACTCGACCGTGCCCCGCACGACCTTCACCTGGCGCCTCAGCTCGCGCGCCGGGGTCGAAAGGGCACGTTGGGACGCCGCCAGGAGTGCCGCGGCCGCAGCTACCACGACTGCCGGCCAGCTGAGAGCCTTCTCTTCGGCGAAGGCTGCCACGAGGACCGGAAACCCGCCCCAGGCCGCGGCGAAGACTACATCGGAGTGCAGCCTTCCCCCGAGGAGCTCGAGGTTGTAACCGAGCACGAGGACTACTCCGACCACCATGAAGCCCACGAGGCCGACCCCGAGCCGTTCGACTCCGAGCGCACCGATGGCGACCGCGCCGGCGAGGGAGAACGCGGCGGCCGCGACGAGCGCCCAGCTCGGCAGCCGGGTGGCAAGAGGCCGCCCGTTCAGCTCGTCGAGCGCATGCGCCGCGACGCCGACGGCGAGAAAGAAGGCCAGCACCGTTGCCCCGAGCACTGCCCAGTCCTCTCGCCTGGCAAGGAGGCCGCCGATCACGACGTAGGCGAGGTGCCAGGCGGTGTAGGGAGGATGGAGGAGGGCACGGACATCTCGCCAGGCTGACGGCGTCCCATCGGCGTAATAGGCAGGGCCGAGCACCACCGGGCGGGGCTCAGCCGTCACCGCGCTCCTCCGGCTTCCTCCCCCACATCACGAGTCCGCCTCCAAGGGACTGCAGCCGGTAGGCCACCCCGGTCATGCCGGCCTCTCGCCAGGTGCGGGCGAGCGACTCAACAGGGTGGTGCCGGTAGTGGTCCGAGATGCTCGGACCGAGGAAGCGCCCGACCGCGAACCACTCGCGGCCGCCGAGAAGGAGCCCGAGCGCCGGCAGGACGGCTCGCGTGTAGCACCACCACGCGCTCCGCCACAGGAGCGCCGGAGGTACGTGGAACTCGAGGCTCGCCATAGTGCCCCCCGGCCGCACAACCCGCGCCAGCTCGCTGACCGTAGCCGCAGGGTCGGCCACGTAACGGAGCAGGTAGCTGAACGTGACGGCGTCGAACGACCCGTCACGAAACGGGAGCTCCTCGCCTCTCGCCTGCACGAGCCGAACATGTGCCTCGCCGCGCCGAGCGATGTTCGCCAGGGCCCGCAGCAGCATCGGGCGGGTGAGGTCGGCACCTACAACCTCGGCACCGGTCGACGCCCTGACCGCGAACGCCACGCCGCCCGGGCCAGTCGCGACGTCGAGCACTCTCGATGCCGGCCCTGCCTCGATGTGCGTGACGGCGCTTCGTCGCCACCTGCGGTCCTGGCCGAAGGAGAGGAGGTAGGCGAGGAGGTCGTAGCGGG
>JAKATT010000104.1 GCA_021818615.1 Actinomycetes bacterium | reverse complement strand
AGATGAACGAGGTCGTCGAGCTGCAGCGGTCCTGTCCGGTGGTGCTCATTCCGAGTGGCCGTGCTGGCGTCCTTGCACGAGGCGAGCGGGTCGCCATCGTCCAGCAGCTCGGCGGCAGCTTCACCGTCGAAGTCGGCCACGGGCTCCTGGCGCGCGTCGACGGCGCCGACGCCGACGCGCTCGGCATGGAGATCGTTGCCAAGCAGCAGCCCGCTGGCTCCGGCCCTCTCGATGCCGACGACGTGCTCGAGCGACTGCGAGCGGTCTTCGACCCGGAGATTCCGGTCAACGTAGTCGATCTCGGCCTGATCTACAGCTGCGATGTGAGCCAGGCTCTCTCCGGAGGGTACCGGGTGGCGGTGACCATGTCGATGACTGCACCCGGCTGCGGGATGGGCGACGTCCTTAGAGACGAGGCGGTCCAGAAGATCCTCGAGCTGCCTGGCGTCCTCGAAGCCGCTGTCGAGCTCGTCTGGGAACCGCCGTGGGACTTGAGCCGCATGTCCGAGGCGGCCCGCCTGCAACTGGGGATGTGGTGATGCCCGCCGGCCCGCACCTGCCTGTCGGCATCGGGTGCAGCTCAAGAGAGGGAGCGTATCGATGAAGGTGTGGATCGACCAGGACCTGTGCACCGGGGACGGCCTGTGCGAGGAGATCTGCCCTCAGGTCTTCACTCTCCTCGACGATGGGCTCGCCTACGTGAAGGAAGACGGCCGAGTGCTCAACGATCCCGGCGGCTCGGGCGGTCTGGCTTCGGTCTTTGCGGACTACGAGGATGCAGTGCGCGAAGCCGCCGAGGAATGCCCGGGCGAGTGCATCTTCGTGGAGGAGTAGTCGAGGAGCAGCACTCGAAGAGCAACAGCAACAAGCCAGTCGCCGTGGTGCTCCGGTGGAGGCTTGTCCACCCTCGAGCGCCGGTGCTGCTACCCATGGGCCGAGAGCTTGCCTCGCAGCGCGGTGGTCGTCCCCGCCGGGCCGAGAAGAGGCATCACAGATCAGGCGGGCGCCGCCGTCGATGCTGCAGAGTCACGGCTGTCACGTCTCCCTGCGAGCAGCAGGCGCACAGGGCGGACCGAGAGGTTGGTCGCCAGCATGATGCCGGTGAGGACGAGGAGCACCCCGCTCATCGCCGTCGCCAGCGGCAGGCGGGCACCCAGGCCCAGGCAGAGTGCCGCAACGCTGGCAGTCGTGGTGGCATAACTGGCGGCGGCCCAGGCGTGGTTGTAGAGATCGGCGAACATGAGCGGCTTGCCCGATGGGCCGGTCGCGTGCCCCCTCGAGCGGAGCGCCGACCACACGATGAACGGCACGACCTTGTGGGCGTGGCCGGCCAGCGCCTCGAGCAGCCAGCCGCCGAAGGCGGCCATGGCTGCTGCCGCGAGAGCAACGCCTTCGCGATAGTGATGGGGGACCAGGAGCGCTCCAGCGAGAGCTAGCCCGGCACCGGCGGGCAGCCAGGCAGCCGCAGTCGTCACGAACACGAGGTGGAGGTCGGCCTTTCGCCTGCGATGTCGTACGTGGGTCCAAAGGGAGACGAGATGGGCGCCAAGACCGATCGTGAGAAGGCCGCCGCCGACCCACCCGACGATCGAGAGCTGCCACGCCAGGCCGCCGGCCAGAGTTGTCGCACCGATCGGCATCGCCCACACGGCGACACGTCCCGCGCGAGGTCCTGCAGGCAGGTGGGCCAGCATGAACATCGGCCACAGCTTCTCGGCGACGCCGACGTAGGTGACCCCTAGCCAGCCGAACATACCGATCACGCCCATCGCGAGGTCTACGTGGCCCGAGAGCGTGAACCAGTTGCCCTGTCGGTCACCGACGAAGGCGACGCCGAGGAAGGTGGTCAGCACGGCGCCGACTACAGCAAAGCGCAGGGCCGTGACCGGTGCACCTTTGCCCCGCGCCATGAGTGGCGCGCTGAGGTTGATCGCGAGCAGCACGACGGCGAGACCCGCAAGCGCGCCGCCGGCAGCGGTCACAGCGAGCTGGTCGGTCGCGATGCCGAGTGGCAACATCCATGACGCTGCCAGCCAGGCGGCGAAGGTGGCCCGGGCAACGTGCAGCGAGCGCAGCGGCCTGGCCGTGATGACGGGAGTGAATTGGTGAGTGGCGCCGAGCAGCCCCATCGAGAGGGCTGCCAGCACGCCGAAGTGCACAGCAGCGACAACGGGGTCGGCGCTCGGGTCGACTGCCGCATCGCCTCGTGCCCAGACCCAGGCTGCACCACAGGCAACCAAGCCGGCGGACGCCGCGCCGAGGAAGACGAGCGGCACCGAAGGTGGAGGCACGGCGGCGGGCACCCCCGGTGGTCGAGCTGTCCAGGGACCTGCAGCCTTGGCTGACAGCTGTTCGGTCTCGGTGGTCACGGGCACCCGCCGGCTGACGGTGGGACCATGGCTCTCGGTGCCGCAGGCCGGCTCATGGACGGGTCGACACGAGCAGGTCGGTCGCCGGCCGGTCAGCTGGCGCGTCGAGCACCTCGAGCACGGCCTCGCACACCTGAGCGACGCCGTCCGCCTGGACACGCCACAGCTCGGCGATGGCGTCCGCCTGGACACGCCACAGCTCGGCGATGGCGTCCGCCTGGGCATCCAGGCCGGGCCGAGCGGCGGCCCCCTCAGTGCCTTTGCGCCCTCCGGGGATGAGCGATGCCTCGACGGCGCCCTCGGGAACCGCTTGCATCGCCTGCTGATCTCTCTCAGCGAGCATGGTGCTGCTGCCTTTCCTCGCTCGGGTGCCGAGGGGTGGACCTGAGTGCATCGGGAGCTTGTTCGCTGACCTCTGTCACCGTCGCCTCCTGCCGGGCCACCCCGTGACGCCGGGGTATCGCCCCTCTATTATATATCTAGCCTCTACCAGAGTTTCAACGATGACCGGCCACCGTTGCCGGCGGTTCCAGTTGCCGGTGGCCACCGTTGCCTCTCGAGCAGTTCGCGGCCCGGCTCTCAGCCCGCCGCGCGTCGCGCTCGCCGGGACCTGTCCGGCCGTCTCCCGTTGATCATCAAGGTTCAGGTCTGCATGTCGGCGGCTGCCTGGTAAGTTCTAGCCAATAACAGAAGAACGGGGCATGGCGGGATCCTTCCCGGCACCCCGGGAGGGAGGTGGCAATGGCGACCGTTGACGCTCGCCCGATCATTGCATCGGGCGCCGAGCCGTTCGAGACGATCATGGCGGCGGCAGGTGCCCTCGGCGAAGGCGAGGAGCTGGTGGTGATCGCCCCGTTCGAACCCGTCCCCCTCGAGGGTGTCCTCTCCTCGCAGGGGTTCTCCTACGAGGTAGAGGACCTCGGCGGCGGCGACTGGCGAGTTACCTTCCGGCGGCTGTCATGAGCGGACCGGTGGATGAAGGCCCAGGAGAGACCGGTCCTGTCGCCGGCCGCGGGCCAGAGTGGCTGAAGCTCCCGGTGGCCGAGGCGATCGATGTGGCATGGGACGCCCTGAGGGATGTCTACGACCCGGAGCTCTACCTCGACGTCGTGGCACTCGGGCTGGTCTACGACGTCCGCGAGGAGAACGGCGCCGTGGTCGTTGAGATGACCATGACTACACCAGGGTGCCCGGCGTCAGAGGTGCTGCCCGAGATGGCGCGTGCAGCCATCGCCGACGCCCTCGGCAACAGTGCCGCCGTAGAGGTCCGGGTCGTGTGGGACCCGCCGTGGAGCCCGGAGATGATCGACGCAGACGCCGCTCGCTCCCTCGGCTTTCGAGCCAGGCAGTCAGGATCGTGAACGAGCTTGGCATCGGTGTGGTCCGGGTGTACGAGGACCCAGGCCGGCGCCCGGGGGAGCACAGGGTTCTGGTCGATCGGCTCTGGCCCCGCGGGCTCAAGAAGACCTCGGTCGACTTCGACAGCTGGGAGAAGGACGTCGCTCCGAGCACGGAACTGCGCCGCTGGTACGGCCATGACCCGGCGCGCTTCAGCGAGTTCGCCCGCCGCTATCGAGCCGAACTGGCCCGCGAGCCGGCTGCGTCGGTCATCTCGACGCTGCGGGAGCTGGCTCACGGTGGACACCTCGTGCTTCTCACCGCGACCCGTGACGTCGAGCACTCCGGTGCGGCAACCCTAAGAGACGTCATCGCTCGGTCCCGGGCACGGTAGGCGCCGTTGCTGCCCGCCACTTCGGGCTCGCAGGGTCAGAGCTGGGCGGCCCAGGCGCGGAGGCAGCCGGGCCCACCTCGTGCCTGCCGGCGCAGCTGCCCATCAGGTCGCCGAAGTGCACCCGCTCTGGTGGCTCAGCTGTTCCGCCACGCCGAGAGCTGGAGGGCCCTGGGAGGGAATGAACGTAGGTACGACTACGTTATAAGTGGCATCAGCCAGCCGAGCACGGGAGGCAATGCCTTGACGACCCAAGCACAGAGGAGCGACCTTGCCGCAGAGGTGGTCGCCGCCGCCGAGCACCTCTTCGCCGCAGGCGTAATGTCCCATGCCGGGCACGCGAACCTGAGCGGACGTCTCGGTGCAGATCGCTTCGTCCTCACCACCACCGGGATGGTGCGCGACCTTCGCCGCGACCAACTGGCGACTGTCGACCTCCTTGGCCGTGTGCTCGAAGGAGCGCTCGGGCCCGAGAACGCCGAGATCGTCGCCATGCACAGCGTCGTCTACAAGACACGCCCCGAGGTGGGCGGGGTCATCCACACACACTCGCCCGCTGCCACCGCCTTCGCGCTCGCCCATCGCCCGCTCCCGTGCCGGGCAGAGCCGTTGCTGCGCTTCGGCCAGGCCGAGCCGGTACCGATCGTGCCCTGGGGACCGCGGGGCTCGGACAGATCTGTCCGTGGGATCGCGGAGGTCCTGGAGGCGAACCCGACGACCGCGGCGGTGCTGCTCGCCAACCATGGACTGGTCGCCTTCGGGACCGATCCGCTCGCTGCTGCTCGCCTCGTCGTCGCCATCGAGGAGGCGGCCGAAGCAGAGCTCTCGGCCGCGGCCATAGGGGGCGCCGCCGACTTCCCCGAGGGTGCCCTCGACGCAGTGCGGGCTTCGATGGCACGGGCCCACCCGTGAGCACCGAGCACGAGGGCGACTCCCGGCGAGGCGCGAGCTCGAGTGCCGACGGCGGCGCCGGTCCTGCACTGGCCGAGGCGATCCGCGATCGCTACCGCCGCGTGTTCGGCACGGTGCCCGCCGGCATCGACCAGCGAATCACTGTCTGCGAGGCGACCGGGCGGCTCGCGGCCGCAGAGGAGATCGAGCGCCTACGAACCGTGTTGCTGGCCGACAACCCCCTCGAGGGGCGCATCCAACAGCTTGTCCACTTCGCCCAGCTGGTCGCCCTCCGACATGACGGCCCTGCCCGCCTGCATGCCCGCGGGGCGATGCTCGCCGGGGCGACGCTCGTAGATCTGGTCGGTGTGGCCGAGACATCCCTCGTCACGTCGGGCATGCCCGCCTACGCGCTCGCCATCGAGATTGTGGGCGAGCTCCTCGACGGTGCCCCCACCGGGGCAGCCTTGCCCGCCGAGACCACGGGAGGACAGCGGTGATCCCCGCCGGCGAGCTTTGGGACCGGCGATTTGCCGAGCACCCGTGGCCGACCGATCCGGACCCGTTGCTGGTCGAGCTGGCATCACCTCTCGAGCCTGGACGCGGAATCGACCTGGGAAGCGGACCAGGGCGCAACGGCCTATGGCTCGCATCGAGGGGATGGCAGATGACATTGCTCGACGCATCGCGCGTCGCGCTCGGTCAGGCGGAGGCGCGAGCAAGCCAAGCTGGCTTCCACATCGACACCGTCCACGGCGACGTGATCGGCTGGGAGCCCGAGCGGGCCAGCTACGACCTCGTGATCCTGGCGAACCTCCATCCCGGCGCTCA
>JAKATT010000205.1 GCA_021818615.1 Actinomycetes bacterium | reverse complement strand
ACCTCCTCGGCCGCGATGCCGCGCCACGCTTCGCCGACGGTCATGACGCCTCCGACTCCTCGTAGCCGACGGAGAGGACGGCGGCGTACTCGGGGAGCCCCATGAGCTCGTGGTGCGTGCCGACGACCACGAGGGCGCCGTCGCGAAGCAGCGCCACCCGGTCGGCGAGTGCGACCGTCGACGGCCGGTGGACGACAAGCAGGCCCGTAGTTCGCTCCAGCACGCGCCCGAGGGCCTCCTCCACGAGTGCTTCGGTGTTGACGTCGAGGGCAGACAGCGGGTCGTCGAGCACGAGCACCGACGGGCGGGTCAGGACCGCCCTGGCGAGGGCGAGCCGCTGACGCTGCCCCCCGGAGAGCGCCAGCCCCTGCTCGCCCACCCTCGTGTCGAGCCCCCACGGGAGCTCGTGTACGAAACCCGCCTGCGCGAGCTCCAGGGCCCCCGCGATCTCCTCCTCGGTGGCGTCCGCACGCCCGAGGACGATGTTCTCGCGCACGCTCATCGAGAAGAGCACCGGCTCCTCGAAGACGACGGCGACGTGGCGGCGGAGCGAGTCGAGGGTGATCTCCCTCACGTCGACGCCGTCCAGTGTGACCCGGCCGGCGGTCACGTCGTACAGCCGGGCGGGGAGTGCGGCCAGGGTGCTCTTCCCCGATCCCGTGAGGCCGACGATGGCGACGGTCTCACCCGGTTCGATCGTGAGGTTCACGTCTGCCAGCACCTTGCGGGTGCTGCCTGGAAAGGCCAAGCCGACGTGCTCGAAGGCGAGGCGGCCCCGTGACTGCGCTAGGGCGACGGCAGAGGGTCGGTCGTCGACCGACAGCTCGGCGTCGAAGATCTCACAGACCCGATCGGCCGCCGTGGCCGCCTGCTGGGCCATCGAGAGGATCCAGCCGAGGTCGATGATCGGGAACTGCACCACCACGAGCAGGCTCGTGAAGGCGACGAGCGCTCCGATCCTGAGCGTCCCGTGGGCTACGGCGATGCCGCCGATGAGGACGGTGGCGGCCATGGTGAGGTTGGGGACGAGCGTGAGCCAGCCCCAAAAGCGCGCCCGTAGCTTCACGAGCTCGAGCGAGGAGCTGCGCAGCGTCCGCGCCGAGGATCCGAAGCGGTCCTGCATGAGCGGGCCGCGGCCGAACGCCTTCACGACCCTCATCCCCGTGGCGGCCTCCTCGGTGATGGTGGCCAGGTCCCCCTGCTGGTCCTGCACGCGCCGGGAGATGGCGGAATAGCCGGCGCCGAAGCGCTTCGCGAGCCAGATGACAGGGAGCGTCGTGCCGAGGGCGACGGCTCCGAGCGGCAGGTAGGTGGCGGCCAGCAGCGCCATGACGGCGCCGTACTGCAGCCCGTCGACGACGAGGTAGACGGCGCCGAAGCCGAGGAAGCGACGGATCGTGCCGAGGTCGGTCGTCGCCCGGGAGAGCAGCTGGCCGGTCTGCCACTCGTCGTGGAAGGCGACCGGCAGCCTCTCGAGCCGCCTGTAGAGGTCGTCGCGGATCTGCCGTTCCACGTGCTGGACGGCAACCGACTGGACACGGCGCCTCGTCGCGATGAACCCTGCTTCGAGGACGCCGAGCCCGAGCGCCAGGAAGAACATCGGCACGAGCGCTGCGCGGTCATGCCGCCTGATCGGGCCGTCCACGACGGCACCGAGCACGAGCGGGATCGCCGTGCTGGCGCAGACGGCGAGCACAGCGCAGGTGAGCATCAGCCACATCTGGCGCGTATAGGGCCTGACGAAGCTGCGCAGGCGCCAGAGCGACCGGTACGATGTCGCGGCCCCTCCCCGCCCTGGCCTCGCCATGTCCTCTGACGGTACTCACCCCGACAGCGAGGGCGATCGTGCCCACCTCGGCCATGGGCGGTCCTTCGCCGCAGCGAATACGGTGAGAGGCCGGCAGTGATGCCGTGAGGAGGCGACCGGTGGCCACATACCCCTTCGATGCTCCCTAAGTGAGCGCGTCGGCCCCGAGCCCGGCATCTGCACCGCCCACGCGGCTGTCCGGGAACCCGCTCTCGATACGGCCGTTCCGGTGGCTCTGGTCGACGGCGCTCGTCGCGAACATCGGGGTCTGGCTCGAGTCGGTCATGGCGGGTTTCGTCATGGCGCAGATGACCCGCGTCCCGTCGCTCGTCGCAGCCCTCCCGGTTGCCTTCGGGCTGCCGGGGGTCCTCCTCGCCCTTGCCTCGGGCGCGACGGCCGACTCCCTCGACCGGCGTCTCGTGCTCCTGTGGGCGAAAGCCCTCTTCCTCGCCGCCGCCGCCGGTTTGGCCGCGCTCACCGCCGTCGGAGGTCTCACCCCCTTCGACCTGCTCGTCTTCACCGCCCTGCTCGGCGCGCTCTCGGCGTTCTCGTCGCCGGCGTGGTGGGCCACGCTGCGCGATCTCGTGCCGGAACGACTCTTCAGAGCGGCTCTCAGCCTGGACGGGCTCGAGTGGAACGTCGGCCAGATCGCCGGCCCCCTGCTCGGAGGCGTGCTCCTCGCCAACGCCGGCGCCGGAGCGATGTTCGCCGTCGCGGCCGGCCTCATGGCGGGACTCGTCGCCTTTCTCCTCGTGTGGAGGGGCCGCTCCAACGCCCGCCTGTCCACTCCCGGATCGGCCGCGGCCGAACGCATGACAGGAGCGGTGGCGGCCGGGCTGCGCTACCTGGCGTACGCGCCCGCGCTTCAGGTCGCCTGCTGGAGGACCATCCTCTTCATCCTGCCAGCGGGTGCGCTACCAGCCCTGCTGCCGCTCCTCGCCGCCCATGACCTGCATCTTGGGGCGATCGGCTACGGCCTGCTCCTGGCATGCGTCGGCGTCGGCTCCGTGGCTGCCGCCCTCCTCCTATACCGAGCGGGCAACAACCTGCACCTCGACGCCATGCTCGGCGGCTCCGCCGTCCTGGCGAGCGCTGCGACCGTTCTCGTCGTCGTCGTCCAGGAGCGGTTCCTCGCCGGGCTCTTCCTCGCTCTGACGGGCGCCGCCTGGCTCGTCTCGGTGACGGCATTGAACCTCGGCGTGCAGCAGGTGGTGCCTCGCTGGATCCTGTCGAGGGCCCTCGGCGTCTACCTGACCGTCTACCAAGGGTCGATCGTCGTCGGGGCGCTCCTCTGGGGCGGTGTCGCGGACGCTTTCGGAGTGAAGATCGCCCTCCTCGTCGCTGCGGCCGCGCTCCTGCCAGGAGTCCTCCTCATCCGTTGGCTGGGCTTGCCCGTCGTCGCACGAGCAGACATGAGGGTCGTGCCTCGCCCGCAGCCCGACGTGGCCGCCGAGCCCGAGGACGAGGACGGTCCCGTGATGATCGTCGTGAGCTTCGTGGTGGACCTGGACGACCGGGAGCAGTTCATCGAGAAGATGGAGGAGCTCCGGGTGGTGCGGCGCCGTACCGGTGCGACCCGCTGGACGCTGTTCGAGGACGCCAACGAGCCGGGGCGGTTCATCGAGTCGTTCGTCGTCGCCTCCTGGGCCGCCTACCTCACCCAGCGCAGCCGCTACACGGCGGCAGATCTGCGAGTGCTCGACGCGGCGATGGCGCTCCATGCAGCGCCCGATCCACCGACTGTCTCCTACTTCGTCCACCCGGACTCGGCGATCGCCTACAGGAGGATCGCCCGCTGGCGCCGCCTGAGAGGGGTAGACAGCTCACTTCAGCCGGCGGGAGCCAAGGCGGCGAAGCCGCAGGAGCCGCCGCCTCGGAAGTGATCCGAGAGACCACTTGCCTCAGCTCGGCGAAGGGCGGGGGCAGGTGGCCAACGGGCTGGCCACCCTATTGGCAGGCAACAGCCACGACCATGGCGGACGTGACCCGCAAGAGGTCCTCGGGAGATATGCAGAACAGCGTTCGCGGGGTGCCGGCAGCTGCCCAGACCAGGCGCTCGGCAAGCAGGTGCTCGTCGAGATAGGTGGGCAAGGGCTCCTGGTGGCCAAGCGGCGGGACGCCACCGATGGCATAGCCGGTGCGCTCACGCACGAACTTGCCGCCGGCCCGCTCGATCGGGCCGCCGACGATGCCCGACAGGCGGACCTCGTCGACCCGGTGGGCGCCCGACACGAGCACCAGGATGGCTGCGTCCCGGTCGACCGAGCGGAAGACCAACGACTTGACGATCTGGGCGATGTCGCAGCGCACGGCAGAGGCGGCTTCGCGCGCCGATCTGGTGCTCTCCGGCATCGTGAGCACTTCGCTTCTCACCCCGAGGCGGCGAAGCTCCTCGGAGACCCGGAGCGCGCTGCCGCTCAGCTCCGCCGTCACGCCTACGTTCTATCCCAGATCTCGTGCGGGTCCCCCACTGCTGCCGCCGCCTGGTCTAGGGTCCACTCGGCTGACCAGGTGGCCGGGCGGCCGCTTGGAATGCCCCCTCATCACCACCGCAACCGGAACCGAGGAGGCGACACGAGTGCCGGCAAGACAACGCCGCGAGAGGCAGCAGCGCCGGGCCCGCCACCATGCCCAGGCGCGCCGAGACGAACACCGTCGAGAGGAGCGGGAGGTTCTCGGCGCGGCCCTCGCCGAAGGAGTGAGGCGGCTCCAGGCGATCGCCGCGCCCGACGAGCCCCTCGACGCGGCGGCCGACGATCTCCAGGAGCTCTTCGGAGGCGAGGTCCTTCCGCTGCCGATGGCCAGGCTCGTGCAGGCCGGAGGCGGCATCGCCCGGGCCCGCGCGCTCGCCGACGCCCTCCTTGAACGCCAACCCGACGGTCTCATGGAGCTCCACTTCGCTGCCGACGCGGCAGTGGCCGGCGGCGAGCTCGAACATGCGGCCGAGCTCTACGAACGAGCCGCCGCCCTCGCCGATCGGGAGGACCGGTCGCTTCTGCTCTACGAGCTCGCGCTTGCCCGCAACGAGGCCGGCCAGCTTGGTGAGGCGCTCGGCGCGGCGCGCAGGGCATCCCACGCCGACCCGCTCGAACAGTCGATACACGAGCTGTACGCCGAGCTGCTCAGGAGCGCCTGGGAGCGGCTCCATGGGCCTGACAGCGCGACATGGGCCACCCGGGCGTGCCCGTGCGGGAGCAAGGCGGCGCACGGCGACTGCTGTGGGCCGAAGGAGGTCGGCGAGCTCGCCCGCTTCGAGGATCGCACGCTCACCTACGCGCTGCGCAGCGCCGTCTCGGACTTCGCTGTGGCAAAGGACCTGGGCGACCACTTCGCGGCGGCGCTGGAGCACTGGACCGAGGAGTTGGAGGTCGATGATGCCGGGCCTCCGGCCGGCGAGATCGACGAGGAGACCGCCTCGATCGCGAAGGTCGCGATCGAGCACGCCTGGCTGCTGCGCCCGGGCTTTTTCGAGCAGGACTTCGACGAGGACCACGAGATGCGCTCGGAGGGCGAAAAGGCCGCCGCCGAGAGGCTCAACAGCGTGCTCGGGCTGTTCTCTAGGGAGCCGGGCAGGCCTGCGCGCCTCAAGGAGGCCGCGACGGACTGGGTCTCGTACTGCCGCTACGGGCTCTGGCAGGTCGCCGATCCGAAGCCAGGCCCGGGCGTCTGGATGCAGGACCTCGTGAGCGGCCGGCGAGTCTACGCGTCGCTCCCTCCCGAGCAGCTGGAGGCCCTGCCTCGCTGGTGCGTGCTCATGGGCGTGCTCGTCCCGCTCGAGGGAACCTGGAGGAGCGGTGAGGCGTTCCGGTCGGTCTCGCCAGCCGACGGCGAGCGATTGGCCGGCCTCGCACGGGAGATGTTCGAGCAGCTCTGCAGGGTTCTTCTCGGTGAGCAGCGCTCCGGCGGAGCTCGCAAGCCTCGAGGGAGACCCAGCCCGGTCTTGGAGGACGAGCTGCCGCCCGAGGAGTCCTGGGACCTCGTGAGCAAGCTCGTGGCTCAGGCCCTGCCGACGCTCTGGGGCTTGCAACGGGCCAAGGACAGGGAGGGACTGCGGCTCACGAACACAGACGGGCACCCCCTCGTTCAGA
>JAKATT010000192.1 GCA_021818615.1 Actinomycetes bacterium | reverse complement strand
CTCTATCGCCCACGAGGCCTGGATCGAGGCGGGCAAGCCGAAGCTGCCACCACTTCTGTTCAAGCAGGCTCACGCCGGAGCTTGAGAGAAGCCCCGAGAGAACCTGGCCCGCGGGCGGCGGGCCGGGTTCCGGGGCGCGCCGTAGGTGGGGAAGGAGGGGCTGGTGTCGCGGCGGGGAGGCGTGAGGCGCGCCCGAGGTGGACTGGCACGAAGTAGGTTCCCTTGCCTGCGAGCCCCGGCGAAGAGGTGCCGGGGCGGCGCGTGGAGGGGGCGAGGCGTGGTTCGAGCCCACCCGCCTTGCCGCTGCCGGCGAGCCTCGAGCGGCACCACGTCCTGCGGCAGTCCCTTGACCTGAGAGACCGGCGCTTGCGAACGGAGTCGCCGCAGCCGTTCCCTCGGCCGCGTGGCGAAGGTCGCAGGCAGGGGCGAGCGCCTGGACTGCAGCGGGCGCGGGACCTGGGAGAATGCGATGGTGGGTGTCGGAAGGTTGCAGAGGCGAGCCGGGGTCTCTCCAGCGGAAGGCGCAGGCTGTGAGTGTACCACCTCAACATCAAGTGGTACACTGACTCCGTGCCGACTGCACGTCCCCGCCATCAGGTGACAGAGACGCCAGCCGTCGCTCGTGCGATCGATCGAGCCGCGGTGCGGTGGCCGGGCGAGCCGCGCTCGAAGCTGCTGCTGCGACTGGTCGGTATCGGCAGCGAGACCTTGGAGCACCAAGACGAGCTCGACATGGAGGCTCATCGCGCCGCCGTGACTGCCAGCAGTGGCGCATACCCCGACGCCTTTCCGCCCGACTACCTCGTCGAGCTGCGGGAGGACTGGCCGGCGTGATCGCTTTGGACGCCGGTGTCCTGATCGCTCACCTCAGTCCTGTCGATCCCCACCACGCGGCGGCGACTGGGATCCTGCTCGACGCCCCACCCGGCTCGATCCTCGTCCACGGCGTCACGGCGGCCGAGGTTCTTCTTGGCGGGGTCAGGGTCGGCCGGGGTGCGGCTATGCGCGATGACCTTCGGGCAGCTGGGGTCGATGTTGCGCCGCGCGACGCCGACGAAGCGTTGCGCCTGGCCGAACTGCGGGCAGGTACCGGTCTCAAGCTGCCCGACTGCTGCGTCTTGGACGTCGCTGTCCACCACCACGCGTCCCTCGCGACCTTCGACGCTGCCCTCGCCTCGGCTGCACGACAGCATGGCGTGGTTGTCCTTCCGTGATGGCCGAAGGGTCCTTGGCGTCGATTCCGGGATCGGCTGACCGGCTACATCGCACTCCGCTTCTCGCGTGCACTCGGGCCGGCGCTGCTCGGTGTGCCTGCTGACGAGTCGCGGGATCGGACCCCAGACTTCGAAGAGCTGCGGTCTGCACGCCAAGCTCGGGTGTCGAGCGACCGAGTCGAGGCGCAGTCGTCACGACCGCTCCCTCGGCCGCGTAGCCGATGCTCCGCCCAGCGGATCGGACGCCGCCGCCGTCAGCGCAACGGCGCCGACCAGACCTCGATGTCGCGGGCGATGTCCTCGGCGGTCGCCTCTGGCAGCCCGGCTTCGTCGGCGAAGGTTGGCCACCTGGCGATCGCGTCGAGGACCTGCTCGACGATGTCGGAGGCAGCTGGAACGCTGAAGCGGTCGCCGACCTCGCGGACGTCTGCCCGCGTGATTCTCGTCGTGCGGCCGTTCACCGCCATCAGGTGCTGTCGGGTCCACCGGCTGGCGGGGGCATGCGCGTGGGTGACGTCGTAGGCAGGGGCGAGGCGCCACCGGCCGCCTTCGGGCAGCAGGAACGAGAAGTTCTTGGTGTGGTCGTCGCAGTTGGCGGCAGCGACGTTGAAGACCATTCGGCGGAAGGCCTCGGCGCCTGCCCCCGGACCGAGGCCGAGCTGCTCGATCTGCAGAAACAATTGGGCGTAGTCGTGCGCGCCGATCTGGCGGAAATCGAGCTGCGCCATGGCGCACAGGCTTTGCGTGTGCACTTTCTCGTCGCCGCGGATGCGGTCGAAACGGCGCGTCATGAAATGCGCCCGCCCGCCCTCTTCGAGCAGCCGGCACTCCGTCATCTCGATGCCGGCGGCGGTGGCCATGAGGTGATAGCCGTACTCGATCCGACCGAAGTTGCCCGATGCACCCAGGTCCAGATCGGGACCGACCCCGTCCAACTTCAAGAGCCACTGCTCGAAGCCGGGATCGGCAGGAACCTGACCCGAGCGCAACTCTCCGGTCTCGGGGTTGAGCGCCACGACGGCCTTGGCCCTGGCGCCGCCCGCTGATGTGCCAACCGCAATCAGGTGTGAGACGGCATCGGTGATGCCATGCTCGGAGGTTGCCTTCCCCGAGAGTGCGCTGCGGGCTGCCACGACCAGCTCTGCCAGCTCGACGGCGGTCGCCTTGCGCGTGCGAGGACCCCGCAAGGGATGGAACTCGAGGGCGCCGATCCCACGGGGGCCGAGGTAGGCCAGCCGGTCCAGCGCCGTGATCTGGTTCGGCCGCACACCTGCGTTCGCCAGGTAGGCAGTGATGAGAGCGTTGCCGAAGTCGTCGGGAAGGGCGTCGGCCACCATCGACGGAAGGCGGTGGTATGTGTCGGGCCGCAACGTCGGGAAGACGAAAGTCCGTTCCGGTCCTGTGGTCGGCAACGTCGTGGGCGCCAGCTCGACGCCGGTGCTCGTCCACGCAGGGTCGTACTCGAAGACGTAGAAGCCCGACCGCTCGTCCAGGGCCACCGCGCCGACGCGCGATCCCCAGCAGCGGACCTCGACCACGTCGACCGGCCGATAGGCCATCAGCGGACCCGCTTTGCCAGCGGGTCGCTGGTCCGCACCCGGACGCGCATCCGGGGCGACCTCTGCTTGGCATGCAGCATGTGCATCGGTGAGACGGTCACCGGGGGTGCCAGGGCTTCGAGCCAGTCGGTGCGCCCCAGAGCCCGGACCACCGCCACCACTGTCCTGAGCGACGACCCTTTGCCGCGCTCCAGGTTGGACAGTGCGCCTACCGAGACGTCCGCCAGCGCTGCCAGGCGCGCCTGATCGAGGTCTCTGGCAACCCGGCTGGCCCGGACCTGCTCTCCGACCAGGGCCTCCCACTCCTCGATCGTCTGATGGCCATGCGGAACTATCATAACTATCTATGTTAGCTGTCATTCTGGTGCTTATCACTAGAATAGTGGGTGTATACTTGTAGTTAAGTGAGGCGTCCAACTACTAGATGCGCACTGGTTGCCTCGGCGTCGGGGATGCCGTTCAAGATCTCGAGCCGCTTGGAGAGGAAGTAGAGCTCGAGCTCTTGCCGCTGCCGGCGAGCCTCGAGAGGTGCCACGCCCTGCCGTAGTCCCTTGACCGGCGACACCAACCGTTGCGAGCGCAGTAGCCACGACCGCTCCCTCGGCCGCGTGGCGAAGGTCGCAGGAAAGGGCGAGCGCCTGGACTGCAGGGGGCGCGGGACCTGGGCTTCCGTCGGGTTCACCGGCCACGTTGGCCACCGCGGCCGCGACGCGCCGTGACGCTGAGCGCGCTCTCACGCACAGGATGCAGGCGGACCCGGGCACTGCGTCGCGGCCTGCGCTCGGTCCTCGGTAGCCGAATGAGCAGGGATCGGAGCTGAGGCCGTCGAGAGGGCGCAGCTGCGCTGTCAATCCGCCACCCACACGTCGGCTGGTGTCACGGTGGTCTCGGGGTGGGCTTTGAGGTTGCGCTGGCCCAACATGGTCAGAGCGGCGGCGACGAGCAGGCCAGCTGAGACACCGAGGCCGATGCGGAGGCCCGCCGGGCCCTCGGAGAGCACACCGGTCAGCACGGGGCCGACGCATTGGCCGACGGCGAAGGCGACGGTGAGCGCAGCGATTGCCGGGGTCCAGTGATGTGCTGCCAGCGAGCGCCGGGCTACCGCGGTGACCGAGGTCACCACCGCCAGGAACGACCCTCCGAAGAGCACAGCGGAGGCCATGGCGACCGGAGCCGAACGGGACACGAGCGGCAAGATGGCTCCCGCGGCGATCGCCGCCAGGACCATGCTCGCTCCTCGCCCGCCGCGAAACCGGCCGATCGGTCGCGCCCAACAGAAGTTCCCCAGGATCGACGCGGTGCCGAGAACGACCCAGAAGGCGGTGATCTCGCCGGTGCCCGCAGCGCCATCGCGAAGGAAGGCGACGACGAAGGTCATGTAGGCGATGTAGCCGGCTCCGAAGAGCCCATAGGAGACGAACAGGGCCACGAAGTGCCGGGCAGGCCAGCGTCGATCATGGTGTGGCGGCGGCGGCGGCTCGTGGCTCGCCCGGGCAGCCAACCAGGCCGGGACGAGCGCAACTGCTCCGAGCCCGCCGAGCAGCACCCAACCCCATTGCCACCCCGTCGCGGAGGCGGTGACCGCGAGCACGGCCGGTACCGACAACCCGGAGATGACGATGCCCGCCCCGCCGCCGGCGAAGTAGATGCCGAGCAGCATCGCCGCCCGATGTGCGGTGGTGCCTCTTGCGACTTGGGCAACGAGTCCTGCGCCCGCGATGAAGGTGACCGCACCGGAGACCCCCGCGAGGGTCCGGAGGCCGAGCAGGACCACGGTGTCATCGCTTGCCGCAGTGGCGAGCAGCGATGCCACAGTGACGCCGAAGCCTGCGAGGAAGGATCGACGGGCGCCATAGCGCCGGGCGAGCGCGGCGGTGCCGAGCGCCCCCGCCAGATAGCCGAGGGCGTTCGCGCTGTTCACGGCGCCTGCCGTCGTGAGCGACCAGTGCAGCTCGGCGCGCATCGGTGGCAGGAGCAGCGCGTAGGCGAAACGGCCGAGGCCGAGCACCACCGCCGGGCCGAGCGCCAGACCGACGACGATCCAGACGGTGTTCTCCCTAACGGCTGGTCCGAATGGCCAGGCCCTGTGCACCTGCGGGCCGAGCGGCCGTGTCGGTTGGCTACGGCTCTCCTCGATGAGGACGGCCGCCACGCGGTGCCCGTCGTTGGCAGCCGCCCGGCGTTCACGAAGGAGGGACAGCTTCGAGCGGTCACGCCAGGTCACGGCGCACCGCGGTGCATGCTCAGGCATGCGGTCAGCACGGGATCGGCGGTCGCGGAGGATGGTGGAGCCAGATCAGCATGGTGTCGGGGAGTGAAGGAGGCTCCTGTTGAGCGCCTAGGCGGCCACGGGGAGCTCGCGACACGACGGGCCAGTGGCGCTGCTGTGCGGCCTGGGCAGATGCGCCGCCTGGGCGGATGCGCCGAGCACGCCGCCGATGTGCTTCCAGGAGACCCGAGCCCGCCGAGCCGTCGCCACCGCTTCGCTCCGGGCCTGTCCTTCGCTCCGGGCCTGGCCTTTGCTCCGGGCTCGACCTTTGCTCCGGGCCCGAGCGGGAGCTGCTCGACGAAGAAGCTGCTCGCCAACCGCGATTTCCTCTTCTTTGTCGGGAGACGCTTCGTGGTCCTCCAAGCGCTTGGCGAGCTCATCGGCGTGATCGGCGAGGTCTTTGTACGGAGCCGGGCATGGGCCTCACCTCGAGGATCTCCGGCGGGCAGCCATGGCGTGAACGGTGAGCTTGACGGCTTCGGCAGCCGCGGTCGCGATCCCGAGGGGGCTGCGGTAGGCATGGTTCGTCTCTGCGTCCGCTGCCTCTTGCTTGCTGGCGCTGGCCAGGATGACCGGGTCCATCACCTGTCCATCTAAGTGGATGCCACGCGCTGGCGGTGCTCGAGATGTCGGCCGGTGGGCAAGGACACGTCGAGCAGGGAGTTCGGGGCAGGTTCCACGCATCAAGTATTGACGGCCCGACTGGCTTGGCCAGTGCGGCACAGTCACGGCGGGTGGTTGGGAGCGGGCCGGGCGCGGCAGTGCTGCATGAGACCGCCGGCCGGAAGCGATCGCCTCAGGCGATGGGCAGCCCTCCGGCGACGGGCACTCCTCGGCCCGGTCGCTTGCCAGTCCGAAGGGACCGCGCACGGCAGCCGGAGACCACCGGCGCCGGTTCTGTGCGCTGCTCGGTCTCTCGCCAAGGGTGCGGGCCGATCCCCCCGC
>JAKATT010000004.1 GCA_021818615.1 Actinomycetes bacterium | reverse complement strand
CCCGGCTCCCGAGCCGCCGACGGTCCCCCTGAGCGGGGTCCAGCCCGGAGCGAGTAGCGGACCGACCTGCGGTCCACCGAGCCAGGTACGAGCGGAGCGGCTTGACGCCGCACTGCCGAGCCGCACCGACGGGGTCGTCCGGCGGGAGGACGGGCCGCACCGGACTCGCCCGTCCAAGAGCGGGCTCGCCTCGGCCGGCCGTCAACCGTCGGTCCGCTTTGGGCGTTTCGTCGTAGGGCTCCCGCCGTCTCCAATCACGCCGTCGCCGTCATGTTCATCCTGCGCGTCCGGCAACATAGCTATTCGGTCAGAGAAAGTGCTGCCATACCCGCCTTTTCTCTGACCGAATCCGGTTCGGGTCGGGTGGACCGCTCGCCGAGGCCGGGGCGGGTGGACCGCTCGCCGAGGCCGGGGCGGGTGGGGGCGAGAGCCTCTGGCCTCCCTCGCCCCAGCCCTAGCCCGCGTTGCTCGGGCAGACGGTGTGCGCAGCAGGCGGTTTCAACGTAGTCAGGTAACTGTCAACCTGGCGTTGTACACACGAGCTGAAGAAGTAGCCCGTGTGTCCCTCGCCGACCCGGGTAAGCAGGACGGAATGCGGCAGGAGCCTCGCCAGGGCCACGGCCCACTGGTATGGGGTGACCGGGTCGTGGGTCGATCCGACGACGACGACCGGCGGGAGCCGAACCCCGTGCGCCACGACCAGCCGAGGCGCAGAGTGCACGGGCCAGAGGGTGCATCCATAAAGGCCATACGCCTCGACCGGGCCAAAGTCCGGCGCTCTCCTCGCCCAGGCTTGGGCGAGACTTCGCAGCTGGGAGATCGAGTAGGAGGTCGGGTGGTCGGCACAGATCGTGGCGGCGTTCGCAGCGTCCACGTTCTCAATGGTGCCGTTGGCGTTGACGCCGTTGTACTGGAAGGCCAATTCCGCGAGCAACGTGCCGTCGCCACGGAGCCCCTCCTCGATGGCCTGTGCGAGATAGCGCCACTCGAGGCGTGAGTAGAGGGGGGCGACGAGACCCGTCAAGGCGTCGCCGTAGTGGATCCTCTGCATGCCGCCGACGCTCGGGATGAGGTTGGCGGTCAGCGAGGCTCCGTGCTCGAGTCGAGCCGTCAGGGTGGCGAACGCCCTAGCTGCTCCGTGGGGGAGCAAGGAGTGGCAGGTCGACGACGTCGGGCACCATCTGAAGAAGTCGTGCAGGTCCACCTCGAGCGAGCGTGCCTGCGACAGGGCGGACTGCTCGACGCCGAGGCTCGGATCGACAGCGCCGTCGAGGACCATGGCGCGCACGTGTCCAGGAAAGGCCAACGCGTAGACGTAGCCGATGTACGTCCCGTAAGAGAAGCCGAGGTAGTCGAGCTTGGCCTGACCTAGTGCCTGCCGGAGCCGGTCAAGGTCGAAGGCGGTCGCCTCGGTCGACATGTTGCCAAGCAGAAGCGACGGAGTGTGGCGGGCACATGCCCGATCGAAGGCGGCCACGACAGACTGGAAAGCTGTCACCTGGGCGGCGGTGCGCGGGACCGGATCCGAGTCTATGTACACCCTCAGAGCACTCGGAGACAGACAGTCGACGGCAGGCGTGCTCGCCCCGACGCCCCGTGGATCCCAGGTCACTAGGTTGAAGCGCTGGCGAAGCGCAGCTGGGAAGGACGAGACAACCTGAGGGAGCCATTGGAGTCCCGACTCTCCTGGACCCCCGGGGTTGAGCAACAGGTCCGGCCCGCTGAGTGTCGTGCTCTGGTGCTGCGAGCCAAGGCGTGGCACGGCCAGCACCGCGAGCGAGAGCGCACCTCGGCGGGGCGCCGAGTACGAGATCGGTACCTTGACGACACCGCAGAGATCACCCGACTGGCAAAGGTGCCAGCTGATCGGTCTTGCCGGGGCGATCGCCTGACCAGGGTTCCCGAGAGTGCTGGAGGGAGATGTCGCGCTCCCCCCCGACGTGCTGGCTCCGGTGCTCGGGGACGAGCACGCAGCCGCAACTCCACCGAGGGCAAGGCCCAGCACCGAAGCGAGCGCGACGCGCCGGGCTTGCCCGCGGAGACCACCTCGAACCAGGTCACCTCGAACCAGGTCACCTCGAACCAGGTCACCTCGAACCAGGTCACCTCGAACCAGACGACCTCGAACCAGGCGACCTCGAACCAGGCGACCGTGGCTGTAGGAGGGGGGCAGTCCGATGCGGTTCTTCTACCACCGGACGGGCATCTCGAGATACCGCCCCTACGATGCGCCGCCAGAGAGCGGCGACGAAACGGGGACCAATGGGACAAAGCGTTCTCATCACCGGGGCATCCGCCGGGATCGGACAGGCGACGGCCGACCTGCTGGCGTCACACGGATGGGCAGTGATCGGCGGGAGCCGGCGGGGCACTGGAGGAAAGCTGTGGAGGGGAATCGTCATGGACGTCGACGACGACGCCTCCGTCTCCAGTGTCATCGAGCGTGTGGTCGCCAGCCACGGCGGCCGCCTCGACGCGCTCGTCGCCTGCGCCGGATGGGGGTTGGCCGGAGCAGTCGAGCAGACGCCCATCTCGGATACGAAAGCCCAATTCGAGACGAACTTCTGGGGTGCCCATCGGGCTGTGCAGGCGGTCCTGCCGGTGATGCGCCACCAGAACCACGGGCGCATCGTCCTCGTCGGGTCCATCGGAG
This sequence comes from Actinomycetes bacterium, assembly GCA_021818615.1. Lineage (GTDB taxonomy): Bacteria > Actinomycetota > Acidimicrobiia > Acidimicrobiales > Bog-793 > JAKATT01. The sequence goes on along the minus strand of JAKATT010000004.1, from coordinate 3,380 downwards.
GGGTGATCGCCATCCCGTTCCAGGCTTTCTACAGTGCATCGAAGTTCGCCCTCGAGGGCTACGCCGAAGCGCTCGCGTGGGAGGTCGCGCCATTCGGGATCGAGGTCACTGTCGTTCGGCCCGGCAACGTAAAGACTGACTTCACCTCCGCCCGCAGGGATGTGGAGCCACCGGAAGGGCAAGATCCATGCCGCGAAGCGGCCTCCAAGACGGTCGACCGCATGGAGCAGGACGAGCGAGCGGGGGTGCCGGCCGAGCTGGTCGCCCGGAGGATCGACAAGGTGCTCACCAGTGTCCGACCACAACGGTGTGTCTCGGTCGGAAAGGCGTTCGAGCGAGCTGGCATCCTGGCGAAGCGCCTCCTGCCGTTCACTCTCTTCGAGAGGGCCGCCAAGGGTTCCCTCGGAGTATGAGTCTCGCCTCTCAGGCAACCTCGTCGATGGCGAGCTCGGGACAGTTGGCGCCGGCGAGCCGTCAGGCCGGCGGCTCAGGTCAGGGCGGCGGCGAGCCGTCAGGCCGGCGGCTCAGGTCAGGGCGCCGGCGAGCCGTCAGGCCGGCGGCCAACGGTGAAGGCGTCCAACCTCACCACCATCCGCGTGCCGCCGTCGCTCGACAGCGGTGACTCGGCCCAGACCGCCCCGCCCATGGCGGCGACGAGCTCGGCGACGATCGCTAGCCCGAGGCCGCTCCCCCGCCGCACCTGGCCGCCCCGGCCGTTCGCCTGATAGAAGCGGTCAAAGACCTTAGGAAGGTCGGCCGGGGCAATGCCCGGCCCGTCGTCCTCGACGACGAGCACGACGGGAGGAAGGGAGCCGAGGCTGCCCGGAGGGACGGAGCCGGAAACGACCGAGACCCTCACTGAACTGCGGGCGAAAGAGATGGCGTTCTCCACGAGATTTGTCAGCACCTGGGCTAACCGGTCGCGGTCGGCCGCGGCGATCGGGTCGTCGCCAGCACCGGGCAGAGCGGGTCGCCCGGGAGCGGCCGGCGCACCGGGCAGGGCGGGTCCCACGAGGGCGACGCCCCGGCGGCTGGCCTCCGGCCCGAGTGCCTCTACGACCTCGACAGCCAGAACCGCGGCGGGCACTGCCTCGATGTGCAGCGAAAGACGCCGAGCATCGAGCTTCGCGAGGTCGAGCAGGTCGCCGACGAGACGCTCGAGACGCCGCGCCTCGCCGGAGATGACACGCGCCGCGTGCTGGGGCGGGTCGGCGACACCCTCCTCGATCGCCTCGGCGTAGCCGCAGATCGACGTAAGCGGGGTGCGAAGGTCGTGGGAGACGGAGAGGAGCAACTGGCGCTCCCGCTCCCTCGCGCCCTCGATGCTCGCAGCCATCACGTTGACTGACTCGGCGAGAGTGGCCAGCTCCGGCACCTCGCCTGCCCGTATGGGCACCCGGGCTGACAGCTCGCCGCTCGCTACCTTGGCCGTGGCGTCGCGCACCGAGAGGAGCGGCCGGGTGATCCGCTCCGACAGCCAAGAGGCGACGGCTGCGGCGACGAGCAGCGTGATCCCGCCGACTAGGAGCAGGTAGGCCCAACTCGACAAGAGGCCCCCGACGCGGCGGGTGAGGAGCACCACCACATGGGTAGCCTGCGGGAGGCCGATCGCAGGATTGAGCTCGACCGGCTGAACGACGAAGACCAGCCCGGCCGACGAGCCGGTCACGACCTGCCCGGCCATGAGGGCGGCAGGGTCGATGTCCGCGCTCGAAATGGCCGGAGGCAGGGGCGTCTCGACGACGCCGCCGGCGCCGAGCACGACAAAACGGGCATCGTCTAGCCGCAGCAGCTTGCGCACCACGAGGAGCACCCGCGCCTGGCGAACCTGTGGCGCGCTCGCAGCCAGGACAGAGGCCTGCTGGCGAAGCTGGCTGATGGCGTTGTGCTCGGCGGACAGCCGCGAGATGAGCAGCGCACCCGCGCCCACCAGCACGAGCGAGCCGGCCACGAGGCCGACGAGAGCTACGGTGAGGCGACGTCTCACTGCTAGCCGAGGCGGTAGCCGACGCCCCGGAGGGTGGCGAGCGGCAGTGCGGTGCCCAACTTCTTGCGCAGCTGGCTCACGTGGACGTCTACGGTGCGCGCGTCGCCGAACCAGTTCGTGCCCCACACCCCGTCCAGCAGCTGCTGGCGAGAGAGCACAATACCCCGATGAGCTCCGAGGTACACGAGCAAGTCGAACTCCCTCGCCGTCAGCTCGACAGGGCTCCCCCCGACGACCACCTGGTGGCGCGCCTGGTCAATCGTTACGCCGCCGATCTCGAACGGAGCCGCCTGCCGGGTGCCTTGCCCGGCCTGCTGGCCGGTCCTGCGCAGGATGGCCTTCACACGGGCGACGAGCTCGCGGGGGGAGAACGGTTTCGTGACGTAGTCGTCTGCCCCGAGCTCGAGGCCGAGCACACGGTCGATCTCGTCGCTCTGGGCGGTGAGGAAGAGCACCGGCGTGTCGCTCTCGGCTCGGATCGCCCTGAACACGGCGAAACCGTCGAGCTCGCCTGGAAGGCCGATGTCGAGGAGGACGACACGGGGGCGCTCGCGGCGTACGAGCTCGAGGCCGGCGGCGCCGTTCGGCGCCCGGAGGACGCGAAAGCCGTCCCGCCGGAGGTAGAGGTCGACGAGGTCGGCGATGTTCGGGTCGTCCTCGACGAGGACGACTGTCCCCTGCGCTGGGCTCACGCGCTCAAGCCTCGCACCCGGGGGCGCCGGCGCGCTGGAAGCCGGCGCAGAGCGCTACGAAGCGGGCGGGGCAGGCCCCGCCCGCTTAGCTGGCCTGCCCCGGCGACGGGGCGGACCTGGCGCGGCCTCAGGCCGCCGCAGCCGCCGTTGCGGATGGCGACCTCGGCGGGAGTGCCCCGATGTCGAGGGCGTCACCGCCCGACTGGATGACGATCACCCGGTCGCCCTTGGCGAGCTGGGACTCCTGAAGGCCGAAGAACCTCGTCGAGGACGTGATCGCCGCTGAGACTGCGACATGGTCGGGCCGGGTGATCTGGATCGTGCCCGAGCTCACCGTGGTGAGCTTCCCGCGATCGATCTCGAGGGTCCTAAAGCCGCTCTTCGTCCGCACGATCAGATCGGCGTGGATCGTGTGGCGCAACAAGAACCGAAGGTGATGGCGCACGTCCTGACGCATCCCCCGGAGGGGTGCCTGCGTGCTGAGGGTGGCGGCCGACGTGGCCAGGGCGGTGCTCGACGAGACGGCGGGGGCTGCGGCGCTCGCTCCCGAGGCGGCAAGGCCGGCGGCGGTTCCCCCTCCCGCCAGGACGAGGGCGAGTGCTCCGCCCCCGATGACCCGTCCTCGTGTGCTCATGGTGTTCGCTCCTCTCGCGGCTTCCTGCCGCGCTCGCGGTGTCGTGGCCCCATTCAAGACCCCCCGT
>JAKATT010000136.1:27830-119033 GCA_021818615.1 Actinomycetes bacterium | reverse complement strand
AGGAACGCAGCACGGGGGCCAGGATGCCTTGGTCGCGTCCGCCAGCGTGACAGGACCCTCCCTCGCCATGGCAGACGCGTTGGCGACCGCGATGTGCGTCGGCAGCAACGGGGCACTCCGGCTGCTCAGCAGCCTCGACGGCTACGAGGGCTACCGCATTCTCGCTGACGGCACCGAGGAGTCGACTCCGGGCTTTCCTCCCGCGCTCGCTGCCTGAGCTCGGCGCACCCTGCCTGGCGGCCGCCCGCCTCCGCTCCACCAACAGGAACGCCCGCCTCTGGTGCCGCATCTTGCCCTCCGACTTCGCGCCGACGCCCACGAACTGTGCTCACCGCCTCGTGCTTGGCGTCACGGTGGGTCGGGTCGGCTGGTCGGTCGACGGCATGCCTGTGATCGAGCTCACCACAACCGGACGTGTCAGCGGCGAGGTTCGCACGACTATGCTGACCCTGCACCCAATTCGGCGTGCGAACCCTCATCGGCCACGTGGTGCTCGCCGCAGAGCGCATCGCGGCCGCCGGCCGCCTCGGCGAGGTCCTCGCAGCTGCTCCCGACGTCCCGGTGCACGACCGGCTCCCGGCTACCTCGTGCGGGACCCTCGGTCGGCTCCGCCCCCGCCGGGAGCACGGCCGTATGAGCGGCCTCGGGCTCAAGCGAGAGACGCCGGGAGCCGATAGTCGAGAATGTGGGACTGCGCTCCGCAGACACCGCCCGGCAGCTCGCGCGGATCGGTCCGACGGACCGGACCCGAACCGTCGCACTCATCGACCGAGCCGGCGCGGCCGGCGCCCTCAGCTACGCGGAGCGGGAGGACCGCCTCGAGCTCGTCTTCCGGGCGCGGATCGTCGGCGAGCTGGACGCCGCGGTCTCGGGGCTCCCCGGGGCGGCCGAGCTGCAGCTTCACGTGCGGGGGCTCGGCCGGTCAGACCGCGGCCTGGCGAGTTGGAGCTGGCACAGGCGGCTGCTCCTCTGGTCGCTCGGATCGGTCGTGTTCTGGACGATCGTGTGGTTCGTGAGCGGCGGGAGCTTCCTGTGGCTGCTCGCCTCCTGGCTGCTCAGTCTGCTGGCGTTCACCTTCCGGTTCGCGCGGCGAGGAAGGCGCGGCGGCTCGTCCCGTACTGCACGCCGCCGGAGCCGAGCCTTCGGCCTCTGATTCACGACGGCTCGCAGCCGGCCCGCGGCTGCTCGCCGAAGCTTCCCCGGAAATGGTTGCTAACGCCCGGAAGGGCTGGAAGAAACTGGCGGCAAAGTCGATGAAGAGCAGCGAGTTGAAGGCGGCGAGCGCCCAGAGCCCGTATCCGTAGTCAATCATCGCCGGCCAACTACGACGGCCGCCTCGTTGAGGTCGTCGTCACCTCAGGTCGCGAGACCGCCTGGCGAAGGCCTGTCGTCGTGTCGCCGGCGGGCGAGACGACGAGCCTCCCGCGCAGCATGCCCAAGGCACAGGTGAACTCATAGCTGCCCGGCTCTACCGGCACGAGATCGACGGCGACGTCTTCACCTTGCGGCAGGGTGGCGGACTTGCCGAAGGCGGGGAAGACGACCTGCTCGGAGCAGGTCGAGGACTCCTCTCGGTGAAAGAGGATGCGAAGCGGCCTGCCGGCGTCGGCGCGAACGGTGTCGGGGTGGTAGCCGCCAGCCACGCTGACGCGAACCTGGCGTGCGGCGACGGCGACGGGTCTCTTCGACCTGCGGCCTCGTGCGATCGAGGCCAACCACGCCCGCATCTCAAGACCCTCGACGCTCGCTGGCCGGCGCCTGTGGCTCGGCTCCCGCCGTGCTCCCGAGTTGCGCGCTCGCATCGTCCGGCGGCTCGCCGCTCCGGGAGTGAGTGTCGGGTGGCTCGTGCGAACCGTGACCGCCGCAACAGCCCATGCCCATCCGGCCCGAGGTGCCGCCTCGGTGCATGGCCGTCATCGCCAGCAGCGAGCCGCCGATCAGTAGCAGGAAGATCAGTGTTTCGGCGCTCATCTCACGACCTCCTTCCTGTGGTCATCTCCAAGATTGGCGCCGGCGTTTGAAAGACCGGCGAAGACCGTCTGCTCATGTCGTGAAGCCGTGCCGGGGTTGCGTTCTCCTCGCCGCTCGAGCGTCCGGGTGTGCGATGGCCGGGCAGGCGAGGCACCGCTGCGGCGGTCAGCGCGAAGCGGAACGGCTCGGGTCGACGGTGGGGAGGAGGACGCGGAAGCGCGAGCCGCGCCTGACGGTGCTTTCCACCTCGATGCGACCGTCGTGGGCACGCACCAGTTCGTTGACGATGGCGAGGCCGATGCCGGTGCCGCCGGTCGCCCGGGAGCGGGAGCGATCGCCGCGCCAGAAGCGGGTGAAGATGTGGCCGAGATCCCCGGGTGGGATCCCGATCCCGGTGTCGATGACTTCGAGGAGCGCCTCTCGTCCTGAGACCCTCGTCGCCAGGGTCACGTGGCCGCCCGGCTCGGTGTAACAGAGGGCATTGGAGAGCAGGTTGGCGACGATCTGTTCGACTCGACCGGCGTCTCCGTCGATTCCGGCCGGCTCGGCCGCGACGGCGAGGCTGATGCCGGCGTCGGCAAAGCGCGGCGAGAACGACTCGGCTGCCGCCCGGGCGACGTCGGCGAGGTCGAGCGGCTGCTTGTCGAGCAGCAGTCCTGGCCGCTCGGCGTCGGCCAGGCTGGCGAGATCGTCGAGCAGGCGGGTGAGGCGCACGGCCTCGGCGTGCATGGCGGCGAGGTTCTCCTCGGGCGGCAGGACGTTGTCCTGGGCGGCTTCGATGCGGCTCAAGAGTGCGTTTGTCGGGGTGCGCAGCTCGTGGGCGAGGTCGGCGACGCCCTCTTTGCGCAGCTCCTCCTCGTGCCCCAAGGTCTCGGCGAGGCGGTTGAGGGCACGCCCGACCGCGCCCATCTCGGGCTCTGTGCCCGGCGCGACGCGGGCCTCGAGTTCGCCACGCTCTAGGCGCTCGGCGGTGGCCCGGATGCGGCGCAGCGGTCGGGTGAGCGTCTGGGCCAGCACGGCGGCGGCGGCCAGCGCGACCAGGGCGGCGACACCCGCAGCGATCAGGTGCAGCTCGTCGAGCGAACGTGCGAGGTGCTGCTCCTCGGGGGTGAGGAGGTCCCCGTTGGCTGCCGAGACGACGACGGTGGCAACCGGCCTGGCGGCCTCCAGGACCGGCGCGCGCGCCGTGACCCCCGCCGGTCTCGGTCCGATCGAGAGGCGATGCCCACCGGGCAGCTCGAGCGCGATGTGTAGGCCGTCGAGGGTGGCGACGTGGCTGAGCTCGTCCCGGGCACTGGCGCTCCAGCCTCCCGAGGCCTTGTAGGCGGCCGCCGCGATGTCGGCCACGTGAGTGGCGGAGTCGGCGAGACGCCCCCGTGCGGCCTCGTTCAAGCGCGAGGTGAGCCCCAGGTTCCCGATCAGAGCGGCGAGGGCGACGGCCAGCAATGCAACAGCTACCAGCGCGACTGCCAGGCGGGCTCTCAGGCTGAGCGCCTTCACCTGTCGGCCAGGTCCCTCGTCAGCCGATAGCCGGCCCCGAAGACCGTCTCCACGTAGCGGGGGTGGCGGGGGTCGGGCTCGATCTTCTTGCGCAGGTTCTTCACGTGGGCGTCGATGGTGCGCTCGTAGCCCTCGTAGTCGTAACCCTGCACGTGGCTGATCAGCTCGAAACGGGAGTAGACGCGTCCCGGGTAGCGGGCGAGCGTGGTGAGCAGCCGGTACTCGTTGGGGGTGAGCTCCACCGGCCGGCCGGCGATGCGTACCTCGTGGGCGACGGTGTCGATCTGGAGGGCCCCGCCGTCGAAGGAGAGGATCTCGACGAGCGGCATCTCGCCGCCCTGGGTGCGCCGTACGACGGCGCGCACCCGGGCGACGAGCTCTCGCGGGCTGAAGGGCTTGGTCAGGTAGTCGTCCGCCCCGAGCGCCAAGCCGCCCACCCGCTCGTCTTCTGACGCTTTGGCCGTGAGCATGAGGATCGGGACGTCCGAGCGGATGCGGATCTCCTTGGCGACCTCCTCGCCGGGGCGGTCGGGGAGCATGAGATCCAGCACGATCAGCCCGGGTTTCACCCGCGCAGCGAGGGCGAGCCCCTCGGCGGCGGTGGCGGCCACGTAGACGAGGTAGCCGTCTCGCTCGAGGTAGGCGCGGGTGACCTCTTGGACCGAGGGGTCGTCGTCGACGACCACGATCCGCTTGTTGGGCGCGCTCTCGCTCATGGGTCCATTCACCGCCCTCCATATGAAGACGGTATGAAGTTTCGCTCCCAAGGGAGCGGCCGCGCCGGGGCCGAAGGTCACAATTCACGACCGCCGCCGCCACCTTCACAAGCGCTTCACACCCGGCTCCGATGATCGCGGGCATGGGCCAACGTGAGCTGCTCCTCGTCACCGCCGCGGCCTGCCAACTCTGCGCCCACGCCCGCTCGGTCCTCGCCACCTTGTCGGCCGAGGTCCGGGAGATCGACGCAAGCAGCGAGGAGGCAGCTGCGCTGGCGACCCGCGGCGTGCCACTCGCCTTCCTGCCCGTGCTCACTGACGGCGAGCGGGTGCTCGCCTACGGGCGGTTCTCCGAGCGCCGGTTGCGCAAGGACCTCGGGCGATGAACCTCCTGCTCGGGGGGTCGCTGGCAGCCGCCTTCGCGGCCGGCATGGTCGCCTTCTTCGCCCCTTGCTGCGCCGGGGTGATGCTCCCGGCCTACCTGGCCGCCATCGGCGGCGGGCAGCGCTTGCGGGTCGCACGCCTCTCGGCCATCTACGTGGCGGGTGTGGCCCTGGTGGTGCTTCCCATCACCCTCGGCGCGGCCGCCATCGCCTCGGTCGTGGCGCGCTGGCACCCTCAGCTCTTCACCGTCGGGGGGCTCATGATGATCGGGGTGGCCGTGGCCTTGTGGCGGGGCTCGATGCTGTCGGTCCACCTCCCCCAACCGAGACTCACCGGCTCGGCCGCCTCGGTGCTCGGTCTCGGGGCGTTCTCCGGGGCGGCCACCGCCTGCTGCGCCCCCGTGCTCGCCGGGGCCGTCGCCCTTTCGGCCACCAGTGCCACGATCGCCGGCGGGCTCTTGCTCGGCATCGCCTATGTGACCGGGATGATGGCGCCGCTCATCCCGATCGCCCTCGTCTACGGGCGGGCCAAGAACAAGGTGCACGACCCCAAGGTGACCCTTCGGCTCGGGTCGCACGTCAAAGAGATCGGGGTCCTCCGCCTGGCCGGGGTCGTCATCTTCGCCGGCTTCGGGGTGCTCTTCATCGTGCTGGCGATGACCGGGCTGTCCAACACCGCCCCCGGCTTCCAGAAAGTGATGGGTGATTGGACGCGCGAGGCGGGCGCCTACATCGGACGAGTCCCCAACGTCGTGTCCCTGCCGATCCTCGCCGCCCTCATCGCCACCTTCGCATTCGCACTCTTGAAGAAGGGAAGAAACGACCATGAACGGAAGGAAAGCCAAACAAGCGCGGCGGGGAGCTGGCGCACCGCCGCCGAGGAGGAGGGGAGGGAAGCCACCGCCGCCCCGGCAGTCTCCGAGGGAGCCCGATAGGCCACACGACCGCGGGGTGGCCGCGCCGGCCTCTCGCACACCCCGCTCAGCTCGCTCGAGCTCGTGGCGTTCCCCAATAGCCGTGCTGGTGCTGCTCGGCGTGGTCGGCCTCGTTGCCTTGAGCTTCGTCCTCCCGAGTGTGCTTGCTTCCAAGCTGGCCCCCTCCGGTTCGCGGGCGCCTGCTGGCGTCGCTCTCGGGGCGGGACTTCGTCCCGGGGCCGCCGTACCGGCGTTCTCGGGGACCGACCTCTTGAGCGGGAAGGTCATCTCCTCTTCGTCGGTCTACGACCACAAGACCCTCCTCTTCTTCTCCGAAGGGGTGTCGTGCCAGGCATGCCTGCAACAGATCCAGGGTCTCCAGCAAGTCGGATCCGAGCTGGCCAAGGCCGGCATCGAGCTCGTGTCGATCACCCCCGACCCGCCGAGCGCCTTGCGCCAGGCAATCGCCGCCTACGGCATCACCACCCCGGTTATCTCCGACGCCGGCCTCTCGATCTCGCAGGCCTTCAACACCCTCGGCCAGGGCATGCACGCGAACACCCCGGGGCACGCCTTTGCCCTCATCTACCGCGGCAAGGTGCTCTGGTACCACGACTACTGGATCTCGGACGGCACCATGTACGTCCAGCCCGCCGCGCTCCTCGCCGCCCTTCCCCGGACCTGAGGCCCGGCCCGGCCACGTCCCTACGCTTGCCAACCATCCGGAGGTGATCATGGCAGCCAAGGTGTCGCATCCGATCTTCGCCCGCTTCTACGGCTCATCTCGGTGGGCGCCGAGCAGGCCGGGGCCGCCGAGCACCGCCGGGAAGCCCTGCGTGCCTGGCGGTTGGGCCGGTTGACCTCGAGGACCTCGACCCCTCCGCCTGCGAGGTGCCGGGCCAGACCTGCGCCATAGGCACCGGTACCGTTGCTCGACGCCCACCTTGGCGAGCGTGCCGAACGACTCGAGCCACGAGACGAGCGCTCGATAGCCCTTTGCGGTCGTCTCGAAGCTCTTCGTGTCGAGGATCTTGCCGACCTCGTCGACCACCGTTGCGACGTGGACGTCCTTGTGGGTGTCCACCCCGCCGATGACAACCCGCTTCTTCCTTGGCATGCTGGAACCTGCCCTCCTTGTGGACCACTGGGATCGCACCATCGGCCGGGACGGCGGACAGGACTTACACGGTGCTGCCAAGGCTCCTATCAGGTCACGTCCGTCCGACCGGTCGGTGCGCGTCCGGAGAGGGAAACCGGGCCGACAGATCAACGGCAAGGCACGAGGCCAGTCACACGATTGGGGTCAGACCCAGCCCCTTCTACCGAACCCTTCCAGTATGAGAGTCGCAGCCGAAGAGGAAGATGGGCTCGTGAGCCGGCCCCTGCGAGAGATAACCGCAGCGTTCGTAGTGGCACCGCCATCTGGTGCCCGGGTCCGGACCCGGTTGAAGGTCGCCGGCGCCGACGCGGCCGTGCTCAGGGCGGTCGGCACCCATCTGGGTTCGCTCGCGGCCAAGGATCTGGCCGAGCGCTGCCGTAAAGGCCGGCTCTCGGCCAAGGAGAAGGCCGACTCCCGCCGTGAGCAGAAGCGCTCGTTGACCGGTGCCAGCTCATCTCGCTGGGCAGGGGCGATCACCCGGACGAGCGAGGACGCCTTCGGGCTCGCCCTGGCAATCTCTTGGCCGAGCGCCGGAGCCTCCAGGCGCGCATCACCCGGATACGCAGGAGGCTCTCGGTCCCGGTGGCCGAGCGCCATGGGCGGCTCCGTGGGTATGCCACCAAGGCCGAGCGCTACCGGCTCAGCTGCCCTGTCACCTGGTTCTGGCCACCATGCGGCGGCTCTTGTCATCGAGAGGCGCGGCCTTCGACAGCGAGCACGGCAACAGAAGAGGTGTGACTCGACCCCAGCAGAGCATGGGGAAAAGAGAGCTGCCCATCGGGTCGTGCGGTCCAAGGGCGTCGGGCAACCGGTGCTCCTGTCCGAGCAGCGAACAAGGGACACCGGGACCCGCGAGGCCCAAGGTGCAGCCGCACCTGCGGCGCAAGACCCGAACGGCCGAACGGCCACCCCCGGTTGACCAGGCGACCCAAGACCGTTCGGGGCCACCCGCAAGGCGGGACTCAGTTCCGCTGAGTGTCTAGGAACGGTGGACGCCACACTGGTCGCGACACGCTGACGGCGATCGAGTCAGCAGGCTTCGTGGTCGAGGCGGAGCGGCGGTTTCTGTCCCAACCGTCCTTCGTCGCCAAGCCAGTGGCCCCCCACGTCATCGGGCTGGCGCGCCGGCCGTAAGGCCGGGCGGGACGCTCACCAACCGGGCTCGACCACGAAGGTCCCGACCATCCGTTTCTGGGCGTGCCCCGGTACCGGGCAGAGGTACTGGTAAGTCCGGGGCCGGCCGGCGGTGAAGCTCAGGCTGCCTTCGCGCATCCTGGCCGGGCTCGGGTTGCCGAGGAACCACAAGGCTGACCCCGGGAAGGCTGGGGCGCCGGCCATCATCGGCATCCACGACGAGGCCGCACCGGCGGCGGAGACGACCAGACCGTGGGCGGTGTCGGAGTCGGCGTTGACGAGCTCGATGCTGACCTGCGCCCCCCGGCGGACGACGATCGTCGGATCGACGAGTCCCGCCGCCCGGAAGGTCTCGTCGGGGTTGCCCGCCGGGCTCGCCAGGACGGCGAAGTGCACGCGCCGGCCGGCGAAGGCGATCCGGTTGGCGGCCCGGTCGACTGAGGCGCCAGCGGGGGCCTCATTGCCGAGCATCGTCGCCTGTGCCGGGCTCACCCGGGGCCCGGGGGCATCTGCGGAGAGCTAGCCCATGACATTGCCGGGATCGAGGCCCGATCCCATCATGAAGCCCGGCAGGCTGCCCCCGTGCATCCAACCCGGAGTGCTGGCGCCGCCCATCATCCAGGAGTATCCCGAGGGGCCCATCAACCAGCCGTAGGAGGAGCCGCCCATCGTCGATCCGATCCCGGAGCGGCCCATCATCTCTTGGTAGTAGGAGTACTGCGACGAGGCAGAGGGGGCGCTCGGCGCGGACGATCCGCCGAGCGCGAGGGCGGAGAGGGTCACGTCTCCAGCACCTCCTAGGCGGTGCGCCGTGTCTGCGGCAGCGGAGCGACGGGGGCGAGCGGCGGCTCCAGCGGCGCCGGGCGGCGCAGCTCGGCGAGGCGCCACCACCAGCTGAAGCGGCGCTCGAGGTAGTAGTCGGCGCTGTAGCGGGCCGGGCCGGCGTAGTAGCTGAGGGCGAGGAGGCCGGCGAAGACCACCGCGTAGATGACGGCGGTGCCGATGTCGGAGGCCCCCGAGGTGTAGGGCCCGCCGAAGCCCTCGGCCGTCGACCAGATGAGCAGGCTGAAGGCAATAGCCCCGATGTAGGTGAGCTTGCGGGCGAAGCCGAGGATCAGTGCCAGAGCGATGAAGCTCTCCACCGTCGCGACCAGCGCCCAGAAGAACGTCGCCGCCGGGTGCTGGAGGTTGATCCAGAAGTCGAACCACCACCTCAGCCAGGGCGGTTGACCGTCCCTTGTTCCCATGATCGTGCTCATGTAGCTGTCTTTGAAGCCCGGGAGCCACTTGAGCACGGCGTCGATCGCCCAGATCACCCCGAAGGCGACTCGCAGGGCGTCTTTCGGCCACGCCGGCGGGCACCGCCTCTCTGCAGTCGATGTCTGTGCCATGACAGTCCCTCCTGCCGAGAACCGAATCCGTCTCGCTTTCTTTCAGCGTGCGCCCGTATACCAATGGGGGGTAGAGCCATTCGGCCCGAACCTGACGTGACCAATGGCCCTGCCCCCAAGGGGTATTGAAGCGCACTCTCGAGTCACTGGCCCGGCAAGGCCTGGGCCGAAAGGAGGTGGGCTCCAATGATGTGGTACTGGGGTGGCGGGGTGCACTGGTGGGGCTGGCTGCTCGGTTTTGTCGGCATGGTCGCCTTCTGGGGGCTCATCGTCTGGGCGATCTGGTACTTCGTGACCGGCCTCAGCCGTCGCCCGGACGAGAACCGGCGCCCCGGCGACGCCAAGGCGATCCTCGACGAGCGCCTGGCCCGCGGCGAGATCGACGTCGAGGAGTACCGGCACTTGTGCGACCTGATCCGAGGCGACGAGGTGCGCGCCGGTGACGGGCAGACGCCGGCCGGTACCGGGGACCGGCGATGACCGCCCCGACCGAGCAGCTCGTCGGCCCCGAGTGCAGCGCCCCCGAGGAGGCCAAGGTCTCGTTGCCGCGGGCAAGCCGTGGCTACGCCTCCGGCAAGGACGACTACCTGGCCCGGCTCAAGAAAATCGAGGGTCAGGTGCGGGGCCTGCAGAAGATGATCGCCGACGACCGCTGGTGCCCGCACATCGTCACCCAGGTCGCCTCCGCCACCCGCGCCCTGCAGGAGGTGGCGGTGGGATTGCTCAACGACCACCTGCACCACTGCGTGATGGCGGCCGCCAGGAGCTCCGACGCCGGCGGCCAGGCCCGCCTCGACGAGGTGGCGGCCACGATCCGCCAGGTGGTGCGGCTATGACGGCGCGCGCCCCCTCCCAACGGGCTGAGGCGCTCAGTACCGACGGTACCGCGGTGCAGGACCCGGCGGGCGCGCCCCCCTGGCAGGCGACGGCCCAGTCCCCTTCGACATCACCTGCCCGGTTCTCCAGGCGCGAGGGATCGCCAAGTCCTGCCGGCGCGGCCTGTGGCCACGCCGGCGTCATCCCGAGGTCTTGCGCGGTGCGGATCTGGAGCTGTGTGCCGGGGAGGCGGTGGGGCTGATAGGCGAGAACGGTTCGGGCAAGTCAACCCTCATGAAGATCCTCGTCGGCGCCCTCCACGCCGATGCCGGCACCGTCGAGGTCGCGGGCCAGGTCGGCTGCTGCCCGCAGGAGCCGCTCCTCTGCGAGCGGCTCACCTGCGACGAGCACCTGCAGCTCTTCGGTGTCGCCCACTGGATGGAAGCGTGATCGTCGTGAGCCACTTCGTCTCCGACGGGGAGCGCTTCGACGGGGAGCGCTTCGACGGGGAGCGCTTCGACGGGGAGCGCTTCGACGGGGAGCGCTTCGACCGGCTCTTCGAGATGCGCGCCGGCAACGGCGGCGGCGACTCCCGCGGGCCACGAGCGGCCCTTCGGCTGGCTGCCGGCCGGAGCCCTTCACATGGAACGCAGAGCCACTTCACGGCGTCTTCACATGGCGGGTCGACGCTGGGACCAGGACGGCAGCTCCACCGAGGAGGCACGACATGACCCCTAACGCAGGTACGCAAACGGAGGTCTCGAGCAAGTCACCCGTCGCCGGCCGATCGCCGCTCCACTGGCAGAGGCCGAGCGTCAACATCACCCCTGTCGAGCGGGCCGGACGGATCCTGTTCGGCACCGCCGCTGTCGTGGCGGGAGCGGTACTCCTCGCAGGAGCCGGCTCGGTGCTCGCCGGCGTGCTCGAGGTGCTCCTTGTCGCCGCCGGCCTCGATCTCGCCGTGACCGGGGCGTTCGGACATTGCCCGCTCTACGCCAAGCTCGGGCACGTGCCGGCGTCGCTCCGGAGGCCGACATGACCGGGCGCGACCTCAACCAGGATCGTGGGCACGACCACTCGGCCCACGAGGGGCACGAGACGGGGCACGCCGGCCGCGGCGGGCATCACTGGATGATGATCGCTTGCTGCATCCCGATGATCGTCATCGTTCTGGCACTCGTTGCAACGGGCACCATCAGCGCCGGGTCCATCATCTTCGCCGTGGCCTGCGTGGGCATGATGGCTCTCATGATGCGAGCCATGGGCCATGGCTCCGGGCCTGGCTCGACCTGGGTAGCGCGAAGTGGCAGCAAGACAACTAGGGACACGTAGCAGAAGCGCCCAGCAGAAGCAAAGGAAAGAAGACCAAGAGGTGGAAGGATGAACCCGAGTGACATTGCCGTGATCGCAGCCGATGTCGTGGTGGCTGGCGGGCTCGGCTGGTGGTTCTTCGGGCCGAAGAAGACCGCCGAGGCCGCCGTCGCGGGAGGCGTGCAGGAGGTCACCGTCACGGTGCGCGGCGGGTACTCGCCCAACCGCGTCCGGCTCCGCGCCGGCATCCCTGCCCGCATTACCTTCGACCGTCAGGAGTCCGGTGACTGCACCTCGAAGGTCGTGCTCCCCGACTTCGGGCTCAGCGCCGACCTACCCGCCTTCGCCCAGACGAGCGTCGAGCTCACCCCGGGCGCGCCCGGAGAGTACGGCTTTGCCTGCGGAATGAACATGGTTCACGGCACGCTTGTCGTCGAAGAAGCCGGCGCCCCCGCTGCCCAGCGAGCGGATGGCAGCGGCGGGCAGGTGACCGCCTCGGCGGGCGCTGCGGCGATCAGCGATGTCAACGCCGCCGCCATCCCCGGCGAGACCGACGGGAGGGAGAGCTCCACGCGCCTCCTCGGGCGTTCGGGAAAGCCGTCCGCCGTGGTGGTGCCGCCCATGGTCGACGACTGCTGCGCGGTGCCCAAGCCCGCGACCGGCGAGGACGACGAGCAGGCCGAAAGGCGCGCGGAGATCCACGACCTCTTTCGGCGGGTGGCCGTCGGGTCGACCCTCACCGCCCCGGTGCTCTTCGGCGTGATGGCGAAAGACTTCTTCCACCCCTCCTGGCTGCCTGGGATCCTGACCAACCCGTGGCTCGGGCTCGGGCTCGTCGCCCCGGTGTTCGCCTACACCGGCTGGCCGATCCACCGCACCGGCTGGCTCGGCCTCGCCCATCGCAGCGCGGACATGAACTCTCTCGTCACCCTGGGCGCCACCGCCGCCTTCCTCTACAGCCTGGTGGTCACCTTGGCACCCGGCTTCGCCCCGGCCAAGGTGCGCGGCGTCTACTACGAGGAGGTCGGGTTCATCTTGACCCTCATCCTCCTGGGCCGGCTGTTCGAGGTGCAGGCCAAGGCCGGAACCGGCGAGGCCATCAGATCCCTGCTCGGGTTGCGGGCCAAGACCGCCACCGTCCTTCGGGACGATGTGGAGCGAGAGCTCCCCATCGAAGAGGTCATCGCCGGCGATGTCGTGCTGGTACGCCCGGGAGAGAAGGTGGCCGTCGACGGGGAGGTGGTCGAGGGCCGCTCGGCGATCGACGAGTCGATGATCACCGGCGAGCCGCTACCGGTCGCAAAGGGCCCCGGCGACCAGGTGGTCGGCGCCACGGTGAACGGCACCGGGTCGCTGCGCGTCCGGGCCACCAAGGTGGGCGCCGAGAGCGTGCTCGCGCAGGTCGTGGAGATGGTGCGTCGGGCCCAGGCCTCCCGGGCACCGATCCAGCGCCTCGCCGACCAGGTGTCCTCAGTCTTCGTGCCGGCGGTGGTCTACGTCGCGTTGGGTGCGTTCGCCTTCTGGTACGTGGCCGGGCCGGCGCCGGTGCTCACCTACGCGCTCATCAGCGCGGTGGCCGTGCTGATCATCGCCTGCCCCTGCGCCCTCGGCCTCGCCACCCCGCTGGCGGTCATGGTGGGCACCGGGCGGGGTGCTCAGGCGGGGATCCTGTTCCGAAACGCCGAAGCGATCGAGACCTCGCGCCGGTTGGACACGATCGTGCTGGACAAGACCGGCACCATCACCGCCGGGCGCCCGGCGCTCACCGACGTCCTTCCCGTCGAGGGTGTCGACCCCGATCAGCTGCTTCGTCTGGTGGCCGGGGCCGAAGGAGACTCCGAGCATCCGCTCGCCCAGGCCATCGTCGCCGGGTCCGCCGTGCGGGGTCTTCCAGCCGCGCGCGCGGAGACCTTCGAGTCAGTCACCGGTCAGGGGGTGCGAGCAAGGGTCGATGGCCACGAGGTGCTCGTGGGCAACGCCTGCCTCCTCGAAGACGCCGGGGTGGACCCCGCCCGCCTGCCCGCGCAGGCCGAAGCCCTCACGGCCGGAGGCAAGACCGTCGTTCTCGTCGCCGTCGATGGGAGCCCCGCCGGCGTGGTGGCCGTCGCCGACCCGGTCAAGGACGACTCGGTCGAAGCCGTGCAGGCGCTGCGGAGACTCGGGCTCGAGGTGATAATGATCACCGGCGACGCCCGGCGCACGGCCGAAGCGGTAGCGGCCAAGGTCGGGATCGGCCGGGTCCTCGCCGAGGTGCGCCCGGAGGACAAGGCGGCCGAAGTAGCCCGCCTGCAGGCCGAGGGACGCCGGGTGGGGATGGTGGGCGATGGCATCAACGACGCCCCCGCCCTCGCCCAGGCCGACGTCGGCCTCGCCATCGGGACCGGCACCGACATCGCCATCGAGGCAGCCGATGTCACCCTGATGTCCGACTCGCTCGCCGGCGTGGCCAGCGCCATCGGCATCTCGCGGGCGACGATGCGCAACATCCGCCAGAACCTGGCCCTGGCCTTCGGCTACAACACCTCGGGCATACCCATCGCCGCGGGGCTGCTCTACCCGTTCTTCGGGATCGTTCTCTCCCCGATGATCGCAGCCGCGGCGATGGCGGCCTCGTCGCTGTCGGTGGTGACCAACGCCAACCGGCTGCGCCGTGCCCGTATCGGGCGGCGCTCGCGCCCGATACCACCAGCTACTAGTCCACAGGCGTCCGACATGTCCCCCGCCCCCCGCCTGGACGCCGCCGAGCGGGCCGCGTGAGGCGGCCAAGCAAGGCGAAGCCCGGAAAAGCAGCCCCATGGGCGATCTTCTCGAAGCCAACTGGCTCGGGTCCCTCCTCGCCGGGGCGCTCGCGGCCTGGCAGCTCGGCCGGCGCTCGGGAGGTAGGGCCGCGGGTCACGCCAGCGGAGGCTGCGGTGCTCGCCCGCTGGCCGTGCGCCGCCACGGTGCCGGCCCGCCCGTGCTCCACCTGCAGAGGCTTGGCGGCTCGCATCGCTGCTTCGAGGCCCTGTGGATGAATCTCCCTCCCCACGAGGTGATCGCCGCGGACCTTCTGGGGTTCGGCCACTCTCCCAAGCCCCGCCGGTGCGGCTACGCACTGGAGGACCACGTCGAGGCCCTCGCGCCCTTGGTCCCGCCCGGCGCCCTTGTGGTGGGGGCACGCCACGAGGGCCACAAGCGCTCTGGCGCCGGCGGCGCGCTCCAAGGTGACGCTGCGAAACATTCGTGGTCGACCATCGCGTCGCCGACGATCTCGATGACCTGGGAGTCCCTCTCGTGGCCATCCACGGCGCTGATGACCGAAGCGCCCCGCTTGCCGCCGTGCGGTCCCTTCTTGCCACGCGCCCGCAGGCACGGCTCGTCGTCTTCGCCGGAGACCACCACCTGGATGCGCGCCGCCTCGAGGTGGTTGCCCGCCAGCTGGCGTCGCTCGTACAGGTCCCTGCCGGCGATGGCCTTGCTGTCACGATGGCGGCCTGGTGACACCAAGCGATGCGCAGGCAATGGAGGCCTGGCGGCGGTCGGCGCGGACGACGAGGCCACGGCGCGCGCCAGGCCCGTCGTCCGCGCGCTGCAAGCGGTGGGGGGCCCTGCCGAGCTGCATATCGTTGTGCATGGTCGATGCCCGGCGAGCACACGGCCCTGGCCGCCCTCTGCGCGGCTCCATTCCCCCCGAACCCCACGACACTAAAGCGAGGAAGCATGGCTACTGTCACCGACCCGGTCTGCGGCATGACCGTCGACGAGTCCGCCGCCACAGGCAGCGCGTCCTACGAGGGCGCTACCTACTACTTCTGCTCGAGCGCCTGCCAGGAGCGCTTCGAGGCCGAACCCGAGATGTACGCCTCAGGCGACCGGTAGGAGGGCTGCCGTCTCAGGATGCCCGGCCTGACTCCAGGAGGCAGGGTGGTGAACTGCTCCAGAGGCAGTAAGTGATACACCACGTGCTCACGTTCTAGTGACACGATCGGTGCGTGAACCTGACCGAGTGGGCACGTCGCCAGGGCATCCACCCGCAGACCGCGTACAACTGGTTCCATGCGGGCACGCTCCCGGTGCCTGCGGTCAGGGTGAACCAGCGGACGATCCTCGTCTCGCCTGACGCAGCCCTTGCAGATCCGACCGAAGCCCACGGACAGGTGGCCCGGCTCACCGAATGGGCCGTACAGAGCGGCCAGCCGGTGGTCGGCGTCGAAGCGGAGGTCGGCTCGGGGATGAACGGGTCACGGACCAAGCTCCGCCGGCTGCTCGCCGACCCCAAGGTCACGGTCGTCTTGTCGAGCACCGCGACCGCCTGGCGCCGATGAACGCAGAGTTGGTCGAAGAGCGCTCTCTGCTCACGGACGGCACCTGGTGGTGATCGACGACGGCGAGGTCGACGACGATCTTGTGCGGGACATGACCGAGGTGCTGACCGGCTTCTGTGCCCGCCGCGACGTGGGGACGATGGCCTTGGCGCAACAGGCCAAGGCGGTTGCAGTGTCACAGCCGAAGAGGAAGACGGGCTCGTTGACCGGCGCCAGCTCATCTCGCTGGGCAGGGGCGATCACCCGGATACGCAGGAGGCTCTCGGTCCCGGTGGCCGAGCGCCATGGGCGGCTCCGTGGGTATGCCACCAAGGCCGAGCGCTACCAAGAGCAGCGCCGGTTCCAGGTCCTCTCTCACCGCCTGACGGTGGTGGATCAACGCATCCAAGGCGGCCGGGTCTCGGTCTGTCGTGCGGTGCCGTGTGCTACGACATCTCCATCGATCCAGCAAAGGGACGCTGGTACCTGGACGCCTCGTGGAAGTGTCCGGCCTCCGCCACCCCGGTCATCGACCAGGTCGTGGGCCACCGAGTCCTGGCCGTCGATCTCAACGCCGGTCACCTGGCAGCGACGGCGGTGGACCCGTCGGGGAACCCGATCGGCCAGCCGATCACGATTCCGGTTGCTCTCGCCGGACTGTCAACCACCACCCGTGACGGGCACCTACGAGCGGCGATCTCCACACTGCTCGCGACCGCCCGAGCCAACGGCTGCCGGGCAGTCGTGATCGAGGACCTGGACTTCCACGACGCAAGGGAGATGGCGCAGGAGGCCGTTGGTGTTCTCGTTCGAGGGCCGCTGCCAGGGCGAGTGGGGATCGCAGAGGTAGATCTGGATGCCGGTGGCGATCGTGATGTCGACGTGCTTGCTCATCTCGGTTCCCTGGATGCTCAGGTGACCGAGCGGCCGAGCTCTGCGGGCAGGCGGCTACTGGCCTCGGCCATGGCGGTGTTCACGGCCTCGGCGGTGCCGCCCTCTGGCAGGTGCAGCAGGAGCACGTAGCGACTCGTGCGCTCGACGAGGGTGCCGATGGCCGAACGGTGCCCGGCGCCCACGATGAGATCGCCCTCCCAGTGACCGGGTGTCAAGGGACAGCGGGAATTCCATGTGGGCGGACAACTGATCTCCGGCCGCTGAGGGCGGGAGCGACGTCGTGAGCGGTAATGCGGTCGTGTGGGTTGGAGCGAACTGCTGGTCTCGAGGAACGGGACATGGACGTCGGGCTCCCGCCGGCGGCTGTTCCACGTCCGGTCGCTCGGCGGTGATCGGGCCCGACCCAAAGGTGGCGCTCCGAGCGGCTCGGAGGGGCCGGGGGCTGGGTCGTGGCTCCCACCAGCTGCCCGCTGCGCACGAGCGTTGACGACAGCGCCGAGGACGACGCCCACGATGGCCACGAAGAGGGCCGAGCTGGTCATCGGTCCGGCTCACCCGGCGGCGACTGGTTGAGCGGCACCACCCCCTTGCCGGCCATGGCGTCCTCCAGGCGCAGCGAGGGGCCCTCGGTGGCCACGAGACGTGCGTGATGCAGGAGCCTGTCGACAGCAGATGTGGTTCTTTTTGGGGTGAGTTGGAGCCTCTTCCACTCGCGGGGACCGGTGCTGTCCGTCTGTCGTGGAGATCATCTCTTGGCGTCGTCTGTCACACCCCGCACGTATGTTCGACGACCGTGGAGTTCTGGGCCGAGCGCACCGTCTCTCCGCCCGGCAGATGCGTGCCACCACCTTGGTGACCGACGCGTCGACCTTGGCCCGGCCCACGGTGTCGGTGAGCGACTCCAGGCTGAACCACGCCACGCGCATGCCGGCGTCGATCACGGCGTGGGCGATGGCTTCGGTGAGGTGGCTCTTGCCCGTGCCGCTCGGCCCGCAGATGGCCAAGTTCTCGGCCCGCCCCACCCACTCCAAGGTGCGAAGGGCCCGTTGGGTAGGACGGGGGATGGTCGAGCGGGCCGGGTCGAAGGAGTCGAAGGTCTTGCCGTTGGGAAGCCCGGCACGGCACCGTCGCAGTTCCCGGGTGGCCCGGTCGCGACCGGCCACCTCTTCTGCGAGCAGCACCCTCAGCATCTCGGCGGGGTCCCAGCGCTGGGCCCGGGCTGTGGCGCAGATCTCGGGGGCAGCCTGACGCAGAGAGGGAAGCCGCATGCGGCGCAGCAGGGCTACGAGCTCAGCCGGAAGCTCAGGCGGCTCGGGCCCCTTCACGGCCGGTCTCCCACATTCGCGAGGCGCAGCCACCACCAGGAGATACGGACGCGAAGGTGCTCGGGCACCAGCTCGGCGAGCTCGGCGAGCTCGTGGTCCTCGAGCGGTCCGTTGGTCTTCGTCGGAGGGTGGATCATCGTCCAAGTCCCTCCCAGGTGCCGGTGCCGGGCTGCGCCGAGTGCGCCTCATCCGCGTGCACGAGCTCCTCCACCGCGCCTCGCTGCGCCAGGTGCTCGACGATCGAGGCGAGGTCCCCCTCGGCGAAGCGCCCGGCCAGCGCGGCGACCCCGAGGGCCCGGTCCACGGCCTCCGGCCCGACGAGGGTGGCCAGCTCGACCGCGTCGGCCATCTTGGCCCGCACGCGGGCCACCCCGGTGGCACACGCTTCGCGCAGCCAGCGCTCGGCGCCGTCGCCCAAGGCGACAAAGGCCCGCTCGGCGTCGCTTCTGGACCGAAGCGGGCGCACCGGCGGCCCGTTGCCCTTCGGTTGGTTCGGGTAGTGCTCGTCGAGGATGCGTGGATGGCCGGGGACAGACAGCTCGTGGCGGACGACCTCCTCGATGCCGCCGTCGCCCACACCGGTGACGACGAGCTGATCGCCGTGCACCCGGCACCACTCCTCCGCACCCCCCAGCGCTTGGGCAGCGAGTAGTGCACCGAGCCGAAGCGGATGGTCTGGTCGTCGCGCACGCTGCGCGTCTCACAGAGCGCGGCGGTGAACGGCGCCCGGGGCAGCACGTGCATGCGGGAGCGCTCCTCGAGAAGCATCTGCGCCGGCGGACGGCGCGTCTCGGTGTGCGGCCGGGCGTTGACTTTCTCGCAGAACCCATCGGTTGCAGTGACGAGGGCGGCGAAGTTGTCCTCGACGGTCGACCGCAGCTCCGGCTGGCCGGCGAGTTTCGCCACCTTCGGTCGACGTGCGCAGCGGGCGGCACGCCGGTGGTCGCGATGAGCGCGGTAGTGGGCCCGTCCGCCGTTCTTCGCCACCTCCCGGGAGATAGTCGACACCGACCGGCCGAGTTGTTTGGTGACGACCGTGTACGTCTCCCCGGCGACGATGCCGGCTCGGATCTCCTCCCGATCAGCCATCGACAGCCGGCCCAGACCGGGCGCGTACAGGCGCTCCTGGATGGCGACGGTGGAACACACCACCGCCTTCACCGCCCACCACGACCGGCTCATCTCCTTGGCGATCTGGTGGACGGGCAGTCCCTGCTTGTGGAACCTCAGGATCTGGACACGCTCTTCGACGGACAGCCTGGCCACTGCAACCCCCTTCGCTCGGTGCCGGTCAATCGTGACCAGCGCTCAGCGCTGTTGCAGTGATCCATTGAGCCCGCCTCACCGAAACTCGCGATGACGGAGCCCTGCGCTTCCTGGCTGTGAGTGCGGCAGAGGAGGGGAGCGAACTCAAGGATCCTCCCCTCCGGTTCGCCTGACGGCGACCGTCAGGCGAAGAACCTCGAAAGAGGTGCGGCATGAGTCGTTTCACTAGAACACACTCGGCAGCAACGGATGCTCTTGCACCGCCTCCTCGAACAGTCCGTTCAGGCCACCCCTCGCACGTATCCCTCGCTCGTCGTCTCGTCAGGCAGAGATCGCAGCACCGAGATGGAAAGCCCTTCCGGGCGTTAGCGCCGATTCTCGCGCAGCTATTTCGACCCCTATCGAGCCTGTTGCGAGAACCCTCGCGGATGTGGCGGTCGTACAGCAGCCGGCAGCTGCCGAGAGGTGAGCCTCGGGCCCGATTGCCCCGAAGGCGCTGGGTGGCCGTGAGGTCGGGTGTGCCGCCTTCGATCAGCAGGTGGTCCTGACGGCCATCCGGCTGAACGGGGTGAGCGACGGTTCGGCTCGGGCGCGACGGTAGAGCTTCAAGAGGTTGTGGGTGCCGCAGATGAGCTTCCACTCCGAGTCGCAGGCAGCCTCGCCTCTTCGCATGAAGCCCCGGATGCCCCGTCCGTCCTTGATCTGGCCGAAGACAGGTTCGATGAGCTGCTGGCGACGACGGTAGAGTGCACGCCCGGCCTTCTTCGACACCTTGCGGTCCATCTGTTCGACAATCGTGGCGTCCTTTCGGAGCGGGCCGCGCCGGACGGTGCGAGGGGCGGGGTTGTTCTTCATGTTGCGCGTGGCTCGTCTCCTCGTTCGGTGCCGAACGTCGCATCCTCGGCGTCGTCGGTGGCGGCTGCCTCGGCGAAGATCTTCTCGACCTCTTGGTCGATGGTCTCCTTGGTGCGATTCGCCTGCATCGAGGCGTTGGCCGCCATCTTGGTGCCGTCCAAGGCAACGAGGCCGACCTTGGCCATCCCGGCGCGCTGGCACAGCCGGAGCGACGAAGAGAACACGTGCTTCAACGCCTGCTCGTGGCGGCTCCGGAAGCGGGCGATCGTCGTGTGGTCCAAGAACAGCCCGGCGCAGATCACCCTGAAGGCGACGTCGATGTAACAGGCGCGCTCGATCTGGCGAGACGAGCGCACGCCCACGCAGTACGCGTAGACGAGCAGCGCCACCATCGCCTTCGGATGGTGGGCGGCGCCTCCCCAGCCGTCTTGGCGGTAGTCGCCGTAGAAGGGGGAGAGGTCCATCTCCTCCGCCGCGTCGAGGATGAAGAAGGCGAGGTGGTCCTCGGGGAGCCAGTCGGCGATCGACGGCGGGAGCAGGTAGAGCTGGTCGCGCTCGGGGGCGAGGAAGTCTTAGGCCACGACGCCATCGTCGCAACTGGCCCTGTTCGGGTGGTGGACCTCCCGCGCGCTACCAGGGCCTTTGCAGATCGCCTCAGGGGTTCGTGCAACAGGCTCTATCGCCGGTCGTATTCGAAGCGGAGGGTGCGTCCCCCCCACCAGGGGACTGCGACCTCGGGGATGTCGGCCTGGCGAAGCACCGGGGAGTAGGTGCGCCGTTTGAGTTGGACGAGGACGGAGTCACCGTTGTCGACGATGAGGCCTCCTGTGGACAGGAACCGGCGTTGGAGGGTGTCTGGGGTGGCGTGGTGGTAGCCGGTGAGCCGGCGGCGCAACGACGCGCGCACCGCGCCGGCGAGCACCGATAGCGCGACGTCTGGGTCGACGTTGAGCGGCACGGAGCCGGCTAGGGCGTCGAGGTGGAACGAGCGGATCGATTCGGCCAAGTGCTGCTCGATGTTCATCCGCCGGGCGTAGCGCTCGATGAGCTGCTTGGCGGTGGCGACGCGGTCGTTGGTGATGATGACCGTCGCGGCGTCGCGACCGAGGCCGGTGACGACGAGCTGGCGCACGGTGCCGGGGTAGGCGGAGATGCTGACTTGTTCGTCGACGACTTTCGGGCGGCGGTAGTTGCCGTCGCGATCGAGAGCCACGGTCCGCCACGCCGATGGGGGCAGGGAGGCGATGTGGCGGAGGAGCGACGGTGAGCGCATGCGGAGGGTGAGGAAGTTGATGCCTTTGGCGTCGAGCTCGGCGAAGACGAGCACCTCGCGGGCCTGGGTGTCCTTGGTGAGGTCGGCGTTGGCATACACGAGGGTCTGGCTGGCGCCGTCTTGGGCGAAGAAGCTCAGCACCGAGCGGGTGCGCTGGGAGCGGCGGGGGACGTAGTGCTTCTCCAGGACCACGTCCTCGCCCCAGTGCATGATGGCGCGGAAGTCCAAGTCGAGGTCGCCGGAGGCGTCCGAGACGAGGTCGGCTGCGAGCATCGCCTTGCCGAGCGCGGCGAGGAATGCGGCCTGGTGGGAGTGGTCGAGCCGGTAGGAGTAGGTGGTGAGCGCGGTGGCCTTGGGAAGGGCCACCAGCCCGGCGAACAGCCCGGCTCCGACATCGGCGGCCAGGTCCTCGACGTGGGAGACCCGAGCGACCCCGACCAGCTTCAAGGCGAGCAGCGACAGCAGGTAGCTCGTGGCCGGGATGACCGATGTGCCGGGGTAGCCGGCGGCTCTGATGAGGCCGGGCAGGTCGAGCGCGACGAGCTCGGGGACGACGGCCAGCAGCCCGCCAACCTTGGTCTCGGCCCGTGGCGCCAGCTCGCCGAACACAATGCGGGCGGCCCGGCGGGGGTGGTAGCGGTAGGGGGCGCCACGCTCGGCGGGCGGTCGTACCGGTAGGCGGGGGAACCCGGCCTCGGCCAGCACCTCGGCGACCCCGGTGCGGTTGAGCGGGGTCGAGGTGCCGAGAAGCGCCTCGGAGATCTCCGTGGCCGAGTGGCCGGCACGGCGCAGCTCGATGATGCGCTCACGCGCCGCGTTCTTGGCCGGGGCACGCCTCGGCCCGGGCCGCGGGTCGATGAAGAACCCGGTCTTGCCGGCGCGGAAGTCCCGCACCACCGATCGCAGCGTCTCCAACGAGTAGCCGGCCCTCGCCGCGGCCTCCTCGCCGCTGGCCCCCTCCCACAGGTACGCACGTAGGGCCTCGAAGCGACGGTGGTTGGGCCCGGCCGGGCGGGCGAAGAACTCGCCGCCGGGGCGGGCCGCCCGTCCTCTGACTGGGGTATGGTTCGCTGTACGATTCATGCCATTACTTCACAAGCTATGACGACCGAAGTCAGGCATCCTCGCCAGTTGGTCTTACATGCCCGTGACTATCGGCCTTCCGGGCTGACCCCAAAGCGGCTTGACCTCATCTTCACTCCGCTAGGCGGGACCCAACGTACAGCGAGATCGACCCCACAACGACCCGATGCATCGGTAGAGACACGACCAGTTTGGCCTTGTACAGCAAGGGGATCTTCTACTCTGACCGCCGCCGAGGATCAGCCCTGAGGTGCACTACCCACAGACGCGAGAGTTGGCGTTAGCCCCATCTCCCGGGCGCCGAGCGCCGCCTCGGCGTCTACGAGGTGCCCGGGCCTTGTACGGGGAGGGCCGTCTTGCGGAGCTGGCCCGGTGGTCGGCGCGCCTCACCTGCTGGAGCGTGGTGGCGGCGTGGGAGGGGGAGGGGTATCGTTCCTGGGGGCGGAGAGCCTGCACGGACGCTATGCCGCCGGTGAGCCGACCGGATCGGGCTAGAGGCGCACGGCCGCGGCAACGGTCGTTCCCTCGCCGACCGCAGAGGTGATCTCGAGGGTCCCGCCAACGAGCTGCAACCGCTCGCGCATCCCGAGCAGTCCCAGATGGGCGTTCGCCTCGCTCGCCGCGGCATCGCCCACCACGAACCCGACCCCGTCGTCCTCGACGACAAGGACAGCGCTCGAGTCCGAGAAGTCGAGCCGCAAGCCGACGTGCTGGGCCCGGGCGTGGTGCTCAGCATTCGTGAGCGCCTCCTGGGCTACCCGGTAGAGCGAGAGAGCGAAGTCCGGCGGGAGGGCGGGCTCGCGGCCTTCGACCTCGATCTCGGCCGGAGTGCCCCGGCGGCGGGCCTCGGCAACGAGCCGCTCGAGTGAGGCTGTGAGACCGAGATCGGCGAGGTCGGGCGGGCGGAGACGGACGGCGACGGTCCTGAGCTCCTCGATCACGGCGTCGGCGAGCGAACGCGCCGCGAGCAGCTCTTCGCCTCCGGCGCAGTCGGGTGGGCTGGACCGCACGACTCGCTCGACGCGGCGACGGAGCTCGACCACGAGCTGTAACGCTTCGTCGTGGAGCTCCTGAGCGATACGCCGGCGCTCGTCTTCTTGGGCGACGAGGACGGCAAGGGCGAAGGCCCGAGTCCTCCGGCTGCCGGCGGTCTCCTCCGTGACGTCCTGGAACAGGACCTGGGCGAGGCGCTCACCCGCCTCGCCCACGGCAGCCGAGACTATGGGCCGCAACGCCAGGCCCGAGGAGACGTCGAGTCGTTGCGGCGGGTCGCCTCCGAGGATCGCGTCCGCGGCCGCCATGCCGAGCACCTGGCTCAGGTGCCTGCCCTGCAGCTCGCCCTGCAGCAACGATGCGGCGGCAGGGTTGGCCTCCTGGATACATCCCTGTTCGTCGAGGACAAGGGCTGGCACGCCGCTCGCCTCGAAGAGCGCCCGGTACCGGATCTCCGCCACCTCGTGCGCCCGGCGGGCGGCTCGCTCCGATTCGACCACCCGCCCCACGACCGGAGCGACCACGACGAGGATGGCGAGCTCGACGAGGTGCCCTACGAAATCCGAGCCGACGCCCGACAGGGCGTCGTGGATGACGAAGGGCAGCGAGAGCACCACTATGAGCGCCGTCGTCGCGACCGAGCCCCGGAAGCCGAACTCGAGAGCCGCATAGATCACCGGGAACGTGTACAGGATCAGGACGAGCACGTCGGGCAACCCGCCGACCGCTATGTGGACGACCGCATGGGCGATGGACACCACGAGAACCAGCCCTTGGGTGAACCAGAAGCGCCGGTCGTGGATCGGCGGCAGATAGGCGCCGAGTCCCTTCCCGGGCCGCTCCGAGGGCACCTTTCCGGTCACTCCCCCAACATCCCATGGCGGGCTGCCCACGCCACGAGCTCGGCCCGTGACGAGACGGAGAGCTTGGTGAACAGGTGCGCAAGGTGGGCATCGACCGTCCGCGGGCTCACCTCGAGGCGGGCGGCGATCCCCTTGTTCGGGAGCCCTGCGACGACGAGCTCGACCACGTCGCGCTCCCGGCCCGTGAGCATCTGGAAGTCGCCGCCCGTCTCCGAGATGAGCTCCGACAAGACGCCCGAGTCGAGCACCCCCGTACCGAGCGACGCCGACCTTACGGCGCCCACGAGCTCGTCGTCGGAGGCGGTCTTGACCAGATAGCCGGCAGCACCCGCCTTGAGCGCCGCTCGAGCGTAAGCCGGGTTCGCGTACGACGAGAGGATCAGCACCTTGATCGCCGGATGCCTGTCCTTCAAGAGGGCGGTGAGATCGATGCCGGTCATGCCCGGCAGCCTGACGTCGGCGAGGACGACGTCAGGGGAACCGGCGGCGACCGCCGTGACGGCCTCGGCGGCCGTGGCAGCCTCGGCGACAACTTCGAAACCCGCCGCCTCGAGGATCCGCCGTGTCCCCTCCCGCACGACCTGGTGGTCGTCGACGACAATGACGCGGATCGGGCGGGGCGACATGGCTGCTCACATTGTGCATCGCCATCCGGGCCGACGGCGTCGCACTGTCGCGTACGCGAGATCGCCTAGGCGGGATTACCGGCCGATGTAAGCGGCTTCGCCGATGTGGGGACTGCCGGGACGGCGGAGCATGAGAGCCGATGGGGGCGAGATCGAGACCGGACGACTCCCGAGCAACCGGCGAGCGGGTCGCGTTCACGCGCCGCCAGGCTCTCACAGCTGCGCTCGGGATGACGGTCGCTGCCGCGTCCGGGGGCGTCGTCACCCGCTTGCGGGCCGGACGGACCGCCGCAGCGCTCCTTCCGACCCGCCTGAAGGGCCGCCTTCCCCTCTCCAAGGTGCTCGCGCTCAAGCCCCGCTGGGCGAGCTGGACGGTCGACGAGCTGAACGCCCGGCCAGACGGTTGGAGCCGGCCGGGCGCCTGGGTGCCCACCATCCTCAACTCGCGCGACCAGCCCGCCTACTACGAGGCCTTCCCCGACGAGTCCGCCGCATCGCACCACTGGGGGATGGTCATCGACCTGCGCCGCTGCATCGGTTGCCAGGCCTGCGTGGTCGCCTGCAAGAGCGAGAACAACGTGCCGCCGGGCAACTACCGCACCTGGGTGGAGGTGGTCGAGCTCGGCACGATGGTCCGGGATCCGTCGGGCTCCATCGTCACCGAAGACGGGCGCTTCACGCCGACGGTGAAGCGGTGGGCGCTCCCCCGACTTTGCAACCACTGCGACAACCCGCCCTGCGTCATCGTTTGCCCGGTGCAGGCCACCTTCAAGCGCGGGGATGGCCCGGTCCTTGTCGACTACACGAAGTGCATCGGCTGTGGGATCTGCATCCAGGCCTGCCCGTACGACGCCCGATATTTCCACAGCGTGCAGGAGACGGCGGACAAGTGCACTTTCTGCGTGCAACGCCTCGACCGGGGACTCCTCCCTGCCTGCGTCACCTCGTGCGTCGGAAGGGCGCGGGTCTTCGGCGACCTCAACGACCCGCAGAGCGCCGCCTCCCAGCTCCTTGCCCAGTACCCGACGATCACGCTCCTTCCCGAGGAGGGGACGGATCCGCAGATCTTCTACATCAACCTGAACGGCGAGCTCGTGAGCGCCGCCACCGCCTTCGACACCGTTTACCCCTACGCCGTCGGCACCAACACCGATCAGTACGCCGAGCTCAGCGGCCAGATGGTCCTGCAGACACCCCTCGGAGGGGAGTGAGCGACATGAGAATGCTCGCGCTCGACCCGGGCCTTCGAGGAGGTGCCCTCGAGAACGTCTACTGGGGACTGCTCATCGCCACCTACCCGTTCATCTCCGGCCTCGTCGCCGGCTCGTTCGTTGTCGCCTCGCTCAGCCACGTTTTCAAGGTGCATCGCCTCGCAAGGCTCGCCCCTCTCGCCCTCATCGTCAGCTTCTCCCTCCTTCTCGCCGCCCCCGTGACCGTGCTCGCCGACGCCCGCCAACCCGTCAACGCCTTCGAGCTCTTCACCCGCCCGCACATCCCTTGGTCGCCGCTCGGCGATTTCACCTTGATCTGGCTGAGCTACGTCGTGCTCATGACCGTCGAGACCTACTTCGCCTTTCGGCGCAAGAACGTCATGCGCGCCGGCGGGACCGGTTGGCGGGCGCGGCTCTCCTCGCTGCTCGCTCTCGGGAGCAGCGACCTGAGCGAGCGGGCCGAGCGGCGAGACGCCAAGGTGCTCGTCGGCCTCTCGGCGATCGGCATCCTGCTCGCCTTCTTGTTCCACGGCTACATCGGTTTCGTCTTCGGGGCGGTGAAGGCACGGGCGATCTGGTCGACGGCGCTCATGCCCGTGCTCTTCATCGTCTCGGCGGTCGTCTCCGGGATGGCCTTCATGTATCTCGTCTACGGGCTCACGGGACGCTTCTACCGCGATCAGTGCGACCGTGAGCTGACCCGGACGCTCCTTTTCTGGCTGGTGGGCTTCCTCGCCCTCGACGGCTTCTTGGACGTCGTCGACCTCGTCACGAGTGGCGTCTCCGCCTACACGCAGGGACCGGTGAGCGAGGGCGTGAGCTCGGTCTTCCTGCACGGACCGCACGCCTTCAGCTACCTCGGCCTCCAGCTCGGAGTGGGGATCGTGCTGCCGCTGCTCCTATTCCTCGTCCGGCCGGTCAGGCGTTCCGTGCTCGGGGGAGCCGCCATCGCCCTCTGCGTCGTGGTCGGGGTCTACGCGATGCGCTACAACGTCGTGCTCGGCGGGCAAATGGAGTCGAAGGTCTCCTCGAGCATCGTCCACATGTCGGTGCCGCTCACCGGCTTCGACTCCGTCCAGACGGTGCTCGGGGTCTTCGCCATCGCCGTCTTGCTGTTCCTCTTCTTCTCCTGGCTGTTGCCCTGGCGCGAGGCGGCTGCTCGGGACACGGAGCCTGCCGGCACGCTCTTGCCTGCACCGGTGGGCACTCCTTCCGCTCCGTCATCTCATCGCCTCGAGCCGGCGGCGGACGGCCGGGCACGTTTTGGCCGCAGGGCTTTCCTCGCCCGTACCGGGATGGTGAGCGGCGGCGTTGCCGCCGCCAGCTGGGGTGCGGCGCCATGGGTGGGCGACCTCTTCCATCGCAGGGGCACCTTCGTCTACCCGGACCGCCCGGCGACCCTCACCGGCGTGAGCACCATCTACAGCGTCTGCAAGCAGTGCGGGAGCGACTGTGGCCTCGCCGCCGAGGTCTTCGGGGGCGTCCTTCAGAAGTTGGACGGGAATCCCTACCACCCCGCCAGCACCGAGCCGCACGCCCGGTATGCCACGCCTGCCGCCTCGGCGGCGGTGTGGGCGACTCCGCACTCGCTCTGCAACCGGGGGCAAGCGGGCCGCCAGACCGTCTACGACCCCTACCGGCTGACCCTTCCCCTCAAGCGGAGCGGGCCGCGGGGCTCGGGGCGTTTCGAGGCCGTCTC
The DNA here is from genome assembly GCA_021818615.1 of Actinomycetes bacterium. Taxonomy (GTDB): domain Bacteria; phylum Actinomycetota; class Acidimicrobiia; order Acidimicrobiales; family Bog-793; genus JAKATT01. The sequence continues at coordinate 91,367 of JAKATT010000136.1, read as the reverse complement.
TTGGGAGCAGCTCGTCGACGAGGTCGTCGCCGGCGGGACGCTCTTCTCGGCGGTGGCGGGGGAAGAGCGCCGTCAGGTCGAGGGCTTCGCCGGTCTCTACGACCATGGTCGCGGGCGCTACCGGCCGATCGACCCGGCCGACCCAGGTCTCGGCCCGGAGACGAACGGCCTCGTCGTCTTCTACGGAATGGCCGAGAACGGCCAGACGGATCTCCTCTCACGTTTCGCGTCCTCGTTCGGGACGGTCAACCTCGAAGCGGCCGACGCCGTCTGCGACCTCCCCCGCATGAAGGCGACGATGCTCTCGCTCGACGGGATGACGGACCCGCTCAAGCCGGATCTCGCCAACGCCCAGTACGTGATCTTCTTCGGGCTGAACCCTACGACGGGAGGGTTCCCGATGCAGGCGCTCGGGCGCAAGGTCGCCGAGGCGTCTGCTTCCAGATCCCTACGTTTCGTAGTCGTCGACGTCCGGGCGAACAACTCGTCGATGTACGCCGATCGCTGCGTCTACGTCCGCCCGGGCGGCGACGGCGCCCTCGCCATGGGGATGATCCGCTCGATCATCGAGCAGGCCGCCTACGACGCCGCCTACCTGTCGTGCCCGAGCCAGGAGGCGGCGGCGAAGGCGGGCATGCCGAGCTTCACCAATGCCACCTGGCTCGTCGTCTCCGACCCGCAGCATCCCCGCTACGGATCGTTCCTCACGCCCGCCGAGGCGGGGCTCTCCCCAGAGAAGATGGGAGGTGGCGGTGGAAGCTCCATGGGGCTTGCCTCCGGCTCCGGGCAGGCGGGCGTCGTGATCGACCCTTCGACGAGGGTGCCCGTGCCCGCCACCGGCGCACGATCCGGTGAGCTCTGGCCGGCCGGCGCGCTCGACACCAACACAACCGTGGTTAACGGCGTCAGGTGCGCTACCGGGTTCCAGCTCCTCTACGGCGAGGCCCGCGCGCTCAGCCTCGAGCAGTACGCCACCCAGGCGGGGGTCCCCCCGGAGCTGATCGCCACTTTGGCGGCCGAGTTCACCAGCTACGGCCGCCAGGCGGTGGCCGACTACGGGCGCGGTCCCGCCATGCACACGAACGGCTTCTACGCCTGCCGGGCTGTCATGACGCTCAACTTCCTCGTCGGCAGCCTCGATTGGATGGGCGGTTACGTGGTCGGCGGCGGGACGGCGGACTACGCCGGAGGGAGCTCCGGGGCTCCGTACGCGCTCGGGTCCTGGCCGGGCCAGCCCGCCAACGTCCCTGCCGGCGTCCCGATCTCGCGTAGCGGCGTCGCTTACGAGACCTCCGGCGAGTACGCCGCCAAAGTGAAGGCCGGCGTCAATCCCTACCCGGCGCGGCGGCCCTGGTTCCCTTTCGGCGGCGGGCAGTGGCCGGAGATGTTCGCCGGGATCCGCGAGGGCTACCCGTACGGGGCGAAGATCGTCCTGTCACATGCCGCCAACCCGGCCTGGAGCGCGCCAGCGATCGGCGGCTGCGACGACCCCGCCCTCCCCTTCCAGCGGCTCATCACCGACCTCGACAGGGTGCCGCTTTTCATCGCCACCGACATCGTGATGTCGGAGACTGCCGTCTTCGCAGACTACGTCGTGCCGGACACGACCTTCCTCGAGTCGTGGGAGTTCCCGGGCGTCTGGCCCGTCGTCCCGACCAAGGCCCAGGGCGTCCGCCAGCCCGTGATCGAGCCCCTCACCGGGCACACAGCCAGCGGCTACCCGATGTGCATGGAGCAGTTCCTCATCGACGTCGCCAAAGCGCTCGGCCTGCCGGGCTTCGGCGAGCACGCCTTCGCCGAGGGGGGTTCCCTCGACACCCGTGAGGACTACTACCTGAAGATGGTGGCCAACGTCGCCTACGACCCGACGTTCCAGGCCTGGCGTGACGGAGCTCTGCACAACCTGGGACCCGTCCCAAACGCGAGCAGGGCCGAGCTTGCCGCAGTCGCGCCGCTGATTGCCACCCGCCGCCGCGCGATCAGAAGCTCCGAGTGGCCGAAGGTCGCCTACGTGCTGGCGCGTGGCGGGCGCTTCGAGGACTACGAGGTCGCGTACCTACCGAGCACGGGCAGCAGTTCCCGCCTGGGCAGGATCGTCCAGAACCTCGTGCTCGACACCGGCTTGGAGCACTACGCCCGTGCCACCAACCAGATCAGCCCTGCCGAGGTGCGGGCGTCGTTCCTGTCGGCGGTAAGGCTTCCAGCGAACCCGGCCACCGGCCCGGCGTGGATGACCTACCGCTACGGACAGGGCGGGCTCCCCTGCCAGCTCTACAACCCCGACGTGGCGACGACCCGCAACTCGCTCAGCGGCGAGCGCTTCTGCGGCACCGCCCGTTTCGCGCCGATGACCGACCTGGCAGGGAGGAGCTTCGAGCAGCTCGATCCCGCCTCGCGCTTCCCCTTCGTGCTCAGCACCCACAAGTCGACGATCCTCAGCCACAGCCAGTGCATCGTCGATCCCTGGCTCACCGAGCTCATGCCGGAGGGGTTCATCGACATGTGCCCGAGCGACGCCGCCCGCCGCGGGTTCGAAGCGGGAGACCTCGTGCGTGTCTACTCCGCGACGCTGCCCCGCGAGCGGGCACCCGTCGGCCGCCTGCGGCTGCTCCCCGGCGTGCGACCGGGCGTCGTCGCCTTCCCCCACGGCTACGGGCACTGGCAATCCGGGGCTGCGAGCACGACGATCGACGGCAGTGCGGTCGGCGGCGACGCCACCCGGGGGACTGCGGTGCGGCTCAACTCGGTCATCCGGCTCGACACCTCCCTCGCCGGTGCCGACGGGTGGACGGTCGGGTGCATGGACGCGGTCACCGGCGGCCAGGCCTACTTCGAGACGCGAGTTGCCGTGGAGAGGATTTGACGATGCTCACTGCCCAGGCCATTGACGTCTTCACCGCCAGCTATGACCTGTTGGCTCACGCCTTTCTTGACGGCCCCGCCGCCGTGAGCCGTGACTCGCTGCCGGAGCTGGACTCTCTCATCGAGGCCACCGCCCGCGTGTGCGAGGACCGCGACGTATGGATCAGCACGATCACGAAGCTCGCCGCCGCGACCGCGACCGAGCGGGCGCGGGCGGCGGCGGACCACATCGCCTGCTTCGGGCCGCCGGTCCCCGCTCGGCACGTTCCGTCCTATGCCTCCGTCTACCTCGACGACGGGCTGCTCTGGGGTCGGTCCACCTTCGATGTCCTCGCGCTGCTCGACGCAGAGGAGCTCTCGTGGGACCGGCGCCGGCGCGGTCCGGGGGGCTCACTCATCCAGGCGCCGGACCATGTCGGCGTGGAGCTCGCCTTCGTGGCGGTGGCCTCCGGTCGTCCTGCCAGTCCAGAACGGGCCCGCCGGGTCGAAGCGATGCTCGCCCATCTCGTCGCGTGGCTGCCGCGCCTGGCGGCGGCACTGGAGGCAAAGCACACCGGCGAGATGCCGCGGCTCCTTGTGTCCTGCGCGCTGTCGCTCGTCGAGGCAGACCTGCGCCGCAGGGAGAACCCGCGAGAGGTCGCAGATGAGCCGACAAGCGATTGAGAGGTTACAGATGAGCCGACAAGCGACGACTCCGAAGCAGCGCAGCGAGCCGCACGCTCGCCGTCCGGGCTCCAGCCGCATGGCACCGCCGACTGCGCGCCGCCCGACCAAGGCTCAGATCCGCCGCGGGCGTCAGGCCGAGCTCGCCGGGCAGCGCGCCGCCGAGGAGGCGCGAAGGCGCCGCCGACGCGTCGCCTGGTGGGGTGGGGGCGCCGTCGCCACGATCCTCGTGCTCGTGCTGATCGTGGTCTTGCTTGTCTCGGGCGGTTCGGGGACCCGGACGGGCGACGAGACCATGCCGCCAGGAGTTGGAGGCGGGACTCCCGACGTGCAGCCGGCCGCGCTCGAAGTGCCGAACACCTCGGGCATCCCGGGAGTTGTCGCCTATGACACCACCGGCTGGCCGGCCGACAGCCACAATGGCCCCGCAGTCCGCGCACTTCGGCACACCCACGTCTCCGGTCCCGTCAGCTACGCCGTCATCCCGCCGGTCGGCGGCGACCACAACGCGGTGTGGATGAACTGCGGGGTCTACGACAACCCGGTGCCGAACGAGCGTGCCGTCCATGACCTCGAGCACGGCGCCGTCTGGATCACCTACCAACCATCGCTTCCACCCGCCGAAGTAGCCGAGTTGCGTTCCTTCGAGTCGCGACAGAGCGTCGTGGACCACTCCGGGTCGCGCTACGTCGATCTGAGCCCCTTCCCCGGTCTGGCCTCGCCAATCGTCATCTCCTCGTGGGGATTCCAGCTGCGGGTCAACTCGCCGAACGACCCAAGGCTGCAGCGGTTCGTCGACACCTTCCGGGCGAGCCAGCGCTACACGCCCGAGCTCGGTGGTCCTTGCGCAGGAGGCGTCGGCACCCCGCTTCAACCGTAGCGGATGGGGCGGTGGCGCATGCCTGGCCGTATCGGAGTCGTTGGTCCGACAGCAGCCACCGAAACACTCCCCCGTCCCCTCGCCGGGTTGCCGCGCCGCAGACGGCGCTTGCTGCTCGCAGGGCTCATGGTCGTGTGGGGCCCGGGCCTCTTGGTGATGTTGGCCGACACGGACGCCGGGAGCTTGATCACGGCGGCTCAGTCCGGAGCTCGCTGGGGCTACCGAATGCTCCTACCCCAGCTCGTGCTCGTCCCGGTCCTCTACTTCGTCCAGGAGATGACCGTCCGGCTCGGCATCCACACCGGCAAAGGCCACGGCGCTCTGATCCGGGAGCGCTTCGGGCCGGGCTGGGCATGGCTCTCCGCGACGACGCTCTTCGCATCGGCGGTCGGAGCGCTCCTCACCGAGCTCGCCGCCGTGGCGGGCGTCGGGGAGCTCTTCGGCGTCTCCCGGGTCCTCACCGTGCCGCTCGCCGCCGCCTTCCTCATCGGCATCGCCCTCACTGGCAGCTATCGCCGGGCCGAGCGCGCCGGGGTGGTGCTCGGGCTGATGGAGCTGGTCTTCATCCCGGCCATGATCCTCGCCCACCCGAGCCTCCCGTCCCTCGGTGCAGGCTTGGGTCACCTGCCGCTCGAGCGCGCTTCGTACGTGGAGCTGCTCGCCGCCAACGTCGGGGCCGTGATCATGCCGTGGATGATCTTCTACCAGCAGGGTGCGGTGATCGACAAAGGGCTGGGGGCGCGAGATATCCGCAGCGCGCGACGAGACACCGCCACCGGGGCGGTCCTGACCCAGCTCGTCATGATCGCCACTGTCGTCACCTTTGCTGCCACGGTCGGCTTGCATCATCCCGGCGCCTCCCTCGAGACCGTGGGAGAGATGTCCTCGGCGCTCCTGCCGTTCCTCGGGGTCGCCGGGGCGAGGATCCTCCTCGGTGGCGCCATGCTCGGTGCGGCTCTCGTGGCCGCCTTGGTCGCCTCCCTCGCGGGCGCCTTCGGGCTCGCAGAGGTCTCGGGCTGGACCCACACGCTCAACGAGAAGCCCAGCGCCAAGACGGCGAAGTTCTACATCGCATACAGCGCAGCGCACGTCGCCGGTGCAGTCATGGTGCTCCTGAGCGTCGACCTCGTCGGCTTGGTCACGGACGTCATGGTCATGAACGCCCTCCTGCTGCCAATCGTGCTGGGGTTCCTGCTGGCGCTGGAGAGGCGGGCCCTCGCCGAGGAGCACCGGATGCACGGCGCCCGTCGTGTCACCGCCACGGCTCTGTGCCTCGGCGTCGTCGGCTTCGGCCTGGTCATGGTGCCCCTGACCCTGGCGCGGATCTGAGAAAGCGGCACCCGGAACGGTCCCGGCTGCGCAAGGGTTTCTCCGATTCGTAGGTGCTGGCGTCTTCAGGTGTGGTGCGCGGAGCGGTCCTGCTCTTCGGATGCGTCGGCGGTGGAGGATCGAGGGAGGTCCTCGACTACGGGCAGGGCCGAGCAGCAAGATCGAGGGTCGCCGCACACGGCGACTCGGATGCCGCCGTCGACGATGCAGCCGCACGCGGCGCATTGGATCCGCATCACGAACTCCGCACTGGCGGCGAGGGCGGTTCCACATCCGCCTTGAACCGGAAGTCACAACACGGTGCGCCTCCGGGAAGCGAACCATGGCGTTCGAGATGGCCGCCCCACAGGCGTGCCAGCACCCGGTCACCGGAGCGTATCCACGATGCGAGCTTTGGGATCTGGCCCCACTGCGCGTAGACTTCCCAGCAGGCATCCCCCACCAGCTCGACGGCGTGGTCGCGCTCGATGTCCTCGTCCACCAGGGCCTCGAACATCGCCAGGGTGCGGCCGGCGATCGCCGCGGGCGCCGCCCACCCGGCGAACGGCTTGAGCACGAGGCCGGCGAGGGATGCGGCCAGCGGCGAGGTGCCTCTCCCATCGGGTGAGCGCGACGACTCTTGATCAGCGCTTGGTGCAGCGCCTTTCACTTGCACGATTCGCCCTCCGGTGACTTCACGCCGCTTGGGTCGCGCCGGTCGCGACGTGCCGCCCGATCGAGGGGCGAGGGCTTCGTGCAGCACGTCTGCTCGAAGGAGGCGTTCTGACCAGGCGCGACCGGCGCAGCCGGTTGGCGCTCGTGACGACCGACAGCGAGGAGAGTGCATCCGGTGGATTCAGCGAACATGGCATCCAGCAGTCCTCGCCGTTCCAGCAGCCACAGTCACACAGCCCCGGGTGGACCGCTCCAGCGTGTGCTCGTCGGTGTCGCGCTCGACCGGTCCCCGGCGTGCCGGCGACGGTTGGCCGCCGCGAGGCAGATGCAGCAGCTCGATCGCTCGCCTTCGCGCCGCCGCGTGAACGAGCTTCTCCCGCTCGCCCAGGCGTGGAGCGGCGCGAGCAACTCGTAGCGGCACTGCACCCTTCAGGATCTCGCCGAGATCGCCATCTGGGTACGACAGCAAGGTGACCTCGTCGACCCCGAGCACAGCGGCCGCAGCTCGGAGCTCCTCGGCCCGGACTGCACCGAGGGGCCGGCTCGCTCCATCGAGCGTCGAGGCTTCGGCGTGGGTGAAGCACAGGACCCGCACCGAGGTCCCTTGTCCTGACAGCACCGAGAGAACCGCGCCGAGGACGAGGGGCTCAGGCCCTCGGCGTCGGCGCACCTGTCACCACCCGATCGCGGTCGGCATCCGCCGGCCGTGCTTGGCGTGCCAGAGGTAGGCTTGTTCGAAGACCCGCTTGGCGAGCAGCCACTGGGGTCCCTCGGACACGGTCGGGATCTTGTCTCGCGGCGGGCGGACGGGATCGACCGCCAGGTAGGCGCCGCTGTTGCCCATGTCGAGCACGCAGCGGGCGGACAGCTCGAAGCTGCGAGGCTTTGCTCCAGCTATCCGGGTTGCGATGTCGGAGGCGGCGATCTGTGCCATCTGCTCGGTCATGTGGCCGGTCTTCGGGAAGTTGACCGGCACCGGGGTCTCGCCGACGGGTGGAAGCGCAACGGCCACCCCGACTGCGTAGACGCCCACTGCACTCCGGTGACGGTAGTGGGCGTCGACGGCGATGAAGCCCTTGGGGTTGGCGAGCCCTGGGCTCGTGGCGACCGCCTCGACCCCGGCGAGTGGCGGGATGACGATCGAGAGCACCGAGGGGATCGACCTCTCCCCCGCCACATCCACGGCGTCGGCGGTGATCTTGGTCACCGCCGCGGAGGTTCGGTAGGAGATGTCGCGCTCCTCGAGCTCGCCTTCGAGGAGCTGGCGGATCTTGCCGGCGCCGCCCATGCCCATGTGGCCCAGGTAGGGCTCGGGGGTGACGAAGCTCATCGGCACGAGGTGGCGCAGCTTGTGCCGGCGCAGCAGGTGATCGAGCCCGAAGGCGAGCTCGTAGGCCGGTCCGATGCAGCTCGCACCGGGCGCTGCGCCGACGACGATCGGGCCGGGGTCGGCGAGCAGAGCACGAACCGCTATGGCGAGCTCCTCGGCCTCGGGAGGGGACATGGGCGAGTGCCCCGGCCCGTCGAAGGGCCCGAGGCCCTCGACGGCCTCGTTGGCGCTGCGGTGTCCGGTGGCCACGACGAGGAAGTCGTAGTGGTGCTCGCCGCTCGTCGTCGTCAGCACCTTGGCCTCGGTGTCGATGCCGGTCACGGTCCCGTGGGCGAAGTGGACCTGCTTGGCGGCGAGCGGCCTGGCGAGGCCGAAGGAGATCTGGGGGAGGGTGCGCGACCCCGTCACCACCCAGGTGAGCGAGGGGACGAAGGTGAAGCGCTCCTCCTTGGCGACGAGGGTGATCTCCGCCCGCTCGGGTGAGAGTTGGCGGCGTAGCTCGTAGGCGGTGGTGAGGCCGCCGAAGGAACCTCCGACGATGACTACCCGCACGCGCCCGGTCACCGTGTGACCTCGTTGTCGAGGAGAGCCCCGCGTTCGATGTCACCAAGGAATCTCGTCGAGCTCGTGAACTGCCGCTTCGTCACCGCGGCGAGGTGTGCCCCCGTGTGACGCGGACCCGTCGTGCTCAAAAGCTCACGACCTTGTCGGCCCAGATCGTCCACTCGGTCGCGTCCTCGAGGCTCGACCGCCGGGCGCCCTCGACGAGCTTGTCGTCGGTGAAGGCACGGGCGTCCATGCACGTGCCACAGCAGCCGATCTGGCCGCCGTGGCGAACGACGGAAGCCACCATCCGATCGAGGTGGTAGTAGCCGTCGGGCAGCTTATGCTTGGCGAGCGCGCAGCCGACGGCGTCGCCGAACAAGAACACCTTCAGCTCGACGCCCTCGCGCTTGGCGAGGGCGCCCGCGAGACGAAGCCCGTTGTAGGAGCGCTCGGTCCCATACGGTGGGTCGTTCAAGATGACGAGGATCTTCACGCTCGCTCCTTGTATTCGAGGCTCCGGCTGGCTGAGGTGCCCCACCGGCTCGTGAACGCACGTGGTCGCCGCTGGCGCCACGGTGCTGCTCGGCTTCCGGTGCCGACAGCCCGCCGGGCGATCCGGCAGACGTCGGGGGCGCTCACCACTGCGAGGTATGGGTGCCGAGCTTCCTGTGGAAGGCTCTCGGGCCACATCAGCAAGGGCTTGCGACAGGAGCTGCTCGCAACCAGCGGCGGGGAGCCGGCCCGAATGCGGTTCTTCCTGCGATGGATCGATCGGCAGTCGCCGGTCACGGTCCGGTTGCCTCCCGGTGGGCTTTCACGAGCATCTCGACGGCGGCGGCGATCTCGGTCGGGCTATTGGCGCGGCCGAGCGAGAGCCGCACGGCACCACGTGCGACGTCGGGTGGCACGCCCATGGCGAGCAACGTGGCAGAGGGGGTCTCCTCGCCAGCGTGGCAGGCCGACCCGGTCGATGCGGCGAGGCCTTCGGCGTGGCCCAGCACGTCCCTGCCCAGGGCGCCGGGGAAGGACACGGTCAAGGTATTGGGCAGGCTGGTGTCCATCGGGGTGTGTCGGACGAGGCCAGCGATGCGCTCCGAGAGGGCTCCCCACAACATGTCGCGAAGCGTCCGCATCCGCTCTCCCTCATCGGTCAGGCGGGACTGCGCGAGCTCACAGGCGGCTCCGAGGCCGACGATGCCGGCGACGTTCTCCGTGCCGGGGCGTAGTCCCCGTTCCTGGCCGGCCCCGCGGATCACGGGCTCGAGCGTTGTCCCGCGCCGGACATACAGCGCGCCGACACCTTTGGGGCCATAGCACTTGTGGCCGGCGATGGAGAGGAGGTCGACCCCGAGAATCTCGACCGAGACGGCGATCTTTCCGATGGCCTGGGCGGAGTCGGTATGCACGACGCTGCCTGACCCCCGGGCCGCCTGTGCCAGAGCGGGGATCGCCATGACGGCCCCGGTCTCGTTCTGGGCGAGCATCACCGTCAAGAGCGCCACGTCGGTGCCGAGCGCGGCGTCGACCGTGACGGGGTCGAGCGTCCCAGTATGGGTGACCGGCACGCGGGTGACCGTCCACCCCTGTGCCTCCAGCAACCCGCAAGGGCCGCTCGTGGCCGGGTGCTCGACCTGGGAGGTGACGATGCGGCGACGTCCCGGCGGTGCGGATGCTGCACAGCCGCGGATGGCGAGATTGTTGGACTCGGTGCCACCGGAGGTGAACACGATCTCTCCGGGTGCAGCACCGATGAGCGACGCAACCAGCTCCCGGCTCTCTTCGACGGCCCGACGGGCGCGCCGACCCGGCTCGTGGTCACTGGAGGGGTTGCCGAAGTGCTCTCGCAGGTAGGGCAGCATTGCCTCGAGCACCTGCGGCGCCAGTGGCGTGGTCGCGTTGTGGTCGAGATAGATCAGGCCGGGAGCGCGCTCCGCGGTCATCGCGACCGCCGCGTGCCATCGGGCGCCGTCGCCGCCCCGACCCCGACCCCGACCCCGGCGGCGACCCCGACCCCGGCGGCGACCCCGACCCCGGCGGCGACGGGCAGGCCCGCACGGCGCCATTCGGGCATGCCGTCCTCGAGGCAGCGTGCCCGGCGACCACGCTCGCGAAGGGTGCCGACGGCCTCAGGGGCGAGGAGGCAGAGCGGGCCCCGGCAGTAGGCGACAACCTCGATCGTGGGGTCGAGCTCGTCGAGCCGCGCCTCGAGTTGCTCCAATGGGAGCGAGATCGCACCGGCGATGTGGCCGGCCGCGTACTCCTCGGGGGGTCGCACGTCGAGGACGACGACGTCCCCCACGAGGACCCGCTCGAGCAGCTCGGCTCGGGTCACCCGCTCGGCGCCGTGCGCGTCGGTGCCGATCGCCCGGAGGATCTGGTCCACCTCGGCGAGACGGGCACGGGCCAGGTCGCTGAGCGCGGTGACGAGACGGCAGACCTCCTCGCCGGCCGCCCGGTAGTAGACCCGAGTCCCCTCCCGGCGGGTCTCGACGAGCCGGGCCTGGCGCATCACCTGCAGATGTGCCGAAGCCGTCGTGAGCTTGAGACTGCTCGCCGCGGCGAGCGCGTCAACGCTGCGCTCGCCCTGGCAGAGCAGGTCCAGCAGTTCGATGCGCTTGGGGTGCATGACCACCTTGCCGATCCGGGCCAGCTGCCCGTAGAGATCGGCCCGCCCCTGCTCGCTGTTCTGATACTCCATATATCTATGGATAACAGATCCACAGGCGCAGGACAAGACCTGGAGGGGTCCCGGGGGATGTACGACACCTATGTCGTTCACCTATACTCGAAAAGCGATGAAGGTCGATCGTCAACCACGCTGCCGCTGCCGGGTCGGCCCGGGCAGCTTCGAGGTCCGGGCCCGGGTCGAGCGTTTTGCCGAGCCGGCCGTGCTGCTGCTGTTGGCGGAGGGCCCGAGCCACGGCTACGAGCTCGCTGACGCGCTCGAGGAGCTCCTCGAAGAGGGCAGGGTCGACTTCGGCAACCTCTACCGGCTGCTGCGCTCGCTCGAAGGGGAAGGCCTCGTCGCCTCCTCGTGGAGCGAAGACGCCCCCGGTCCGCTCAAGCGGATCTACGAGCTCACTGGTGAGGGTGCCGCGTTGCTCGGCGCCTGGGCGGGGTCGCTCCGGTCCGGCCAGGCGCGGATCGCACGAGTGCTCGAGCGCTACGGGGCGGTCGCCGAGAAGATCGACAACACCTACCACGGAAAGGACTGACAATGAGAACGATGGAACGAGACGACGTCGAGCGGGGCCCGAGGGGCCGGGGGCACGGCTGCTGCGGAGGCTCGGGTTGCTGCGGCGGCCACGGCGGTGGCCCGCACCGGGATCGCGAGGAGGAGACAGCGAGCCGGCGGAGCATCCTCGAGGAGCGCCAGCGCGACCTCGAACAGGAGCTGGCGGAGGTCACGGGCAAGCTGCGGGACCTGAGGGTCGACCGGCCCTGAGAGCGTGGCCGTGCCGGTGGGATCGGCCTTCGAAGACCTCGCCGCACGCTACGACGCCTGGTATGACATGGCGTCAGGGCGCAAGCTGTTCGACCTCGAGCTCAGGTGCCTGCGCCCGCTGTTGTCTGGGACGGGGCCACCACGTCTCGAGGTCGGGGTCGGCTCCGGGCGCTTCGCCACGGCGCTCGGAATCGAGGTAGGTCTCGACCCCGCCCGCGCACCGCTCGACCTGGCCGCGAGGAGGGGCGTGCGCGTCGTCCAGGGAGCCGGCGAGCAGCTGCCATTCGCCGATCACGGGTTCAACGTGGTGATCCTCGTCGTCACGCTCTGCTTCGCGGACGACCCGGCCGGGCTCCTCGACGAGGTCCGCCGGGTGCTTCGCCCGGGCGGCAGCCTCGTCGTCGGGCTCGTGCCCGGTGACAGCGCCTGGGGTCAGGCCTATGAGGAGAAGCGGCGCGCCGGCCACCCCTTTTACCAGGGCGCCCACTTCCTCACACTCGCCGACCATCTCGGACTGCTCGGACGTGCCGGATTCGAGGTCGTGGCCGCCCGCTCCACCCTTCGCCAGGCCCCGATGGACGCCCCGGTGGACGAGGAGGTACGAGAGGGAGCCCTATCCGAAGCGGGCTTCGTCGCCGTCGCGGCGGGCACTCGGTGGCGGGGCGGCCGCGACGAGCAGACCACCCGGGCGACGAGGTGAAGGGATCCCTCCGTCCGTCGTCGGGCTCGAGAGCTCGGAATATCTGTAGATATAGATCTGTTGATATACAGCGTGACGACGCTTCTGGACGCAGCTCCGACGATCGACCGAGGCGAGGCAGCTCAGCTCGCCGAGCTGCTTCAGGCGCTCGGCGATCCGACGCGGCTTCGGATCCTCTCGATCCTCGACACGGCGTGTGTCTCCGTCGGCGCGATCGCGACGGCGGCGGGACTTCGCCAGCCAGCCGTCTCCCACCACCTGCGCGTGCTGCGCGACCGGGGAGTCGTGCGGGCCGAGCGCCGCGGCACCTACGTCTACTACTGCGCCACCAGCGACGCGCTGCGCCCTGCCATCGAGGCGGTCCGGGCACTGCTCGTCGACGGGAGATCCTGATGAGCTCCACCCGGCTCTACCACTGCGAGCCTCGCGGTGCCGGATCCGGTTGCCTGGCGCGGACAACCTTGGCGAGAACGTGCACAGGGGTGCCGGTCGAGCTTCAGGAGGAATCATGATGATGTGGGGAAGCTTCCCGTGGCCGATGCTCCTCGTGATCCCGGCGATGATCGCCGTGGCTCTCTTCATGAGCCTGAGGCTGATGTCCCAGCGATCTCGTAGTGCTCTTGGAGGGTGGGGGCCCGGCTGCGGGTTCGGTCACGCTCCGGGAGCTCCCGGGGAGCTGGCCGAGCCGCCGGCCCGCGAGGACCCGATGATGACGCTGCGGGAACGTTACGCACGCGGCGAGATCGACATCGCCGAGTTCGAGCAGCGCGTCGATGGCCTCTTGCGCACGGAGCCCGACAGGTGGATGCCGCCGAGGGGCAGGTGAAGCGCGACCTGCGAGCCCGAGCGAACGACCCGATGAACGGGACCGACGTCCCGGTGACCACCGGAACCGTGACCACCGGAACCCTGATCGCCGACCAGCGGCGTCAGTGGGAGACGACCCTCGGTGCCAACCCCGAGATGTACGGGTCCGAGCCGAGCGAGGCCGGTCGCTACGCAGCGGGCCGCTTTGCCGGCGAAGGCCTCGTGGAGGTGCTCGAGCTCGGAGCCGGCCAGGGCCGTGACACCCTGGAGCTGCTGCGTGCAGGTCTCGAGGTCCACGCCCTCGACTACGCCGCGACTGCCGTGGCCGGCCTGGCGGCCGCAGCGGGACCCGAGCTCGCCGGGCGTCTCGCCACCGCGGTGCACGACGTGCGGCGTCCGCTGCCCTTCGCCGACAGCTCCCTCGACGCCTGCTTCTCCCACATGCTCTTCAACATGGCGCTGACCACGCCCGAGCTCGCGGCCCTCGCCGCCGAGGTACGCCGGGTACTGCGCCCGGGGGGGCTGTGCGTCTACACCGTGCGCCACACCGGCGACGCCCACTACGGCGCCGGTCGTTCGCTCGGCGACAGCCTGTACGAGAACGGCGGGTTCGTCGTGCACTTCTTCGATCGGTCCCTCGTCGAGCGCCTGGCCGATGGCTTCGATCTCGACAGCGTCACCGCGTTCGAGGAGGGCGGCTTACCCCGCCGACTCTGGCTGGTCACCATGCGTCGGCGATGACGTGGCTGCGCGCCACCCTGGTTGCATGTCACCCGATCGGCGCGCGATGGCACCGGCGATACTGACCCGACGCTGCGTGGCTCTGCATGGTCGACGCTCCGAGTCGTGCCGGGCATGCCATGGTGACGGTCGCGGTCGACGACCTCGACGGAGCAATCGCGAAGCTTGAACACCGAGGAATCCCGGGCACGCCGATCGCGACCTGAAGGGTCCAGAAACTCCCAGCCACCGCCTTGACCTGCCAGGATGGAGTCGGCGAGGCTGCTCGCCGTGGTGCTCTCGTTCCTGTATCGACTCGTCCATCGCACCTTCGGACTCCTTGGGTTGGCGAGGAGGGACACGTTCGCGAAGGACGCCGAGATCCTTGTGTTGCGCCACCAGGTGACAGTCCTTCGACGCCAAGTCGGCCGAGCTCCCTGGTCGGCTATTGCGGCCCGGTCCCAGCCGGCGGTGTCGACGTGCATGGCGGAGAGGATGGACGCCTGGAGCCCGCTGCGGCGGTGACCACTTCGACCCGGCGTTGCCCACGCTGAGCTCGTGAACGCGGATGCGGTCGAGCTCGCGGAGCGCTCGTCGTGGCGTCATCACCTGGTGGGGAAGATCGGGGTCCATGATCCCTGAGCGCTCGAGGTCGATGGCGATCAGCGCCTCGATCGCGGCCGCGATGACGCACGGCGCGATGTGGCCACGGACGCGTGCTTCGCTGAAGTGGAAGACCGGACGCAGTCCCAAGAAGTCCTTCAGCACCTTGAACGGGGCGAAGGCGCCCTCTCGGAGGTGGGTCACGAACACTCGGGCCATCGGCGAGGAAGACAGGATCCGCTGGGCGGCCGCGCCGATCTTGGCGGGGTCGCCCAGCCGTCCCGAGCGCACGCGTTCTTCCGAGGCGCAGAGCGCGTCCTCGGTCTCGGCCAGGATCTCCTCCCGGCGGCGGTTGTCGCGGTTGAACCGCTCGGGCGAGAACACGACGACGTAGCGCCAACCGTCGTGGACCACTTCGGTCGCCCCCGAGCGAGCTTCGGGGACTGGGACCCCTGGCCGGGTCGGCGCGCCTTGCCCAGGACGGCGGTCACGCTCCAGGTGCAGCCTCGTCGCCATCACGTGGTCGAAGCCCGACGCACCGAGCGCAGACACGTTGGCGTCGCTGATGATTCCTCTATCCGCGATGAGCGCGATCCTCCCCACACAGAAGCGCTCCTTCAGGTCCGAGAGCACGCCTTTGAGCGTTGAGGCGTCGTTCGTGTTGCCCGGGAACACCTTGGTGGGCGAGCGGGATGCCGTCTCCGGTTACGAGCAGCCCGATCATCACCTGGGGCCGGTCGCCCCGGTGGTCGCGGCTGTAGCCAAAGGCGCGCGCGGGGAAGGCAGCGCTCGCCCGTCCGTCGGTCTCGAAGTAGGTGGAGGTGAGTCGTAGCAGCACAGGCGGAGATCCAAGTTGGTGAGGTCGGTGACCGCCGAGAACAGCACCTCTTCGGTCAGCTGCCTCGACGCGCTCAGTGCGTCGAGCGCGCGGTAGCAGCGGTCGAGGGAGGGGGTCTCAACACCGGCGGGGAGGGCGACGTCGTCGAGCCACTCGAGGACCGTGCGCCGCTTGGAGGCCGGATCGCAGAGTCGGTTCGCACAGAGCGCGTACACCGTTGTCGCGAGGCGGACGGACTTGCGTCGGCGTCCGACGGCTGCGAAGTGCCGGTCGAGTCCGAGTCGGGTGAAGTAGGCGTAGATCGCGGCCATCGCGCCGAAGCTGGGCGAGCCGTCGCTCGACAGCTCGCTGCTTGCGAACTACGTGCCCTCGGCGTGCTGGCGAAGGGCAGCGATGATCCGGTCCAGCTGGCCCGAGTCGCGCAGCTCGCTCACCTTGCCCAGACGCAGGAGCACCCGGTGCTTCACCTTGGTCCTCTCGCGGACGGCCTCCACCAACGAGAGGCAGCTGTACGTCTTATCGCCCCGACGCGCCGCCGTGGTCTTCACGTACGCCCGCCGACTATTCTAGGCCGCTCTTCGCTGGACTCCGGGGATGATGTTGCCCCTACAATCTGAGCTCACCAGGCGATCTACAACGCAAATTGCCTGGTCACGGCTTCGGGCGATCGCCATTGACAACCGGCTCACCCGCCGAAGTTCGGTCTGACGGATCTCGGTCCCGGCAAAGCTCCCACGCACCTTCGGCATCGAGTTCTTGAACCCTTCAGGCGCGGGAACCCGAGGTACTTGGTGGCGGGGGTGACCTGTGAACTTCGGAGCACTCGGTTACGAGCCAGACGACGTCGAGGCGTGTCCCAGGGACGGCGGCAGTCTCGCTCCGGCGCCTCGGCGTCCTTGTCCACGGAGGCGTCGCCATCGGCGAAGCTGTTCGCATGGAGCCCGGTACTGACCAGCCCGTCGTCACTGTCTTCCGCTCGCGCCTGCGTGACGACGCCGAGACGAACGGCTACGGCGAGCTCGCCGTATGCATGGAGGCTCGTGCCCGCCAGATGCCCGGGTTCGTCGACTTCAAGACCTTCGTCGCCTCCGACGGGGAGCGGGTGTCGTTGGTCACCTTCGACACCGTCGCCCACCACGAAGCCTGGCGTGAGGACCCCGAGCATCGATCGGCCCAGCAACGCGGCCGTGACGACTTCTATCTCGAGTACACGATCTCGGTCTGCTCCGAGCTCCGGCACCGGCACTTCGACACCCCCGCAGTGCGCCACGTCGAGGCTACGTCGTGATGCGGGTGTTCATCGCCGGAGCAACCGGGGTCATCGGAACCCGGCTCCTCGTCCTGCTCCATGGCGCCGGCCACGAGGTGGCGGGCATGACCCGCTCACCCGGCAAGGCTTCTGCGATCGCAGCCCTCGGGGCTGTGCCCGTTGTCTGCGACGTGTTCGACGCTGTCGCGCTCGTCGACGCCGTCGTCGGCTTCGCCCCGGACCTCGTCATGCACCAGCTCACCGATCTCCCCGACCACCTCGACGAGATCCCCGACTACGCGTCACGCAACAACCGGATCCGCACCGAAGGGACGCGCAACCTGCTCGCCGCTGTCGCCGCAGCGGGCACGCGTCGCTTCCTCGCGCAGAGCATCGCTTGGACGCCGCCGGGGAGTGGCGAAGCAGTGGCCGAGCACGAGCGCCTCATCCTCGATGCCGGCGGTGTCGTCGTCCGCTATGGCCAGCTCTACGGCCCGAGGACCTACTACCCCGACGACCTCCCAGCGCCGCCGCGGATCCACGTCGAGGATGCCGCCCGGCGCACCCTGGCGCTCCTCGATGCGCCAAGCGGGATCGTCGTCCTCGCCGACGAAGACGATCAGTGAGGAACCGGCACATGAGAAAAGGGATGCCGCGGGACCGCATCACCCACAGGCCCATCACCCACCCGCGAACCACCTCCCTCGAGGCGACGACGTCTCGCCCATCTCGTTGAGTAACGCGCTGCCCCATGCTGCGGTAGGGCTGCGTAGGGAAAAGAGAGTCACGAGAGGCGCCTTCGACCCCCGCCGCCGCGAAAGCCCAGCGTACGGCCCCTGCGCGGCCACGACCCCGTACGTAGGGCTGCGTAGGGCAAGGTGATCAGGAGTCGATAAACGAGTCCATAAACCGTTGCTCGAAACGTGACCAAATGTGAGCACGTCTCAAGCAGCCGTCGGTTGCCCGGCGGCGGTGGCGGTCTTGCCCGGTTGTCCGGCGCCGTCTTCACAGTTCACCGAGGAGCACTGGCCGTAGCCTGTGACCTCTCCTCTCCCTGTGCGTAGGCCGGTCTTTCCCCGGCCGGTTCCCGCCCCACTGGCGGTACCTATGGCAGCCACCAGGGCCGCCAGGTTGGCAGCGGCGTTGTGGTCCCGGTCGATGACCAAGCCGCAGTGCTCACAACAAAACACGCGCTCGGACAGGGACAGCTTGGCTTTTGCCGTCCCACAGCCCGAGCACGTCTTGGAAGAGGGGAACCACCTGTCGGCGACCACGAGCCGGCTGCCATACCAGGTGGTCTTGTAGGCAAGCTGGCGGCGCAGCCCGGCCGGGGAGGCATCGGCCAAGGCCCGGTTGAGCCCCGCCTTGCCCCGCCAGTGGCCCGATCCCTTGGCACTGGTGGTCATGCCGGCGACATTTAGGTCCTCGACTACGACTGCTCCGTGGCTTTTGGCCAGGCGGGTGGTCAACTTGTGGAGCTTGTCCGCCCGAGCATTGGCCACCTTGGCGTGGGCTTTGGCCAGCTTGGCCTTGGAGCGCCGCCAGCGCCCTGAAGGCCTGTGCCCCTTGGCTGGCCCCTGCCGGCGCGAGCACTGGCGTTGGAGCCGGGCCATGCGCCGGGCGTAGCGGGAGGGGTGCTTGGGGCTGTCGACCTCCTCGCCGGTCGAGAGCACGGCCAGGTGCTTTGCCCCGAGGTCTACGCCAACTGGGGCGCCGGCCGGCACCTCGGGCTCGAGGCGGTCCAGCTCTCAGTAAAGCTCGCATACCAGCGCCCGGCGCGTTCTGACACCGTGGCCGAGAGCACCCTGGCACTGGCGTCGACGAGCTTCCTCGCCAGTTTGGCAGTGGGTTCCTTGGTGCGGAGCACGCCTATGCGGGGCAGGCGCACGTGGCGGTCGTCCACCACGCCGAAGCTGCCAGTTGTCACCCGGAAGCTGGCCCGCGAGCCCTTGTTCTTGAACTTGGGGAAGCCGACAGCCCGGTCCTTGCGCCCGCCTGAACGGGAACCGAAGAAGGCCTTCAAGCCCCGGGCTAGGGCGTCGAGGCCCGAGCTGTAGGCCTCCTTGGAGTTCTCGGCCCACCAGGGGGCCACGTCGTGCTTTTGCCGGTTCCACTGCCTCCTGAGCGCCGGCAACGACCACGGGACCGGCCCTGTCACCTCGGTGGCCCAGGCCTCGGCTTGCCCAACGTTGGCCCCCTGGCGCAGCGCCAGGGCCACCAGGGCCTTGTGGGCGGCCACGTGCTCTTTGACCAGGGCCAGGCCCCAGTTGTAGACGAACCGGGAGGCGCCGGCGTGGCTCGCCAGGCCCGAGCGCTGGGCGTTGTCGGGGCCAAGCTCGAACCGGTACGCCTGGTGCACCAGCACGGCTAACCCGCCTCGGCCAAGGCCTTTGGGCCTACATCGTGCTCTGCGCACCTCAAGGCCTTCTCTGCCCGGTTGCGGGCGCCACGGCGACCATATAGCCGGGCGCAGAAACTGGTCAGCACCTCGGTCATGTCCCTGACGAGGTCGTCTTGGACCTCACCGTCGTCCACGACGACCACCCTGCGCCCCTGTGCCGACAGCGCGGCCTCTAAGTGCTCGACGCCGAAACGTGCCAGGCGGTCCCGGTGCTCGACGATTATGACGGTGGCGTCCGGGTCAGCGAGCAGGCGCGCCAACTTGCGGCGGTGGCCGTTCGTGCCCGAGCCGACCTCGGTCACCACCTCGCCGACGGCCATGCCGTTGCCGGCTGCCCACTGGCTGAGCCTCGCCACTTGCCGGTCGAGGTCAGCGCGCTGGTCGTGGCTGGAGACCCGAGCGTACAGCGAGGCAACGACAACGCCAGTGCCGGTCTTGACGCTGCTCGGCACGATTATCGTGCCCGTTGGCAACCGTTCGGCCGGGACTGGCAGCTTGCCCTCCCTGAACCAGCGGTAGGCGGTCTGGGGATGGACCCCGTAGCTCCTGGCCCACTCGGCAAGCTTCACGTGACCTAGCATACACGCGTTCGATCACATATATAGTGATCTCAGGGAACAGTTGCTAGCCCTGTGTCGGGGAGGCGGGATTCGAACCCGCGGCCTCCTGCTCCCAAAGCAGGCGCGCTGCCAAGCTGCGCTACTCCCCGGTCGGTCCCGGAGTCTAGGAGAGGTGGCGCTGCCCGCCGACTGCGCCGCGGCACGCCAGGCTCGAGCCCTGCATCAGCGTGCCACGATCACCCCGACGAAACAGAGGTAGCCCGCGATGATCGCCGCGCCGCTCAGTCGCGTCAGCCCGCGCCCGGCTACGACGAGCACGATCACGCCTGCCGTCATGGCGGCGTACCAGATCGCGCTGAGCACAGCCCCTGGGGACTCGGCGGCGAGGGGGAGCGCGACGCCTGGGACCAGCAGCCCGGCCATCACGTTGAAAGCGTTGCTGTTCATCGCCCCGCTCATCACCGCCGTACCCCGGCCCTTGGCCGACAGGTAGATGCCGGCGACGGCGTTCGGCAGGCTCGTCACCGCCGCGAGAATGATGCCTCCAGTAACGATGTTCGGGAGGTCGTAGTGGGCTCCGAGAGAGGTGGCACCATGTTCCATCGCGATGCTTGCCGCCACGACGACGGCGAGCGCCGCCGCCGCGATGGCTGCGTCCGGGGCAGCTTGTCTGCCGCTTGCGTGGGCAGGCAGGGCGGCCGAGGCGTCTAGGCTCTCCTCCCGCACGGCGCGCACCAACCAGACCGCCGCCGCCGGAGGGATGGGGAGGCGGCGTACCGTACGGGCCCGCACCGCGGTGAGCGCCGCGTACAGGACGAGCGCGATGGCTGAAAGGCCGAGTGCCGCAGCTGGGGGCATGACCCTAAGCCCGGCGAGCAGGCCGATGAGGGCGATGAAGCCTCCGACAGCTCCCTCGAGGATGGCGGCTCGGCGGTGGACCGAGATGCTGCCGGCGAAGATGGCGCCGAGCCCGAGCAGACCGGCAAGGTTGAAGATGTTCGATCCGAACACCACGCCGACGCCGACGTCTGCCTGGTGGTGGGAGAACGCGGTGACCGCCGAGGTCACTTCCGGGGCGTCGGCACACAGCGCGGCGATGAGGCCTACGGCGGCGTTCGAGAGCCGGAGGCACTCCCCGGCCCGGGCGATCCGCCCGACGAGGACGGTGCTGGCAGCAAGGCTGACCGCTGTGCCGACGGTGAACAACGATGCCGCCGCCGGCATCGCGAGCACGGCGACCGGCGCTGACAGGAGGGCTGCGGCGGGGACTGGAAGTGATGCGAGAGCTGCATGGAACTCGGGGCTCGTCATTCGGCTCCTTCGGCGCGACGCAACAGCGTGCCGACCAGCCTTCCCGGCTCTCCGTGGCGGAGCGTACTGCTTCGGCCGCCCGTGACCCTCCGACGATCGGTGGGACCGACAGCGGGGGACCGGTAGAATCCGCAAGCCATATGCGCTCATCCGCCGAGGTCCTCGAAGGCAACAGGGTCAAGCTCACCGTCGAAGTCGACGAGGAGGAGCTCTCGTCGGCCGTCGACGAGACCCTCCGGCGGCTGCAGCGGGAGGTCAACGTTCCCGGGTTCCGGCCGGGCAAGGTGCCCCGCCGCCTTCTCGAGCTGAGGCTCGGCGGCAAGGCCATCCGCGAGGAAGTGATCCGCCATGCCGTTCCCGATTACTACGCCCAGGCGGTCGAGGAGACGGCGCTCGACATCATTGCCACACCCAAGATCGACATCACCTCGGGTGAGGAGGACGGTCCGCTCGCCTTCGACGCCATCGTCGAGGTGCGCCCGAAGGTCGCCATCCCGGGCTACGAGGGCCTCCAGGTCACGGTGTCTCCACCGGAACCGGCCGACCGGGAGGTCGAGGCGCAGCTCGACCGGCTGCGGGAGCAGTTCGCAGAACTGAGCGAGGTCGAGCGGCCGGCGAGGGATGGTGATGTAGTCACCCTCGACGTCACCGGCATGCGAGGCGACGAGGTTGTCGAGGAGCTCTCGGCCAGCGACTACGTCTACGAGATCGGGACGAACCGACTCCTCGAAGGAGCAGACGCCAAGCTGCGCGCTGCCAAGGCAGGCGATATCGTCGAGGTCGACGCCCAGGAGGCGCCCGGTGGACCGGCCAAGGTGCGCTTGCTCGTGAAGCTCGTACGTGAGAAGGTGCTGCCCGAGGCCACGGATGAGTGGGCGAGCGACGCGTCCGAGTTCGACACGATTGCTGCTCTACGAGACGACATCCGCGGTCGCCTCACCGCCTATCGCCGGCTGCAGGCCAGTCTCGAGCTTCGAGAGAAGGTTGTCGAGGCGCTCTCCGCTCTCGTGGTGGACGAGATGCCCGAGACGCTCGTGAACGAGGAGGCGGACCGCCTGCAGCACGGGCTCGTTCACAGACTGGCCGACGGCAACGTCGCGCTCGAGGAGTACATGGCGATGCGCGGGATCTCCGCCGAGGAGCTCGTGGCAGAGCTGCGGGAACAAGCGGCGACCCAGGTGCGCGCAGACCTCGCCTTGCGAGCGCTCGCCGACTCCGAGAAGATCGAGGTGAGCGATGATGAGCTCACCTCTGAGATCGCCAGGGTCGCCAAGGAGAGCAACCGGTCGACGCGCGAGATGGCGCGCCAGATCGCAGAGGGTCCGGGCTTGGAACGGCTACGCTCGGAGCTACGGAACTCGAAGGCGGTGACGTGGCTCATCGAGCACGTCGACGTCGTGGACGAGCAGGGGAACCCGATGGATCGAGCGCTGCTTCTCGAGCACGAGGGCTCGTCGGAGGAGGCGGGTGGGAGCAGCGGACCGGCTGCCGAGGATGGCAGCCCGGATGCACCGGTCGAGGGCGAGGAGGAAGGTTGAACGCGTACGGATATCTCGTGCCGACGGTCGTGGAGCAGTCGAGCCGTGGCGAGCGGGCGTACGACCTCTACTCGCGCCTCTTGCGCGAGCGCATCATCTTCATCGGGACGCCGATCGACGACACCGTCGCCAATCTCGTCTGCGCCCAGATGCTCTTTCTCGAGTCCGAGGACCCGGAGAAGGACATCAATATCTACATCAACTCGCCGGGTGGAGACATCACCGCCCTCTTCGCCATCTACGACACGATGAAATACGTGAGACCGGACAAGTCGACATTCTGCTTCGGCCAGGCGGCATCTGCCGCCGCGGTGCTTCTTGCAGCCGGCACCAAGGGCAAGCGTTTCGCCCTGCGGCACGCGAGGGTCCTTCTTCACCAGCCTTACGGCGGTGCGGCCGGGCAGGCGACCGACATCGAGTTGCAGGCCAAGGAGATCCTGCGCATGCGGGATCTCCTGAACGAGATGCTCGCCGATGACACCGGGCAACCGGTCGAGAAGATCCATCACGACACAGATCGGGACTTCATCATGAGTGCCGACGAAGCGCGTGAGTACGGTGTCATCGACGAGGTGATCACCAAGCAGCAAGAAGCCGCCGGGGCAATAGCGGCCGTCGGCGCTGCCTGAGCGGGGGAGGCAAGGTGGCCAAGTTCGGCGATGGGGGGGAGCTGGTCAAGTGCAGCTTCTGTGGGAAGTCGCAGAAGCAGGTGAAGAAGCTGATCGCCGGTCCCGGCGTCTACATCTGCGACGAGTGCATCGAGCTCTGTAACGACATCATCGAGGAGGAGCTGGCCGAACCGAGCGAGGTCAGCTTCGAGGACCTCCCGAAGCCGAAGGAGATCTTCGAGTTCCTGAACGACTACGTGGTCGGCCAGGAGCAGGCGAAGAAGATCCTCTCGGTGGCCGTCTACAACCACTACAAGCGGGTGCAGGCGGGAGCGTACCGGGAGGGCGACATCGAGATCTCGAAGTCGAACATCCTCCTGCTCGGTCCGACAGGCTGTGGCAAGACCCTCCTTGCACAGACGCTCGCGAGGATGCTGAACGTGCCCTTTGCCATCGCCGACGCCACGGCTCTCACCGAGGCGGGCTACGTGGGCGAGGACGTCGAGAACATCCTCCTCAAGCTCATCCAGTCTGCCGATTACGACGTCAAGAAGGCGGAGACGGGGATCATCTACATCGACGAGATCGACAAGATCGCCCGCAAGTCGGAGAACCCCTCGATCACCCGCGACGTGTCGGGCGAGGGTGTGCAGCAGGCGCTGTTGAAGATCCTCGAGGGAACCACGGCCTCGGTCCCTCCCCAGGGAGGCCGCAAGCATCCCCACCAGGAGTTCATCCAGATAGACACGACGAACGTCCTTTTCATCTGCGGTGGCGCGTTCGCCGGTCTCGACAAGATCATCGAGAGCCGGATCGGCCGGGCAGGCATCGGGTTCCGGGCCGACCTTCGCCGTGGCAAGCACTGGAAAGAGGGCGAGCTCCTCATGCAGGTGCTTCCCGAGGATCTCTTGAAGTTCGGGCTCATCCCCGAGTTCGTCGGCCGGTTGCCCGTCATCGGAGCCGTCTCGAGCCTCGACCGCGAGGCCCTCGTTCGCATCCTTGTGGAGCCGAAGAACGCGCTTGCCAAGCAGTACCGCCGGGTGTTCGAGCTCGACAAGGTTGAGCTCGAGATCACCGAGGATGCCCTCGAGGCGATCGCCGACCAGGCGCTGCTGAGAGGGACGGGTGCCCGCGGGCTGCGGGCGATCCTCGAAGAGGTGCTGCTCGACGTCATGTACGACCTGCCGAGCCGGGAGGACATCGGCCGCTGCGTGGTCGACCGCTCGGTCGTGCTCGAGCGTGTCGCACCGAGCCTGGTGCCTCGAGGCGCGCCCGAGAAGCCGGAACGGTCGCGCCGCGCCGCTTCCTGACCCTTTCCGAGAGACCGGTCCCTTTGCTCCGCCGCTCGGCGGCGGGGCCGGCGCGTCGGCCGGCGGTACCGCGGCGAGCCTCGGCGAGGCCCTCGCCTGGCTCGACCGTCACATAAATCTCGAAGCCATCGAAGCCGGGCATGCCGGGCGCCACGGACTGCCGACCGTGGAGCGCATCAGGCGGCTCATGGAAGCCATCGGGGAGCCTCAGCGCAGCTACCCGGTCATCCACGTCACCGGAACGAACGGCAAGGGTTCGACGTGTCGCATGGCTTCGGCCCTTCTCAAGGCCCAGGGTCTACGGGTGGGCCTCTATTCGAGCCCGCACCTCGAGCTCATCAATGAACGGTTGTCGATCGACGGCGTGGCGATCAGCGACGACGAGCTCGCCTCTCAGCTCGGGGCGCTCGCCGAGCTCGAGCTCTTCCTGGGCGAACGGCTCAGCTGGTTCGAGATCGTCACGGCGTGTGCCTACCGCTGGTTCGCCGATGAGGCCGTCGACGCCGCGGTGGTGGAGGTGGGACTCGGCGGCCGGTTCGACGCGACGAACGTGGCCGACGGGACTGTTGCGGCGGTGACCAACGTTGCCCTCGACCACACCGACATTCTCGGGCCCACCCGGGCGCACATCGCTGCCGAGAAGGCCGGCATCGTGAAGGCGGGCAGCGTGCTCGTGCTCGGCGAGGAGGATGACGACATCGCCCGCATCTTCGACGACGAGGCCGTGCGGGTCGCGGCAGCCTCCGTATGGCGACGCGGGGAGGACTTCGGAGCGGAGGCCAGCCGGCTCGCTCTCGGCGGTCGAGTTGTCGAGCTTTTCACCCCGGCTGGGTGCTACGGCGAGGTATTCATCCCGCTTTACGGGGTGCACCAGGCCGACAATGCAGCGGTCGCCCTCGCCTCGGTGCAGGCGTTCTCGGGCGGGCCGCTCGACCAGGAGCTGGTGGAGCGGGGTCTTGGGTCGGTGACGGTCCCCGGTCGGATGGAGGTGGTACGCCGCTCACCCCTCGTCGTGCTGGACGGTGCGCACAACCCTGCCGGTGCGGCGGCCGCCGGTGCCACATTGGCAGAGGACTTCTCGGCGACCCGGCGGGTCATTGTGGTCATCGGCTGCTTGCGGGGCCGCAGCCCGCTCGAGCTGCTCGAGGCGCTGGCGAGCGGCGGACGAGCGCTCGACAGGGTCGTGGCGTGCTCGCCGGCGTCGCCTCGTGCCCAACCGGCGGCACAGGTCGCCGAGGCAGCCCGCTCCCTTGGCCTGCCCACCGACGAGGTCGAGTCAGGACCGACGAGTGTGGCTGACGCCCTCGAGCGGGCGCTCGAGGTTGCCGAGAGCGGCGATCTCGTCCTTGTCACCGGCTCTCTCTATGTTGTCGGTGCCGCGAGGGGCCTGCTCAGGAGATGAAAGCATGCATCGCTGGAGTCGGCGCCGGACTGGCCGGTGTCGCAGCCTCCCGGTAGGGTCATCCACCCGTGAAGCGGACTTTGGTGATCTGCAAGCCTGACGCCGTCGAGCGGGGCCTCGTCGGCGAGATCCTCGGACGTCTCGAGCGCAAAGGCCTTCGTCTTGTCGCCGCCGAGCTGCGCACGATCGACCCGGCGACCGCCGCACGCCACTACGCGGAGCACTACGGCAAGCCCTTCTACGACGGCCTCATCGAGTTCATAACCGGGAGCCCATCCTTCCTCGTGGTCGCCGACGGGCCGGAGGATGCCTGGAAGGTCGTGCGGACACTCATGGGCCCGACGAACCCGGCAGAGGCGCCGCCGGGCACGATTCGGGGCGACTTCGGCTTGGCGTTGACGGAGAACCTGGTTCACGGCTCGGACTCCGCTGATTCGGCCCGGCGGGAGATCGAGCTCTTCTTCCCGTCCCTCGCATGAGCCTTCCTCGAGGGTCGACGAGCCGTCCGTACCCCGCGGACGGAGGGGCGCGTCGAACGAGTAACCTTGGTCGGGCGATGAGGGGGCGCCTTGTCCGAATCGAGACGATCCCTTAGCCTTTGAGCTGATCGCTTTCCGAGTCCCCTGGAGCACCTGATTTCATGACCGAGAACAGTTTCTCTTTTATTGGCCGCGACATGGCCGTGGACCTCGGAACCGCCAACACGTTGGTGTACGTCCGGGGCAAGGGGATCGTCCTCAACGAGCCTTCCGTCGTCGCCATCAACGTGAAGGACGGGCACCCGCTCGCCGTTGGTGTCGAGGCGAAACGGATGATCGGGCGCACCCCGAGCAACATCCAGGCGATCCGCCCGCTCAAAGACGGGGTGATAGCGGACTTCGAGATCTGCGAGATGATGCTGCGTTACTTCATACGGCGGGTCCACCCGCGGCGCTTCTCCAAGCCCCGCATGGTCATCTGCGTTCCGTCAGGTATCACGGGCGTCGAGAAGCGTGCCGTCCAGGAAGCCGCGGAGTATGCCGGCGCCCGAAAGGCGTACATAGTCGAGGAGCCGATGGCAGCGGCGATCGGCGCAGGGCTGCCGATCCACGAGCCGACTGGAAACATGGTGGTCGACATCGGCGGTGGCACGACCGAGGTCGCCGTCATCTCCCTCGGTGGCATCGTCGTCAGCCAGTCGATCCGCATCGGCGGTGACGAGCTGGACGAGGCGATCATCTCGTTCGTGAAGAAGGAGTACTCGCTCGCCCTCGGCGAGCGGACGGCGGAGGAGATCAAGATCGCGCTCGGCTCGGCCTGCGAGCTCGAGGAGGAGTTGCATGCCGAGATCAGGGGCCGTGACCTTGTGACCGGGCTGCCGAAGACCGTCGTGACGACGACTGAGGAGATCCGCAAGGCGATCGAGGAGCCGGTGGCGGCGATCGTCGACGCCGTCAAGGTGACCCTCGATCGCTGCCCACCCGAGCTGGCTGCCGACATCATGGAGCAGGGCATAGTCCTCACTGGCGGCGGAGCCCTCCTGCACGGCTTGGACGTCAGGCTGCAGGCGGAGACGCACATGCCGATCGTGGTCGCGCCAGACCCGCTCAATTGCGTGGCGCTCGGAAGCGGGATGTGCCTCGAGGAGTTCGAGGCCCTGAAGCAGGTCCTCATCTCCTCCTCCAACCGCTGATCCCGGGGTCGCGTTGGCTACGACGCGCCGCAATACGAGCCAGCGCCTTACCCTCGTCATCTTGCTGCTCGCGTCCGTCACGGTTATCACGCTCGACTACCGGGGCACGGCGAGCCATGACATCGGCTCGATCCGCAATGCAGCACGCGACATGATCTCGCCGGTCCAGCGGGCGCTCTCGGCCGCACTTCACCCGATCGGCGACTTCTTCTCGGGTGCCGTGAACTACGGTTCGGCAGTCTCGGAGAACGCCCGCCTGCAAGAAGAGATCGGGGCGCTGCGGCGCCAGGTGCTCGAGAACGCCCAGGCTGAGCACCAGCTGCAGCAGGTGCTGGCCGAAGAGCACCTTCCTTTCGTCCAGAACATCCCGACCGAGCTCGCCGAAGTGCTCTCGGGCTCGTCCTCGAACTTCGAGCTCACCTTCGAGATCAACCGCGGCACCTCCAACGGTGTCGGCGTCGGGATGCCGGTGGTCGCCGGTGCCGGCTTGGTGGGCACGGTCATCTCAGCGGGCCACGTCACCTCCATGGTGAGGCTGTTGACCGACCCGGCCTCAGCCGTCGGCGTGCGTCTCGGGACGGGCAACTCCGTCGCCGTCGCGGTCGGCCAGGGCTCAGGCGACCCGCTCCGTC
Organism: Actinomycetes bacterium; assembly: GCA_021818615.1. Taxonomy (GTDB): domain Bacteria; phylum Actinomycetota; class Acidimicrobiia; order Acidimicrobiales; family Bog-793; genus JAKATT01. Next base: position 63,307 of record JAKATT010000136.1, on the reverse strand, counting down.
TCGAGTACGTGACTGCGAGCATGTCGCCGAGGATCGGCCAGCGCGTCTACACGAGCGGACTCATGGGGGCGGACTCCTATCCGTCCGGCATCCCGGTCGGCTACATCTCCTCGGTGGGGCCGGCGGGTGGCAGCCTCACCCGTACCGTCCTAGTCCAGCCGTTCGCGTCCTTCACGAACACCCAGTACGTGGCTGTCATGCAATGGCTACCGCCGGCCTAGCAGGATTGAGGCCGTGACGCTTCGTGGATGGCTTCGCTTTGTCGGGGTCCTCGTCCTCGTCGCAGTCGTTCAGGTGGGCGTGCTCGACGGCATCACGGTGGCAGGCGCCCATCCCGACCTGTTCCTCCTCGTCGCGGTCGTGTGCGGTCTCGCCGCCGGTCCCCAGCTCGGATCGGTCATGGCCTTTGTCAGCGGTCTCGTCGCCGACCTGTTCGTGCCGACACCCTACGGGCTCTCAGCGCTCTGTTTCGTCCTTGTGGCCTTCGCGGTCGGCCTTGCCGCCGGACTGCCAGGTGGGAGGGCGCCATACAGCTTCAAGGTCGTGACGGCTTTGCTTGGCAGCATCGGTGGCACCCTTCTCTACGCGGGGTTGGAGACGCTGCTCGGTCAGCCCCACCTGGATCTCGGCGCGACTCTCGTGATCTGCCTCGTCGTGGCGGTGGGGAACGCAATCCTGGTCATCCCGACTGCGGCGCTCGTCACCTGGGCGGTGACCGCCGGCAGCTCGGGATCGTCGCGCGACCTTGCGAGCCTCGCCGGTGGCAGCGCTACCAGCCGATGACGGGCAGAGCCACTCGGCACTCAAGCGGCACTCGGCCCCTGCCGCCGTCCCGGTCGGGGGCTCCGCGCAGCCCGGTGCTCCCGCCCCGGTCGCTCGACGAGGACGGTCGCCCGGAGCGGGGGTGGCAGAAGGTCGTCTCTTCGAGCCCGCTGAAGCGCCTCGAAGACGAGGAGAAGGAGCAGCAGCGTCGGAGCGAAACGGTCCACGTCGGTCTCCGTCTCACGATCATGGGCGTCGTGATCCTCGGGCTCTTCTCGGCGATGCTCGTGCGACTCTGGTCGCTGCAGGTGTTGGAGGGGTCGAAGTACCACGCCGAGGCGCTCAACCTCGTCACGCGCAGCGTGCCGATCTCGCCGCCGCGCGGCCTTATCGTCGCCCGCAACGGCGCGGTGCTCGTCGGGGACAAGGTCGAGCCGGTGGTGACGCTGAACCGCCAGGTCGCACTTGCCGACCCGGCCGTCGTGCAACGCCTTGCCGTCGAGCTCGCCATCACCGTCCGCCAGATCCGCGCTGACCTTGCCAACCAGCAGGACAGCATCTATGAGCCGGTTCCCGTCGAGGTCGGCGTCCCCGAGAGCGCGATCGTCTACCTGTCCGAGCACCAGTCGCTCTTTCCCGGGGTGGCGGTGAGCTACGTGGCCGAGCGGACCTATCCCTTCGGCGACCTTGCGGCCCAGACGCTCGGCTACGTCGCAGACATCAGCGCGAGCGAGCTCAAGGCTCTTGCGAAGTACGGCTACGTCCCGAGCGACGTCATCGGGCAATCGGGGATAGAGGCTCAGTACGAGCGGTGGTTGCACGGCCGTGCCGGACACGAGATCCTGCGAGTCGATGCCGCCGGTGACCCGGTCGGAACGCCCGTCACCTATTCGCCCGTGATCGGCGACAGCGTCGTCACCAACATCGACGTCGGCCTGCAAGAGGAGGTGCAGAAGGCACTTGATGCCCAGCTCTCCAGCCTGCAGAGCCAGGGCCTGCCTGTCACGTCAGGCTCCGTCGTGGTCCTCGACCCGCAGAACGGCGCCGTGCTCGCCATGGAGTCGGCGCCGACGTACAACCCCGCCTGGTGGGTCGGCGGCATCTCGGAGGCTCATTACCGGTACATCACGAGCCCGCGGAACAATCAGCCGCTCCTGAACAGGGCGATCCAGGGCCTCTACACGCCCGGGTCGACGTTCAAGCTCGCCACCGCCACTGCTGCGCTCCAGGACGGTCTCATCACTCCGAGCACGATCATCAACGACACCGGCAGCTTCACCATCCCGCCTCCCTGTGCAGGCAGTGGCTGCACCTTCATCAACGGCGACGGCGTCGTGCTGGGGCCGATCGACATAACGACCGCGATCACCGCGTCGGACGACGTCTTCTTCTACACGCTTGGCTACGACTTCTGGGCTTCGGCCAGTCGCTTCGGCACGATGCCCATCCAGAAATATGCCTCCGCCTACGGGTTCGGTACCTCGACCGGCGTAGACCTCCCCGGTGAGTACTCGGGTCAGGTTGACTCACCGGCGCTTCGCAAGCTGCAGCACGCCGAGGCTCCCAAGGCGTTCCCCTACGTCTACTACGGCGCGGGCGACAACGTGAACATGGCCTTCGGCCAGGGCGAAACCCTCATCACGCCACTGCAGCTCGCAACGGCGTACGCGACCTTCGCCAATGGCGGGACCCGGTACGCCCCCGAGGTGGCGGCTGGGATCGTCTCTCCCGCGGGCAGGGTGGTCCGGGTGTTCAAGCCGAAGGTCCTCGGGCACGTGACGATCTCGCCGACCAACTACCAGGCGATGCTGTCCGGTTTCGAAGGTGCGATCACGAATGTCGCGACAGGCACAGCCGGGTCGGTCTTCGCCGGAACCAATCCTCCGTACCCCTATTCGAAGCTTCCCCTTGCCGGCAAGACCGGGACGGCGACTACGAGCAACAACCCGAACGCCCCCCCCACTGCCTTGTTCGTGGCGTTCGGTCCGGCGACGGGCTCGACGTCAGCACCTCGATACGTCGTAGCCGTCGTGATCCCGCACGCCGGGTACGGGGCGTCTGCCGCGGCGCCGGTCGCCCGGCAGGTCTTCCAGTATCTCATCAACCATCCTGTCGGACAGGTGAGCTTCCACCTGAGCCCGTTCGGTAACTGAGCGAGACCCTGGCGGAGGCCACATGACAGGTACACTGCTGACCAGGATGACGACGAAGCGACGGCCCCGGCAGCTGCTGTCGGTGGTTCCCGCGCTCATCGCCTCCACCGTCCTCGTGGTGCTCCTCGAGCGCTGGGTCACCCTCGATCCCACCTCACAGGCCACGAGTGACGACCGGGACACTGTGCTCGTTGCTGAATTCGGCACCCCGGGTCGGCTTGCACGGCGTCGCCACCGGCGCGCCGGAGGCACCGCCCGCCGGGTGCACACGGCGCGTATCGCCGCGCCCTCGAGAAGGGATCTTCCCGATGTCGGACCCGATGTCCGGACGCCGGACGCCGGACGAGGCGATCCCGGGGCCGAACGCCCCGGACCGCCACGCCGAGCCGGCGACCACTGGAACACCCGGTCGCCAAGCGGCCGGTGCCTCGCCGAGACCCGGCGCAGATGGAGCCGAGCCCCGACCTCCGGAGGGGCCTGCACGCACCGGCGTCAAGACCGGTGAGGGGCGGGCGGGAGACCCACACCCGCCCGGAGCATCGCCTCCAGCTGTGCGTGCCGATGCCGGCAGTGAGATTGCGAAGCCGCGTATTGGCGATACCCGGCCAGCGCCGTCCCCTGTTCCGCCTCCGCGCCCTGGCGAGGGTGGCGCGCGCGGCCAGAGCGGCCGGGGCAGCGCTGGGAGCGCGCGCCGCGGCAGCGGGAAGAGCAGCGGGGCCGCTCTGGGCGGTGAGACAGGGCAATCCGGCTCGAGCAACGCATCCCGACGTCGTCGCGGTGGTCGGGGCCGGCGGCGCCCCTCAGGCGGGGGGCAGGGTGCCGGTGCAGCTGCCGCCGGTGCCGGCCCACAGGCCGGTTCCGGGGGCGGTTCCGGCTCGGGCTCTGGCGTAACCAGGACGCGTGCGCAGCCGGCGCCTGGCGAGGCGGGGACTGACGGCGTGCCGGTCGCACCGGGTTCACCCCTTGCAGGCGGCCCCAGGCTGGCCGCCGAGCGGCGGAGCGGTCGGGCACTCGGTCGCTACCTCATGTGTGTGCGCGTCGAGCCAGGTGCGACCCACATCGCCGTTCTCGAGGGCCGCACGCTCGTCGAGCACTACGTCGCTCGCCCGCAGGACGACTCGCTCCAGATCATCGGCAACATCTACCGGGGCCGGGTGAAGAACGTCCTTCCCGGGATGGAGGCTGCCTTCGTCGACATCGGCACGCCGAAGAACGCCGTCCTCTACTGGGGTGACGTCTCCTATGACCGCGACGACATCGAGCGGACACCGGGAGCCGACCGCATCGAGCACCTGCTTCGACCCGGCCAGACGATCGTCTGCCAGGTGACGAAGAACCCGATCGGCTTGAAGGGTGCCCGGCTGACCCAGGAGGTCTCGCTTCCGGGCCGGTTCGTGGTGCTCGTGCCGCAGTCGGAGACGTACGGGATCTCCCGGCGCCTCGACGACAACGAGCGCAAGCGACTGCGGCGAGTCCTCGACGAGGTTCGCCCCGACGGTCACGGGCTCATCGTGCGAACGGCCGCGGCCGGAGCCTCGGCGGACGACCTCAGGCGCGACGTCGCTCAGCTCGTCGCGCGCTGGGAGGAGATCGACGAGCGGGCGCGTCGGCTGCCTGCTCCGGCGCTGCTCTACTCCGAGCCGCACATGGCAGTGAGGATCATTCGCGAGGAGCTCACCGAAGAACACCGCGCCGTGCTCATCGACGATCGGGAGCTCTACGAGGTGGTGAAGGCGTATGTGGCCGAGTTCGACCCAGAGCTGGCCGACCGCATCGAGCTCTATGACACGGCGAGCGAGTCGCTTCCGCTCTTCGAGCGCCATCACGTCCACGAGCAGCTCCACAAGGCGCTCGACCGCAAGGTGTGGCTGCCCTCTGGCGGCTCGCTCATCATCGAGCGGACCGAGGCGCTCACCGTGATCGACGTGAACACCGGCAAGAACGTCGGCTCCTCGAGCCTCGAGGAGACGGTCTTCGAGAACAACCTCGAGGCTGCCGACGAGATCGCCCGGCAGCTCAGGTTGCGCGACATCGGCGGCATCATCGTCATCGACTTCATCGACATGGAGATCAAGGCGAACCGCCAGGCGGTGATGGCAGCCTTCCGGGCTGCCCTCGCCCGTGACAAGACTCCGACCCAGGTCTATGAGATCTCGGAGCTCGGCCTGGTCGAGATGACCCGCAAGCGTGTGGGCGAGGGGCTGGTCGAGACGCTGTCGGAGACCTGCCCGATGTGCAACGGGAGGGGGATCATCTTCCGGGACAGCGACGGCTGAACCGAGCTGGTGGCGCCTTTCGCGCTCCGGCGGTAGAGCCCGGGCCACCTCTGCTGCTGCCGTGCTCGTCCGGTCACCCCTTTGGGGCTTGCTAGGGTTACATCCCTATGTATGCGGTGATCGACGCCGGTGGCAAGCAGCAACGTGTCGAGGTCGGCGAGAAGGTCGACGTCGAACTGTTGGCTGTCGCGCCCGGTGAGGAGCTGTCGCTCGTCCCTCTCCTGCTGGTCGACGGTGACAAGGTGGTGTCAGCTTCTCAGCAGCTCGCTCTTTCGAGCGTGCGCGCGACCGTTGTCGGCGACTCGAAGGGCCCGAAGATCACGGGCTTCACCTACAAGGCGAAGACCCGTCAGCGCCGGCGCTACGGCCACCGGCAGCGCTACACGACGCTTGAGATCACCGCTATCGCCGGACCATCGAAGAAGGCTTGAGGAGGCTCCGACGTGTCGAAGACCAAGGGCGGCGGCTCCACCCGCAACGGCCGCGACTCAGCAGCTCAGCGTCTCGGGGTGAAGGTCTACGACGGGACCCGCGTCGTTGCCGGTTCGATCATCGTGCGCCAGCGCGGCACCCACTTCCATCCCGGCGAGAACGTCGGGCGCGGCAAGGATGACACGCTGTTCGCCAAGGCGGACGGCCGGGTGAAGTTCGGTAGGAGGCACGGGCGGCGCCTCGTCGATATCGTGCCGCTCGAGCCAGCCGGAGCACTCGCGGCCACAGACTCCTGACCGGGAGCGACACGTGCCAGCCCCTCCCGAAAGGGGCCGCCTCCTCGTCGCGACCCCGACGCTCGAGGACTCGAACTTCCGCCGGAGCGTGGTCTTCCTGCTCGCCGCGGACGAGGACGGAGCTCTCGGAGTGGTGCTGAACAGGCCGAGCGAGACTCCGGTCTCTGAGATCGTGCCCCACTGGAGCCCGCTCGCGTCCAGCCCTGGCGTCCTGTTCGTCGGCGGTCCTGTGCAGCCGAACGCGGCCATCTGTGTCGGGCGCAACGCCTCGGGACCGAGCGATGACGTCGAGGGCTACTCACACCTCGTCGACGATCTCGGCACGGTCGACCTCCACAAGGAGCCGGACGAGATCGAGGTCCGCCTGCGCGGCCTGCGAGTCTTCAGCGGGTATTCGGGCTGGGGCCCCGGACAGCTGGAAGAGGAGATAGGGGCCGGAGCCTGGGTCGTGCTCGAGAGCTCTCCGGAGGATGTGCTCGCCTCAGACCCCGAGGCGCTCTGGGAGCGTGTCCTCAGACGACAGGGCGGCTGGCTGGCCGTGCTCGCGCGCCATCCCGTCGACGCTTCCCTCAACTGAGGAGGCGACCGATGCCCGGCTTCGTCGACGAAGCCCAGGTCCACGTGAGGGGGGGGAACGGCGGAGCTGGTGCCGTCTCGTTCCGGCGCGAGGCTCACGTCGCCAAGGGCGGCCCGGACGGCGGCGACGGCGGTGCCGGCGGCGACGTCCACCTGGTGGCCTCGAACCAGGTGGCCTCCCTCCTCGCGTTCGAGGACCATCCGCATCGCCGTGCCGGTGACGGCACCCACGGCGGTGGAAAGCGCCGCCACGGCCGGCGGGGCACGGACCTCGTCGTAGCCGTGCCCGAGGGCACGGTCGTGCGCTCGGCCGAAGGCGATGTGCTTGCCGACCTCGCCGTCTCCGGCGATCGCTTCCTCGCTGCCGCAGGAGGGCGCGGGGGCCGTGGCAATGCCCGCTTTCTCACCAACAGATTGAGAGCTCCGGCCTTCGCCGAGCAAGGGGAGCTCGGCGAGGAGCGCTGGCTCGACCTCGAGCTCGAGCTGATGGCAGACGTCGCTGTCGTCGGCTTTCCCAACGCAGGGAAGTCGACACTCGTTGCCGCCGTCTCGGCTGCCCGGCCGAAGATCGCCGACTACCCATTCACGACTCTGCAGCCGCACCTAGGCGTCGTCGAGACGGACGGGGACAGATCCCAGTTCGTCATCGCCGACATCCCCGGGCTCGTCGAAGGAGCGGCCGAGGGCCGCGGTCTCGGTCACCGCTTCCTGCGGCATGTCCAGAGAGCCCGCATACTTCTTGTTCTGGCAGATCTCGCCTCAGGTGAGCTCGACCCGCCCGAGCAGGTCTCGGTGCTCCTTGACGAGCTGAGGCAGTTCCGTCCCGAGCTGCTTGGCCGCCCCCGTCTCGTCGTCGGCTCGAAGGTCGACGCAGTGCCGGTGGCGGAACGGCCAGAGCCCGCCGGCTACGGTGGTGAGCTCGAGATCTCGGCCGTCACCGGTGAGCACATGGCCGAGCTCGTCCAGCGCCTGGCCGCGATGGTGAGCGAGGCTCGCGCCGCCACCCCGGCACCGCGGCGCAGCGTCGTGACCCACCGTCCGGACAGCGGCGGCATAGAGGTGGGGCGAGACGGCACGACCTGGGTCGTGTCGGGCCGGGAGGCGGTGCGGGCCGTCGCTGTCTCGGACCTTACGGATCCTGACGCTCTTGCACATGTGCAGAGACGCCTCAAGCGGATCGGTGTTGACCGCGCCCTCGCTCGAGCGGGCGCCCGGGAAGGCGACTCGGTCCGTATCGGCGACCTCGCGTTCTCTTACGAGGATGGCTGAACGGCGCCGAGGATGCCGGCGTGCGCGGCATCCTCGGCGCCGTGACAAGGTTGGTGCCGTGATAGTCGTGGTGAAGATCGGCACCAGCTCCGTCACGCGCCCGGACGGAGGGGTGGACGAGGGTGCCGTGCTCAAGCTGGGCACCGAGCTGGCGGAGCTGCTCTCCTCCGGCCACAAGGCCGTCGTCGTGACCTCCGGGGCGGTCACCGCCGGGGTTGCCGTGCTGGCCGCCGGTGGCGACACAAGGCGCCCGACCGATCCGGTCGCGTTGCAGGCGTTGTCCGCCATCGGCCAGCACCGTCTGATGCGGGTCTACGACGACGCGCTCGGGCGAGTCGGCCTCATCGCCGGCCAGGTGCTCCTCGCCCCGACCGACTTCGCACACCGGGCCCGCTACCTGCATGCGCGCGACACTCTGAGGCGCCTCATCGACCTCGGCATCGTTCCCATCGTGAACGAGAACGATGCCATTGCCGACGACGAGATCCGCTTCGGCGACAACGACCGGCTCGCCGCCCTCGTCGCCCATCTCCTCCAGGCTGACTTGCTGGTCCTGCTGACCGATACGGCCGGGCTCTTCTCGGCCGACCCGCGCGTCGACGAGGCAGCGACACTGATCGAGGAGGTGGTCGAGATCGGACACGAGCTCGAGCTCGCCGCCGGCGGGCCCGGGAGTGACAACGCGCGCGGTGGCATGGCATCCAAGCTGGCGGCTGCCAAGATGGCATCGTGGTCCGGGGTGCGCACCGTGATCGCCGCTGCGGAGCGGCCCAGCGTGCTGGTGGATTCGGTGCGCGGCGCAGGCACCGTCGGCACGGTGTTCCTCGCGCACCGCAGGGTGTTGAACGCCCGCAAGCTCTGGATCGCATTTGCCCTGCGGCCGTGCGGCCGCCTCGTCGTCGACGACGGTGCCCGGCGCGCCCTGCTCGAGCGGGGGACCAGCCTCCTGCCGAGCGGCGTGCTCGAGGTGAGCGGACGATTCTCACCGAAGGATGCCGTCGAGATCGCCGGGAGCGACGGGATCGTCTTCGCGAAGGGAATTGTTCGGGCCCCCTCGGCCCGGGCCGGGGAGTGGATGGGGCGCAGGACGGCCGAACTTCCGCCGGACGTGCCGCCCGAGATCGTCCACCGCGACGACCTCGTCGTGCTCGTCTAGGGGAGCCTCCTAGCCCTCCGCCTCGCCGCCGGGCGGGGCACCCCGAGCACCCGGACCGGCGCCAAACAGGCTCTCGGCTGTCGCCTGCTCGAGCACCTGACGACCAACTGCCCAGAGAGCTGGCGATCCCTGCTCGATGGTCGAGTTGCGGGCGTAGACCCGCTCGAAGCTGACGCCGTGCTCTCGCCAGGAACGCCCGTCGAGGGCGCGGTTCATGAGCAACGGGAGCAGCCTGTCGATGGCGGTGGCCATCCGTGCGGTCGCCGTGTCGTGCTCCTCGAACTCTTCCCAGAGCTGCCGAAACAGCTCTTGCTGGTCGGGGGGAAGGATGCCGAAGATGCGGTCGGCGGCCAGCCGCTCGCGCTCGGTCTTGGTTGCCATCCCTGCATCGTCATAGATGAAGGTGTCACCGGCATCGATCTCGACGACGTCGTGGACCGCGAGCATGAGGGCAAGGCGGATTGGGTCGACTCGCTCGGCCGCGTGCTCGGCGAGCACGATTGCGGCCATCAGCGCGTGCCACATGTGCTGAGCGTCGTCCTCGAGCCTCGACCCGTCGGTCAGGTAGGTGCGGCGGAGCACCGTCTTTGCCTTGTCGAGCTCCAGCACAAAACGCAGCTGGGCAGCCAGCCGCTCGTTCGCGCCGCTGCGAGCGAGCGCCTCTTCGAACCACCGCGGGCCGCTGTGCGCCGTCATGCCGCCATCATTGCGAGAAGTTGACCACCTCGCACGTCGGTTCGCGCCAGCTGTGGGAGGCTGGCCGCGTGAGCGAGACCGACGCGCTGTTCGTGCCGACCGACGCCCGCGGCGTCGAGTACTACATGGAAGAGGAGTTCCGCTGGCCGCTGCCGCACCCGAGCGGCCGTCCCGGCGAGTGGCTCGACTCAGGTGACAAAGCTGCGCAGTCGGCGCTGACGGGCCTGCCGCTGTTCAGCTTGACCGGTCTTCTCGGCGAGCTCGGCGAGCGCATCTTCGTCGCTGAGATAGCTCCGCCGTCCGGTGCCGAGGCCAGGCTGCCTGGTGTGGTGGAGGTCGACTCCGCCCGGCTCTCCGCCGAGACCGCCTGGAACGTGCAGGCGGCGGCCCGCTTCGCCCTTGACTGCGCCGAACACGTGCTGGTCGATCCCGGTCGGCTCTGGCTGCCAAGCGGGGCGACTCTCGGCGAGGTCCTCAGAGCCGCCCGCTCCTGGCTCGAGAGCTCGGACGGCGACACTGGGCTCCTCGGGCGGATCTCGCGCATCGCCACGGCGCGCCGCCTGCGCAAGCGAGGCGACGACATCGGCGACCTGGCATTCTCGATCACGCTCGAGGACGAGGCAGCCGACGTCGACGCCCTCGACGATCCCGACTGGGAAGCCCTCGCGGCGGCGCGCGACGCGGTTCTGTCCGCCGTCGAGGCCCTGCGTCACGAGGCGGTTCCACAACTGCTCGAGAGCGAGAACGTCCGCTACGAGGAGGACAGCGGAGCGCTTCAACCGCCGCCCGAGCCTGTAGACACGCCCTGGGGAAGCTTCATCGGTGGTCGCCGTGCCGGCATCGTGCCCGCCTGGGTTGCGGCCCGCGACGCCGCGTCGCGGGCGCGCGACGCCGCAGCTGATGCCAATGGGGCCGCGGCAGGCGCCGGCGAGCTCGCCTGGCAGCTGGAGCGCCTGCGAGCTGCGCTCGGGGTGCCGGTGGACTGAGCTTCTCGCCGCCGCCCGCGCGGGTGCGGGTAGCCTGTGGCATGGCCGATCTCACCAGCGCTCACCAGGAGCTCGAGCGTCTCGGGGGCCGTGCCCGCGAGGCGGCACGGGTGCTCGCGCTCGCAACGACTGCGGCGAAGAACGAGGCGCTGCTGCTCGGTGCGGACCTGCTCGCGGCGAGATCGGCCGAGATACTCCGTGCCAACGAAGCAGACGTCGACCGGGCAGTCGGCGGGGACGTGACGGCGACCGTGGTCGACCGCTTGCGCCTCGACGAGCGCCGCGTCGCCCAGATGGCCGACGGACTAAGGGCGGTGGCGGAGCTGCCCGACCCGGTGGGCGAGATCGTCGAGGGACACCGGCGCCCGAACGGGCTCGAGGTGCAACGCGTGCGCGTCCCGCTCGGCGTGGTCGGAGTCATCTACGAGAACCGCCCCAATGTGACGGCGGATGCAGCCGCCCTCTGCCTCAAGGCAGGGAACGCAGCATTCCTCCGCGGCTCGTCAGGCGCGCTCGAGTCGAACAGGGCGGTTGCGGCGATCCTGAGGGAGGCGCTCAGAAAGGCGGCGCTCCCCGAGGACGGCGTCGTGCTCGTCGAGGACACCAGTCACGAGACCGCCGAGCACTTCGTCCGGATGAGCGGCGTGATCGACTGCCTCGTCCCCCGGGGAGGGGCGGCGCTCATCGACATGGTGCGTGCGACGGCGTCGGTGCCATATGTCATCGACGGCGATGGGAATTGCCACGTCTACGTGCATCGCTCGGCCGATCTCGACATGGCCGAGCGTATTGTCGTCAACGCCAAGACATCCCGTCCGAGCGTTTGCAACGCCATGGAGTCGCTGGTAGTCGATGCCGCCGTCGCCGGCGAGTTCCTGCCGCGGGTGGCTCGCCTGCTCGGAACGCATGGCGTCGAGCTGCTTGGTGACGAGCCGACGAGGGCGATACTCGGCAAGGGCATCGCGCCGGCGACCGAGGCCGACTTTGCGACCGAGTTCCTTGACCTGCGGTGCTCGGTCGCGGTCGTCGACGGCCTCGAGTCGGCGATCGCCCACATCCGCCGGTACTCATCGGGCCATTCGGAGGCGATCGTGACGAGCGACCTCGGCGCTGCGACGCGCTTTGTCCGCGAGGTCGACGCGGCCGCCGTGCTCGTGAACGCTTCGACCCGTTTCGTGGACGGCGGCGAGCTCGGCCTAGGGGCGGAGATCGGCATATCCACTCAGAAGCTGCATGCTCGCGGGCCGATGGGCCTGCGCGAGCTCACGACCGCCAAGTACGTCATCTATGGGCAAGGACAGACGAGGACGTGACCATCTCGGCCCGGAGCGACGAAGCGTCGCCAGGCGAGCAGCCAAAGGGCCTCGGTGCGGCGCGAGCGTCGGAGGAGCTCCCGATCGGCGAGCCGCGCTTCGCCTCTGTGCCCGAGCTGCGCGAGCGGCTGCGCGAGGTCGGGTACCTCGCCGACGACGGTCTCGCAGGTGTGGTCTACCTCGCTGATCGACTCGCGAAGCCTGTGCTTGTCGAAGGTCCCGCCGGCACGGGAAAGACCGAGCTCGCCAAGTCAGTCTCTCGCCTCACAGGTGCCCGGCTGATCCGGCTGCAGTGCTACGAGGGTCTCGACGAGGCGAAGGCGCTCTACGAGTGGAACTACAAGAAGCAGCTGCTTCGGATCCAGGTCGAGAGTGCCACGCCGGACGAGGCTCGCCGAGCAGGTTGGGAGGAGCTCGAGGAGGACATCTTCTCCGAGGAGTTCCTGCTCACCCGCCCGCTCCTCGAGGCGATCAGGGCGAGCGAGCCAGTGGTCCTGCTGGTGGACGAGGTGGATCGGGTCGAGATCGAGACCGAGGCGCTCCTGCTCGAGATACTCTCCGACTACCAGGTCTCCATCCCGGAGCTCGGAACGGTGAGGGCGACCCAGATCCCGCTCGTCTTCCTCACCTCGAACAACACGAGAGAGCTCTCGGAGGCCTTGAAGCGGCGCTGCCTCTTCCTCCATCTCGACTATCCGTCGGTCGAGCGCGAGCGTGAGATCGTGCTCGCCAAGGTGCCGGGTATCACCGAGGAGCTGGCCGATCAGGTGGCGCGCATCGTGAGATCGCTCCGCTCGCTCGAGTTGAAGAAGCATCCCTCGATCTCCGAGACGCTCGACTGGGCCCGCACTCTCGTGCTCCTCGGCATCGACTCCGTCGACGAGCAGACCGCTCGCGACACGCTCCACCTGCTCCTCAAGTACCGCTCCGACATCGAGACTGCCGCCAAGGAGGTCGCCGCCGCGACCAGGCGGGCGCCGGCCTGAGCGCCGGGGAGCCAGCGCCGGCGTGCTCGACGTCCTGACCGGCTTCGTCGGCGAGCTCCGGCAGGTGGGCCTTCCCGTCTCGGTGACCGAGGCGGCCGATGCCGCCGAGGCGATCCGGCACCTGCCCCTCGAGGACCGCCAGGCGATCAAGTACGCCCTCGGGGCGACGCTGGTGAAGTCCTCGGCCCATTGGAGAGCCTTCGACACGGCGTTCGAGGTGTACTTCTCGCTGCGCGGCCCGCAGTACGCGATCGATGGAGCCGACGGTGGCGACGGCGCGCCTGGGGACGAGGACGGCGCTTCAGGAGCCGACGGGAGCAGAGGTCTGGGCCAGGCTGAGCGGGGTGCGGGAGGGGGGGAGGCGGTGAGCCCGGAGGAGCTCGCTGCCATGCTCTACAAGGCGTTGAGCGAGGGGGACTCCTCGATGCTCGCAGCGGTCGCCCGCCTCGCTGTCGGGCGGTACGCCGGCATGGAGCCAGGGCGCCCTGTCGGTGGCACGTACTACCTGTACCGCACGCTTAGGAACCTCGACCTCGACGGTGCCCTCGCCCGCCTCATCGGCGAGGCGCGCGCAGCGGTGGAGGGTCCGGGGACGCAGCCCGCCGCCAGCGCCGGGGAGGACCTCGGGCCGGTGATCCGCGGGCGCAGGCTCGGGCACCTGAGCCCCCTGGAAGAGCGCCTGCTCGAGGACGAGTACAAGGCACGCATCGATGATCTCCGCCGAGCGATCGAGGCCGAGATACGGCGCCGGCTCGTCGCAGACCGTGGTGTCGAGGCGCTTGCCAAGTCGCTGCGCAAGCCGCTTCCCGAGGACGTCGACTTCATGCACGCGACCCGCGACGAGCTCGTCCAGATGCGAAGGGCGGTCCAGCCGCTCACGCGCAAGCTGCAGGCGCGCCTCGCTCGCAAGCACCGCCACCTGCGCCGGGGCGCGCTCGACTTCCGCGCCACCATGCGGCACTCGTTGTCGTACGGGGGGGTGCCGGCCGAGCCACGTTTCCGGCATCCGAAGCCGACAAAGCCGGAGCTGTTCGTGATCGCCGACATCTCTGGCTCGGTGGCGGCGTTCGCCCGGTTCACGCTCCATCTCGTGCACGCGATCGCATCGCAGTTCTCCCAGGTGCGCAGCTTCGTGTTCATTGACGGCATCGACGAGGTGACGGGCATCTTCGATCGCGCCGAGACTGTGGGCGAGGCGGTGCACCGGGTCAACCAGGAGGCCGATGTCGTCTGGGTGGACGGACATTCCGACTACGGCCACGCCCTCGCTGTCTTCTGGCAGCGGTGGGGAGGCGACGTCGGCCCGAAGACGAGCATCATCCTTCTTGGCGACGCCCGTTCGAACTACCATTCGCCCGAGGCCTGGGTGGTGAAGGAGCTGGCGCAGCGGGCGCGCCGTGTGTACTGGCTGAATCCCGAGCCACGTTCTTACTGGGGGAGCGGCGACTCGATCGTCGAGCACTACGCCCAGTTCTGCGATGGCGTCTTCGAGTGCCGCAACCTGCGCCAGCTCGAGGGCTTCGTCGAGCACCTGGTCTAGCCCGTAGCCTCCCTGTCGTGCGTGCTCTTCCGCTCGCCAGCCGCGCGAGGCTGGACTACGACCAATTAGCCCCTGGGACGCGCCTCGTGATCGTGCGTCACGGCGAGGCAGTGAGCAACGCCGAGGACACTCTCGGCGGCCATGAGACCTGCAAGGGCCTCACCGAGCATGGGCGGCGCCAGGTGGCGGCGCTGGCCGATCGCCTGCGGCGTACCGGGGAGCTCGAAGGCGCCGCCGCCCTCTACTCCAGCATCCTGCCGCGGGCCATCGAGACGGCCCAGCTCCTCGCGCCTGCCCTCGGGGGCCTCTCCATCGAGCAGACGTGCTCGTTGTGCGAGCGCCATGTCGGGGAAGCGGACGGCATGACATGGAAGGACTACGAGGCCGTCTACGGGCGCGAGGTCCCAGGCGTGGACGACGAACGCGTGCTCGCACCGGGCGGCGAGTCCTGGGCCAGGTTCCTCGACCGGGCAGAGGCTGCGTTCTACGAGGTGCTGACGCGCCACGCTGGCCGGCTCGTCGTCATTGCCGGCCATGGCGGCCTAGTCGGCGCGTCGGTGATCAGGTTCCTCGGCGTCCCTTCGAACGGAGCGGGTTTTCGCGGGTTCGCCGACAACTCGTCGATGACAGAGTGGTCGTGGACGGGCAAGCGATGGTGGTTCGTGCGCTACAACGATGCTGCCCACCTCGACAAAGAGGCGTGGGGAGCCGGGCACGGGCTTCGTACACCGCCCCCGAACTGGGTCGCCTACGAGGGCGAGCGTTAGTTCTCTAGCAGGCGTAGTCAGGGTCGAAGGGGTAGCCGTTCGGTCCAGGGGTCTCCTGGAGGATCACCGGCTGCCCTCCGGCAAAGGCGAGCGAGCCCCCGGCGCAGTAGGCGGCGTTCGCCGACGGCGCCGGGTAGCCAGTGGAGGAAGGGTAGGGGGGAGAGGTCCAGTTGGCACCGGCGATCCAGAGCGGCAGCGGGCCAGAGCCTCCGGTCGGCACGTAGCCACCGGTGATGCCCTTGTACTGGATCGACGTCGAGTAGATGCCCGCCGTGAGGCCCTTCGAACGGACGGCGTCGAGCGCCGCCTGAATCGTCGCTGAGTTGAGCTCCTGGTTGCACGACCAGTACTCGCCGTTGCTGATGTCGTTGTAGATGCCAGGCGCGCACGCGTCGTTCTCGATGTCGAGCCACCACCGCGTGGCGCTCGCCCCTTGCGAGCTCGCGTACGAGATCGCATCGATCGCGGCGTTGTAGCCGTAGTTGTAGGCGAGGCAGTGGTCCTTGGCGCCGCCGGACAGCTTCGAGCACGTGCCGGCGGGTCCGCTCTGGTCGATCGTGGACGTGGAGGCCGGAGAGTTGAGGAAGATGTACAGGTCGTAGGCCGGGGTACCCGGGGAGTGCCCCGCCGGCTCGGTCGCGTTCTTCGCCCAAGCGATCTCGGCCGCGAGGCATGGGTTGTCAGAGCCGACGGCCCAACCGTCGACGCCGACGATGGCAATCGAGTAGGCCGCCGAGCCCGCAATGTCGCCGGGAGGCCCGGGAAGGTTCCCCGCATGGCTGCCCGAGCACTGAGGCCAGTTGACGTCGTAGCCGACGCTGCCGGAAGGAAACCCGCCCCCCACGGGAGAGGGGACCCATTTCTGCGCCAGAGCGATGCCGACGACCGGCGAGCCGGTCGCCTTCAGCGTGGTCCCTCCGCGCGACCTCGCGTCGCCGCCGGCGACGACGTAGCCCTTGTCGGAGACAGCCCAATAGCCCCACCGGTCGGCGGCAGGCACGATCCCGACCACCGAGCCGGGGATCGTCTTCGTCGCAGTGCCGCTCGGCACCGCGTTGCCGAAAGCGTAGGTGCTCCCGTTCGCCTCGGTCAGCCAGTAGCCGAGCCCGCTCGGCGTGGCAGCCATTCCAGTCACCGGGCTGGCCAGCGTCGTGCCGGCGAGCGAACCGTACGACACGGCCCCGCCTATCGTGAACACCTCACCGGCAGCGTTGGTCAGCCAGGCACCGAGCCCGTTGCGCATGACGGCGGCGCTGACAATGGGTGTCGACAGGTCGGCAGGCGGCAGCCTGCCCGGCCCGATGCGGTGAGCGTCGCCGAACGGTCTTATGACGCCGTTCGCATCGACGAGCCAGTAGCCGCCGTCATCAGCTGTCGGCAGGATGGCGATCACGTGGTCAGGCGCTGTGAGCTTGCCGGCGAGGGAGCCGTGCAGCACGGCGTCGCCGAAGGCGTACACGCTCCCGTCCGCGCCGACCAGCCAATACCCGAGCAGGTCCGATGTCGAGGCGATCCCGACGATCGGAGCTGGGAGGTTGTAGCTGATCGCCGAGCCGAACGAGCGGGCACCACCGAAGGCCAGCACCTCGCCGCTCGCCGTAGCGAGATCGTAGGTGTACCTCGTCGACACAACTCTTGGTTGCTTGAACAGGCCGGCCGCGGCAGGAATTGGGCTCACAGCTACCGGCATCAGGGCGGTGACCACGAAGAGTGGCACCAACACCACGAGACGTGGTTGAAATGATCGACGAGCCTTTCTCAACATCTAAAAGCTCAGCCCCTGCCAAATCGGGAGCCGACGCAACGCGCCTGCTCTATGTACCCTCCGCCGCGTGCCGCCGTGTCGACCAGCGATACCGGCGACCCCCTCTTGACACCGCCGCGCCCCGACACCCTTGCACCGACCGCCTCCATGATAGGTCGCGTTCCCGGGGCATTTCCACTTGCGTCACAGAAAACACACGTGGGCACCTGGGTTCGTCACATCGTCGGGAGCACCAGCGAGCAAGCCTGTCCAGGCTGCCTCAG
Organism: Actinomycetes bacterium; assembly: GCA_021818615.1. GTDB lineage: Bacteria > Actinomycetota > Acidimicrobiia > Acidimicrobiales > Bog-793 > JAKATT01. The sequence continues at coordinate 46,071 of JAKATT010000136.1, read as the reverse complement.
TCACCTCGGAGCAGTTCGGCGACGCGAAATGCGAGGTCGATCGCCTGGCGGGCATTCAACCGGGGATCGCAGGCAGTCGTGTAACGAAGCGGAAGCTGCTCCTCGAGAATGTCCTCTATCCCCCCGAGGCACTCGGTCACGTCGTCGCCGGTGAGCTCGATGTGGACCCCACCCGGCCAGGTACCGCAGCGGCGATGGACTTCGAAAAAGCCCTGGATCTCGCCGAGGACGTCGTCGAAGTGCCTGGTCTTGCGCCCCGACTCGCTCGCGAAGGTGTTGCCGTGCATCGGGTCACAAGCCCAGACCACAGGGTGGCCGGCGCGCTCGGTCGCGACGACTAGCGGCGGGAGCGCCCGCCGCACCTTGTCGACGCCCATTCGGCTCGTGAGCGTGAGCCGCCCCGGGATCCGCTCTGGGTTGAGGCGCTCGCAAAGAGACAGCACCTCGTCCGGCTCGGCTGCCGGTCCGAGCTTCACCGATATGGGGTTGCGGATGCCACGGGCGAATTCGACGTGCGCGCCGTCTATCTGGTGCGTCCGCTCGCCGATCCAGAGCATGTGGGCCGAGCAGTCGTACCACTCGCCGCTCAGCGAGTCCTCTCGAGTGAGCGCCTCCTCGTAGTCAAGCAGGAGCGCCTCGTGGCTTGTGAACAGATCGACCTGGTGGATCGGTGAGTCGGTCGACAGGTCGACGCCACACGCCGTCATGAAGCGCAGCGCCCGATCGATCTCCTCGGCGATTGCCTCGTAGCGCCGGCCTTCGGCGGAGGACGCGACGAACTGCTGGTTCCACGCGTGGACATGGGTGAGGTCGGCGAAGCCACCTTTGGTGAACGCCCGTAGCAGGTTGAGCGTCGAGGTGGACTGGTGGTAGGCGGTCAACATCCGCCTCGGGTCGGGCACTCGGGCAGCCGGCACCGGGAGGTCGTCGTTGACGATATGGCCGCGGAAAACGGGCAGCTCGAGGTCGCCGACACGCTCGGTAGGCGATGACCGGGGCTTTGCGAACTGGCCGGCGATCCGGCCCACCTTCAGCACCGGGACGCCCGAGCCGTACGTGAGGACGACGGCCATCTGAAGGATGACCTTCAGCTTGTCCCTGATGGCGTCGGCCGAGAACTCGTCGAAGGACTCGGCGCAGTCGCCGGCCTGCAGGAGGAAGGCCTTGCCGGCCTGGACCGAAGAGAGCGCTCTCGTGAGACGGCGGGCCTCACCGGCGAAGACGAGGGGGGGGAGCGCTCGCAGCTGTATGACCACGTCGTCGAGGACCGCGGCGTCCGGCCAGGTGGGCAACTGCAGGGCTGGATGCTCCCGCCACGACCGCGGTGCCCACCTCCCGCTTGGAGGCGAGGCCAGGGCGGCGTCGGCGTCGAGCGTGCGGCTTTCCATGCCCCAAGCCTAGGTGGTGGATAACCTCGTCCAATGCGCCCGTTCCGCTTTGCGGTGCAGTGCTCCAAGCACGCGACTGCGCGATCGTGGCGTGACTACGCCCGCCAGCTCGAGGGGCTCGGCTACTCGACGTTGTTCATGCCGGACCACTTCGACGATCAGTGGGCTCAGTTCCCGGCGCTCACAGCCGCCGCCGAGGCGACCACGTCGCTCCGGGTCGGCTCCCTCGTCTTCGACAACGACTACAGGCACCCGCTAGTCCTCGCGAAGGAGTGCGCCACATTGGACCTGCTGAGCGAGGGCCGGTTCGAGGTCGGTCTCGGAGCAGGGTGGCTGAAGGCGGACTACGACCAGTCCGGCATCGCCTACGACGGCCACGCAGAGCGCATAGGGCGCCTCGAGGAGGCCGTGCGAGTGATGAAGGGCCTCTGGAGCGACGAGACGGTCGACTTCGATGGGCGCTTCTACCAGCTGAACAACGCCCAGGGGTTTCCGCGCCCGCACAGTCCCGGCGGTCCTCCGCTCATCATTGGCGGCGGCGGCAGGCGCATGCTCCGCCTCGCCGTGGAGCACGCCGACATCATCGGCGTCAACGCGTCGCTCACGTCTGGGGCCATCGACGCCGAGACCATGGCATCGGTCTCCCGAGGGCGTTTCGAGGAGAGGATCGGCTGGGTCCGGGAGGACGCCGGCGACCGCTTCGCGGACCTCGAGCTGCAGAGCCTGACGTTCGCCACCAAGCTCGGGCCGCCACGGTCAGAGACCGCCGAGGAGCTCTCCAAGCTGTTCGGCTTTCCACCGGAAGAGGTGGCGGCTTCGCCGGCGGTCCTCATCGGCACCGAGAACGAGATCGTGGAGACGTTGATCGAGCGGCGCGAGCGGATGGGTTTCTCCTACTGGGTCCTGCATGACGGTGATGTCGAACCATTCGCGCCGGTGGTGGCGCGCCTCGCCGGGACCTGAGCACCCCCGGCGATGGAACGGACCTCGCGAGGCGGCCGGCGCCGCATGCGCATCGGACTGCTCGGCGGCACGTTCGACCCCATCCACGTCGGGCACCTCGTGGCGGCGGTGAACGTGCGCCACGAGCTCAGCCTCGATGTCGTCCTTCTCGTCGTGGCCAATCATCCGTGGCAGAAGATCGGCCAGCGACCCGTGACGCCCGCCGCCGACCGGCTCGCCCTTGTGCGGGCTGCGGTAGAGGGCGTCGAGGGTATCGAGGCCTCTGCGCTCGAGATCGACCGCGGAGGCATCTCCTATACCGCCGACACCGTCTCGGAGCTCGAGGAGCGTTTCCCAGGCGCTGAGATCCACCTCGTAATCGGCGCTGACGTGGCGATGCAGCTCGGGACGTGGGAGCGGATCGAGGAGGTGCGCACCCGGGTACGGCTCGTCGTCGTCAACCGGCCAGGTTCCGCTGCCGTGAACCCCGGCCGGGAGGGACCGCTCGCGCGATGGAAGGCCGATGCCGTCGAGATCCCTGCCCTCGAGATCTCCAGTACCGATCTGCGCGACCGCTCGGCGACCGGCCGGCCCCTCGATTTCCTCATCCCGGAGCCCGCCATCCGCGTGCTCCGCGAGCGTTGCCTGTATGGTCAGGAGAGATGAGCAGAAGCTTCCTTCGTCCGAAGCGGGGCGTCCAGCCTGGCGAGTTTGCGGGTCGACCCGAGCCGGCGGTCGGTCACGCGTGACGGTGGATTACACCGTCCTAGCTGCGGAGGCGTCGTCGTCGAAGACGCCCGAGCCGGCGGTGGTGATCGAGGTCGGCGATCTGCTCGCCATCACCGACTACTTCGTGATAGCGAGCGGGACAAACGATCGCCAGGTCCGGGCGATCGCCGAGGAGGTCGAGCATCGCGTGAGGAGAGAGGGCGGCGGCAGCCCGCGATGCATCGAGGGGTTGGACGACGCCCGCTGGGTGCTGATGGACTACGGCGACTTCGTAGTGCACGTGTTCAATGACGAGGCTCGGTCCTACTACGACCTGGAGCGCCTGTGGGGTGACGCACCCCGGCTCGACTGGCAGGCCGTGGCGGGCGCCGCCCACCTCGGATCCTGAGGCCCGCCCGGGTTGGCCCGCAACAGCGGGCCAGTCGAGCTTCCCGTACGCGGCCCAGATTCAGGTGGGACAGTTCAGCTCTGCTGGACGAGCGATGCATAGTCTTTCGGCGTCACCGGCCGCGCTACGAGGCTGCCGTTCCCGATCTCGGCCTCCGTCGGCACGTCATCGAAGTAGAACTGCACTGACTTCACCTTCTGGGGCAGCGCCTTGGTCAACGTGTCGACGATCTGTGCCAGCTCGAGCACTGCTGACTCTCCGACCAGCTCGAAGAAGTTGTTGTCGAGCTGCACCTTGGCAACGCCGTGCGCTACCGCCAGCACGCTCAGATGCGAGCCAGGCAGCAACGCCGTGAACAGGCCGGCCTGGGACTCGTGTGGCAGCGGCCCTTGCTCGAGCACATCGAGCACGCTCTGGGCGGTGAGCGGCTTGGCCACGATGCGCGCTTCGATGACGAGGCGTTGCAGCGGGTTCACCAGGTAGATCGGGACAGGGACGTCGCGCGCCGAGAGCGGCTTCGGGGGAGGAAGCGTCGGGAGGCTCTCCGAGAGAGCCTTTGGTAGCAGCCCGGCGGACAGCGGCTGTGGCGAGGCGCTCACCGGGACGCCACAGCCTGTGAGACCGAGGCCAAGCCCGCAAGAGAGCGATGCCGCGAGCACGAGAAGAGCGCACCCGTGGCTGCATCGCGACCGGCCGCCGACTCTTGTCACGGGACCGTCTCCTCGGAGCCGCCGTCGACGGGCAGGATAGGCAGCTCGACGACGAAGCGGGCGCCGCGGCTGCCGTTGGCCTCGACCCAGACGCGGCCTTTCAGGGCGCGAGCGTGCTCCGAGACGATGGCGAGGCCGAGGCCGGTGCCTTCGCCCGCGCCGCGTCGTTTCGCGCTCGTTCCCCGTGAGAAGCGGTCGAAGATCCTGTCTCGTTCGCCCGGGGCGACGCCCGGACCTCTGTCCTCGATCGCGAAGCGGCCGACGTCGCCGTCAGCCTCGACCACGAATCGAGTTGCCCCCCCGGCGTAGTGGCGGGCGTTCTCGAGAAGATTGGCCACTATCCGCTCGAAACGAACCTTGTCGATCACGACCCGCCGTTCGCCCACCTCGTCGTCGAGGTCGATCAGGACCGGGATGCCCGTCGCCTCCACGCTGTGGCGGACGAGGGCACCGAGGCTCACTTCATCCTTGTTGATCTCGCCGAGCCCGGCGTCGAGGCGAGAGATCTCGAGCAGGTCGTCGACGAGCCGGCGGAAGCGCCTGACTTCGGCACCAAGGAGGTCGAGCGCCCTCCGGGAGCGCTCGGGCAGTTCGTCCCGGCGGCCTTCGAGGACGGAGAGCGAGGCGGCGAGAGTCGTAAGGGGTGACCGCAGCTCGTGGTTGACGTCGGAGGTGAAGCGGACCTCGCGCTCGACCCGCTCCTGCAGGCGGTCGGCCATCCGGTTGAAGGCCGAGGTGAGGACGGCGAGGTCCGCGTAGTCTTCTGCCTCGAGGCGGGTGTCGAGACGCCCACTCGCGATGGCGAGCGCTGCCTCGGCGGCTTCGTGCAGTGGTCGCAGCGCCCGAGACGCGCCCCAGCTGCCGAGGACCGCTCCTCCAAGAGTCGTAGCGGCGGCAGCGAGGACGAGGGACACGAGGAGCACATGCAGGGTGCGGGAGATGTCGCCGAGGTCGAAGACCTCGAAGAAGTCGGCTTTCACGGACTTCACCGGGACCCCGACGACGAGGTGAGGTGTCCCGTTCAGCAAGACCAGCTGTTCAGCCGCGACCCCCGAGAGAACGATCTGGCGAAGCCGTCGAGGGAGGTCATTCGGAAGCAGCGTCGGCGCCGAGACGTACCACTCGGAGTTCTTGTAGAGGAAGGACTGCGACCCTCGGGTGGCGTCCACGGATGCGAGCAGCCCGACGTAGTCCGGAACTGCGTGCTGCAGCTGGCCGCTCATGAGAACGGCACTTCCGAGCGCCTCGTGTCGCAGAGACAGCTCCTGCTGGTTGAGCACGGAGCTGCGCACCGAGAAGTACGTGATCGAGGCGAGCGTCCCGGACAGCACGAGGGCACCGAGCGCGAACGTCGTAGTGACTCGGGCCCGGAGGCCGAGATGGCGGCGCGGCCTGCGACGCGTCAGTCGCGACTCGCCCTGGCGGGATGGGCCGTTCTCTGACCGGGCGCGGGCGCGGCCGCGCCCGGTTGCTCCGGCGGGCGTGCCGCCAGCTGCCGTGGCGCCAGGCGTCGCCTTCGACTGGCGCAACGCCCGCCCTCGCGGCTCGTCCACCCGTCGATCCCTCGAGGGCGAGGGGTGAAGGTGGGCGCCGGACGACCTCAAGGCGCCAGCTTGTACCCAAGGCCGCGAACGGTGAGGACATGACGCGGATCGCTCGGGTCGCGCTCCACCTTGGTTCGCAGGCGGCGGATGTGGACGTCCACGAGGCGGCCGTCCCCGAAGTAGTCATAGCTCCATACGCGTTCGAGGAGTTGCTCTCGCGAGAGGACCCTACCGGTGTTCGCCGCGAGCTCGCAGAGGAGGAGGAACTCGGTGCGGGTGAGGTGGACCTCCTCACCGTCCCTCCTCACGACACCGGCCTCGGGGAGGATCTCGAGGTCACCGAAGGTGAGCGAGACTGGTCCGCCATCGGTGGTCCGAGCCCGGCGGAGCAGGGCGCGAATGCGCGCGGCGAGCTCCTTCGGCTCGAATGGTTTCGTGACGTAGTCGTCGGCGCCTGCCTCGAGGCCGGCGACCACGTCGTGGGTGTCGGTTCGTGCCGTCACCATGATGATGGGCACTGCACTCGCCTTGCGGAGCTCTCTGCAGCAGTCGAAGCCGTCCATCCCCGGAAGCATGATGTCGACTACGAGAAGATCGAATGGCTGGGCGACGAGCGCACGGGCGTGAGCCTCGAGGGCGTCCTCACCACTCTCTGCCTCCTCGACCTCATAGCCCTCGTCCTCGAGAGACAGCCTCATCGAGGCTCTGATCCGCTCGTCGTCTTCAACAAGGAGTACCCGGCTCGCCATGCCCCTATCTTCTCGCACTGCTCGGGTACCGGCATCCACTTCTCTTTTCATGGCTCGGAGCCACTTTGGAGACCTCTGTCGCGGGTGGCCGCTTGGCTCAGGTACCGTTTACGGCGTGGGCTTCGAACTGGAGGGGTTCGTGCGCTCGCTCGCCGGGGAGTCGGCGGCAACTCGTGGCGCGTACGCGGGGGACGTCGCAGCCTTCCTCGACTGGCTGGAGCGCGCGGGAGTCACCGACCCTGCCGCGGTCGATCGCCTGGTGCTCCGGCGCTATCTCGCCCACCTCACCACGCGCCGCTTCGCCAAGCGGAGCATCGCTCGCAAGGCATCGTCTCTGCGGAGGTACTTCGCGTGGCTGAAGCGCTCAGGCTTCGTCGACGCCGACCCGGCCTGCCGCCTCTTTGCTCCTGCCGGTGACGCCCGCCTGCCGCGGGTGCTGTCCTCCTCGGAGATGGAGATGCTGCTCGAAGGAGGCCGAGCTTGCCTGGAGGAGCAGGAGCCTGCCATACGAATGCGGGACGATGCCGTCCTTGAGCTGCTCTACGGCAGTGGGCTTCGAGTCGGCGAGCTCTGCAGCCTCGATGTCGGCGATGTCGACCTCCCATCCTTGAGCGTCACCGTTTGGGGCAAAGGCTCGAAGCAGCGACGCGTGCCCATCTCCGAGCCGGCTGCCGATGCCGTGGCCGCCTATCTCGGGCAGGCCCGGCGCCTGCTCTCGGACGGCTCCGAGCCGATGGACGCGTTGTTCGTGAACGCCCGACGGAATCGTATGACTCCCCGCGACGTCCGGCGCGTGCTCGACCGCCGATCGCCCGTGCCGACCCATCCCCACGCCATTCGGCACACCTACGCCACGCACCTGCTGGATGGGGGAGCCGACCTCCGCGTCGTACAGGAGCTGCTCGGTCACTCGAGCCTGCGTACCACCGAGGTCTACACTCACGTCTCCACCGAACGCCTCGTCGGTGCCTACCGCAACGCCCACCCGAGGGCATGATGGCGATCGAGGTCCAGCGCATAGAGACGGTCGGGGAGCTGTGGGGCGACTACCGGCTCGCGCCGGACCGGTCGGCCCGCGACCGCCTGATCCTGCACTACTCGCCGCTCGTCAAATTCGTGGCCGGGCGGGTCATGTCACGCCTGCCGGACTCGGTCGATCAGGCCGACCTGGTGAGCTACGGAATCCTCGGGTTGATCGACGCGATCGAGAAGTACGACCCGGAGCGGGGTGTCAAGTTCGAGACCTATGCCGTGCCGCGCATCCGAGGCGCCATCCTCGACGAGTTGAGGTCGATCGACTGGGTGCCGCGCTCGGTTCGAGCCAAGGCGAGGGCGGCCGACCAGGCTTACAACAAGCTCGAGCACAAGCTGCGGCGCTCGCCCACAGACGAGGAGCTCGCCACCGAGCTCGGTCTCACGCCCCAGGAGCTCGACTCGTTGCTGCGCCAAACGACAAGGGCCGGCATCCTCCAGCTCGATGAGATGCTCTTCGGCCAGCAGGGTCCGAGCACTCTGGGCGACACCTTGGCAGACACCGGTGACGGCCCGGTGGCAGTAGTGGAGAAGAACGAGACTCGCCGGCTCCTCGCTCGGGCGATCTCCTCGCTCGGCGACCGTGAGCGGACGGTTCTCACCCTCTACTACTACGAAGGGCTGAACCTGGCGGAGATCGGGCAGATCCTCGGCGTCACCGAGAGCCGGACCTGCCAGATTCACACGAAGGCAGTACACCAGCTCCGTCACCGCTTACGCGACCAGGTTGGCTGAAACCGAGCGGCTCCCCGTCTCCCGCCGCCGGCCAGGTCCCCACGGGCCCGCCGGCCAGGTCCCCACGGGCCCGCCGGCTAGGTCCCCACGGGCCCGCCGGCCAGGTCCCCACGGGCCCGCCGGCTAGGTCCCCACGGGCCCGCCGGCCAGGTCCCCACGGGCCCGCCGGCTAGCATGCTCTCTGGGTCCGTTAGGGACCCGCAAGGACCATCAGCCTCGTCCGGGTACACCCGCGGTCGCCGGCAGGCGCTCGTGCCCGGATCAGAGAAACCGTCGGGAGGAACACACACGTGGCCGTTGTCACGATGAAGCAGCTGCTCGAGGCCGGAGTGCACTTCGGTCATCAGACCCGCCGCTGGAACCCGAAGATGAAGCGCTTCATCTTCGGCGAGCGCAACGGGATCTACATAATCGATCTCAACCAGACGCTCGATCGGCTCAACTCCGCCTATGCCTTCGTTCGCGATCTCGTAGCCGGCGGCGGCACGATCCTCTTTGTCGGCACGAAGAAGCAGACTCAGGATCCCGTGGCCGAGTTCGCGGTGGCGTGCAACATGCCATACGTGAACCAGCGCTGGCTTGGCGGCATGCTGACCAACTTCCAGACCGTAGCCGGCAGGGTCCGCAAGCTGCAGGAGCTCGAGAGCTCGAGGCGCGCCGGTGACTTCGACGCCATGCCGAAGAAGGAGGCGCTCCAGCACTCGCGCGAGCTCGAGAAGCTCGAGCGCAACCTCGGTGGCATCCGCCACCTTTCGGGGCCGCCCAACGCCATCTTCGTGATCGACACGAAGAAGGAGCACATCGCCGTCACCGAGGCTAACAAGTTGAGGCTGCCAGTCGTCGCCGTGGTCGACACGAACTGCGATCCCGACGTCATCGACTACGTGATTCCCGGCAACGACGACGCAATCCGGGCCGGTCGTCTGATGTGCCGGATCATCGCGGATGCGGTCGCCGAGGGTCGCTACATAGCGTCCCGCCGTGCCATGGCAGAGCGTGGCGGCCCGCGGGTGGGCGACAGCGTTCCAGCCGGATCCATCGCGCCCGTGATGGAGGCAGCGGCTCGGGCGGCCGAAGCGGTCGTGGCCGAAGCGGTCGTGGCCGAAGCGGTCGTGGCCGAAGCGGTCGTGGCTGAAGCCGCCGTGGCCGAAGCGGTCGTGGCCGAAGCGGCAGAGGGCTTGGTAGCTGAGGTGGCGGGTCTCAGCAAGAATGAGACGCAACCGGAGGAATGAGCGTCATGGCAGAGATCACCGCAAAGGACGTCGCCGAGCTTCGAAAGCTGACCGGCGCGGGCATACTCGACTGTCGCAAGGCTCTCGAGGAGGCGCAGGGCAACATCGAGGTGGCCGAGAAGTGGCTGCGCGAACAGGGCAAGGTGTCGGCGGGCAAGCGGGCCGACCGCGAGCGCCCTGAGGGCGCCGTCGCGGTAGTCGTCGATGCCGCACCGGGAAGGGATGCTTGTGGGGCCATCGTCGCGCTCGAATGCGAGACCGACTTCGTCGCCAAGTCGGCGGAATTCGTGCAGCTCGTGGACGAGCTGGCGGCGGAGCTCGCCACCGGTGGTGAGGCGGCCCTGGATGCCCAGCGTGATCGAGTGGAGCGGCTCGCCCTCACCTCCAAGGAGAACGTCGCCGTCGGCCGGACAGAGCGCTTCGTCGCCGGTCCTGGCGGAGTTGTCGGGAGCTACCTTCACATCCAGAACGGCCGCGGTGTCAACGCCGTTCTCGTGGAGCTGGCCAACGGCACGCAGGAGCTCGCCCATGACATCGCCGTGCACGTCGCATTCGCGCGGCCGGAGTTCCTCAGCAGGGACGACGTGCCCGCGGACCGCATCGAGGCCGAACGGCAGACCGCGGAGGCGATAGTCCGCAACGAGAACAAGCCTGAGTCGGCGGTGCCGAAGATCGTCGAAGGGCGCCTCAACGGATGGCTCAAGGAGCGCGTACTGCTCGAGCAGTCGTACGTACGTGACGAAAAGAGGACGATTGCCGACCTGCTCGGTCGGGCGAAGCTCACTCGCTACGCCCAGGTGGTGGTCGGCTCCTGATCCCTGGAGCCGCACGGACGGGGGGGTTGCCTGTGATGGCTGGGGAGGCCAAGCCGATGGCTGGGGAGGCCAAGCCGCGCTGGCGGAGAGTGGTCCTAAAGCTGTCTGGAGAAGCGCTCGCCAGCACAGCCTCCGACGAGACGATCGATGCAGCGACGGTGGGCCGCCTGGCAGGCGAGATCGCGGCAGCCTGTGAAGAGTTCGGTGTCGAGATGGCCGTCGTCGTCGGAGGAGGAAATATCTGGCGGGGCACCAACGGAGCCGGTGAGGGCATGGATCGGGCGACCAGCGACACGATGGGCATGCTGGCGACTGTCATCAACGCTCTCGCCCTGCAGGACGCTGTCGAGCGTGAAGGCCGGCCGACGCGGGTGCTGTCCGCCGTCCAGATGGCACAGGTCTGCGAGCCCTACATCCGTCGCCGGGCGATCCGCCACCTCGAGAAGGGAAGAGTCGTGATCCTCGCGGCTGGGATGGGGAGCCCGTACTTCACGACCGACACTCCGGCCGCGCTGCGAGCCGCTGAGATCGAAGCCGACGCCATCTTGAAAGGGACGCACTCTGGAGTCGACGGCGTCTACAGCGCCGATCCGCGCCTCGTGGCGGATGCCCTTCGCTATGAGGAGATCGGCTTTATGGAGGTCATCTCGCGGGAACTGCGGGTGATGGACCTCACAGCCATCACGTTCTGCCGTGACAACTCGATCCCTATCCTCGTGTTCGACATCATGAGACCGGGCAACATCCGGGCCGCCCTTGCCGGTGAGCGGATCGGTACGCTGATCTCGTGAGCGGTGACGACCTCGACCTCGTCCAGGCTGCCCTCGGGGAATGCCGCGAGCGCATGCACAAGGCTGTTGACCACGCCCGGACCGACTTCGCGAGTGTAAGGACGGGGCGTGCGTCGCCGGCTCTCGTTGAGAAGTTGAAGGTCGATTATTACGGTACCGATGTCCCGCTCCAGCAGCTTGCAGGCTTTAGCATCCCCGAACCAAGAGTGCTCGTAGTATCTCCGTACGACAAGGGCTCGCTCAGGGCCATCGAGAAGGCGATTGCCGCCTCCGACCTGGGCATCAATCCTTCGAACGACGGATCAGTCATCCGGCTTGTCTTCCCCGAGCTCACTACCGAGCGCCGTAAGGAGCTGGTGAAGGTCGTTCACAAGCGGGCAGAGGACGGCAAGGTCGCCGTACGAAATGTGCGGCGGGCAACAAGGCACGAGTTGGAGGCGCTCGAGAAGGACGGGGACATTTCGTCCGACGAGCTGGAACGGGCTGAGAAGGACCTCGAGAAGGTGACCCATGAGCTCGTGAGCGAAGTGGATAGGTTGCTTGCAGCCAAGGAGAAGGAGCTGCTCGAGCTCTGAGCCAGGTCGCCCGCCCGGCCCGGTGCTCTGGACTGGGCATAGGTGCATGGGCGGACCGCCCCAGCAGCCCGAGGAGAGACATGGATGATCGACACGAGTCACTTGGGGGCGAGCCGGAGGAATCCCGAGCAGCGTCCGACGAGTGCCTCGACGAGGATGACGGGGGTAATTGGGAGGACGAGGCCATTGCCATCGACACCTCGGTCGAGCATGATGAGGAGCCTGCCCTCGGCCCCTCTCCACCCGGAGCTCGTGCCAGGATCTCTGGGGTGGAGGCAGGTGTCGCCGCAGGATTGACCCAGTCATCGGCTGGCCGGGGCGATCAGGCCGAGGCGCGGGACGCAAGTGGTAGCCGAGCCGGTGTACATCTCCGCCAGCATGTCCCCGATGCTCTGTCTGCCGGGAGCGTTCCTCTTCCCGACTGGACCGATCCACCGACCCGCGAGGTTCCCCGTATATTGCTTGACCCGGCGGCTGTCCCGTCGCAGTCGGTTCCCGGCCCGGTCTGGCGCGAGGAGGGTTCTGACTGGGACCTCGACTCGCTCGCTTTCGCTGAGCTCGTGAGCGAGGGTTCGCCTGTGGTCGAGCACGGCGCAGCATCTGTCGATGAAGAGGAGTTCGGTCTCGAGCCTGAGCCGCCGCGGACTATCTCATCGAACCCTGTCGCCCGCCCAGCCGTCTCCTTGCCCCCGCCGAGAGCTGGGTTGTTCCCCGATCCGTCCGAGGCGGCGTCGAGCTCCGCAGCCGGTCGGCCTCCTGCTCTGCAAGGCGGTGAGTCGTTCGAGGAGGCCGAGGCCGATGGCGAGCCGATACACCGCCGAAGTGGCACGGCTTGGAGCGATCGTCTCCGTAGAGGTTGGTCCGCCGAACCCGCAGCGCGGCCGATCGGTCCCAGGCGCCATACCCCGCCGGGACGCCCCGGTCGTCGCTCGTTCACCGTGGCCGAGCCGGGCGCCCAGCCACCGCTCACTGTGGGGCGAGTAACGGAGACTGAGCCGGGCGAGCGCGCCGGCCTGCTCGAGCCGACGACGGGTCTGCGGGTCGAGGGTGAGCACGGACGTGTCGCTCAACGTGTAGGTGTGCTGCTCGCCGGAAGAGGGCGCGCCAGGCACCGGTCGGAGCCGGCTTCGGACGGCCGGCGCTCGGAGCAGTCGGCTGCGGGGCGGCAGGACGGGCCCTTCGACGCAGTGAAACAGACCGCCGGTGCGGCTGGTACGGGCGGCCGTCGTAGCCCTGTCGTGGCAACTCTGACCGGGCTCGCCTTCGGAGGGGTGGTCCTTCTCTGCTTCCGTGCCGGCCCACCGACGGTGCTTGTTCTCATCTGCGTCGCTCTCGGCGTTGCAATGGCCGAGTGCTATCAGGCCCTTCGCCGTGCGCAGTATCGGCCGGCGGCCCTGCTCGGTCTAGTGGCAGCCCCCGGAGCGGTCGTCGCGGCCTACTTGAAGGGCGCGCAGGGAACACTTCTTGTCGCGGCGAGCTTCGTCGTGCTCGTGTTCTGTTGGTACCTCGCCGGGCTGACCAAGAAGCACCCGGTGGCGAACCTTTCGGTGACGGCGCTGGGCTGGCTGTGGGTTGGTGGGCTCGGGTCGTTCGCCGGCCTCATCATCTCGCCGAGCTTCTCCGGACACCGCCATGGCCTGGCCTACCTGCTCGGAGCGATCGAGGCGACCGTCGCCTACGACGTCGGTGGGTACCTGTTTGGGAGTTGGCTCGGCAAGCACAAGCTGGCGCCGTCCATCAGCCCGAACAAGACGTGGGAAGGACTCGTCGGGGGAAGCGTCAGCGCGATAGCAGTGGCAGTCGCGATCACCGCGCTCATGTCTCCTTGGACGATGTCCCGAGCTGTCTCGCTCGGCGTAATGGTGGCGATCGTCGCACCGCTCGGCGACCTTGCCGAGTCGATGGTGAAGCGAGACCTGCGGGTAAAGGACATGGGCGGGCTCCTGCCGGCGCATGGGGGCTTGCTTGACAGGATCGATGCACTCTTGTTCGTTCTTCCGGCGACCTACTACCTCGTCCGGGCATTTCACGGCTAGGAGGCAGAGGCCATGCCAGATCCGGCGCGGGTGGTCCTCGCGGGCTCGACTGGGTCCATCGGGACACAGGCGATCGAGGTCGTCACCGCGGTCCCGGAGCGTTTCGACGTCATAGCGATCGGCAGCGGCTCCGCTGCCGACGCGCTGATCCGGCAGGCACACTCCCTCCACCCCAAGATCGTCGCCATCGCCGACGCGTCGAGAGCGCGACAGCTCGAAGGAGCGCTGCCCGCCGGGACGGAAGTACGCGCCGGGCCGGAGGCGTTGGCTTCCATCGCGGCCGCGGGCGACGTCGTGGTGAACGGCGTTGTTGGTTTCGCAGGGCTCGGTGTCACGGTCGAGGCGCTTCGTTCGGGATCGCGGCTGGCTCTCGCGAACAAGGAGTCCCTGATCGCGGGCGGTCCGGTGGTACAGGCAGCCCGCCGCACCTCGGGGGCCGAGATCCTGCCGGTCGACTCGGAGCACTGCGCCATACACCAGTGCCTCGGTGACAGCCCGGTCGCCGAGGTGGCTCGGCTGGTGCTCACGGCGAGCGGCGGACCTTTCAGGGGACGCACGAGCGCCGAGCTCGCCGAGGTGTCGGTCGAAGATGCTCTCGCTCATCCGACCTGGAGGATGGGCCCCAAGATCACGGTCGACTCCTCCACGTTGATGAACAAGGGTCTAGAGGTTATTGAAGCCCATGAGCTATTCGGCATCGGTTTCGACCGAATCGATGTTGTCGTGCACCCGCAGTCGATCGTGCACTCGATGGTGGAGTACCGGGACGGCGCGACCATCGCCCAGTTGTCACAGCCTGACATGCGCCTGCCGATCGGGTATGCACTGGGCTACCCGGTGCGCCTCGAGGTCGCCTACGGAGCGCTCGACTGGGCCTCGGTTCCGAGATTGGAGTTCGAGCCACCCGACACTCGAACGTTTGCCTGCCTGCCGCTCGCCTACGAGGCGGGACGTCTTGGTGGGAGCGCGCCCTGCTGGCTCAATGCCGCGAACGAAGTCGCGGTGGCGGCCTTCCTCGAGGGCCGCCTCCCGTGGCCGTCCATCGCCTCGGTGGTGGAGTCGGTGCTGGAGCGTCACGAGCCGAGCGAGCTCACGGATGTTGCCGACGTCCTCGCGGCGGATCAACAGGCGCGATACGTGGCAAGCAACGTGGTTCACCAGATAGCCCTCGTCGCATGAACCACGGTCCGGGCGATCCATTCGCCAAAGAGGCCCCGCAGGCCCCGCAATCGCTGCAGGCCCGGCAGGCAGATGGTGGCGCCCGAGCCCGCCGTGAGCTAGGCGGAGGGACAGGACCGTCGACGGGGTGGGCGATCGCACGGCTCCTCGCCGTGATGGCGGCCGGAGCAGCCCTCGCGGTTGTCCTGCACGCCGTAGGAGTGCTCGTCGTCGTGCTCGCCCTTGTCGCGATGGTCATGGCGCACGAACTGGGCCACTTTGCCACGGCGAAGCTGAGCGGCATGAAGGTCACCGAGTACTTTTTTGGCTTCGGACCTCGGTTGTGGTCGGTGCGGCGAGGGGAGACCGAGTACGGGGTGAAGGGTCTTCCGGCCGGCGGCTACGTGAAGATCGTCGGGATGACGACGCTCGAGGAGGTTGATCCGGCCGACGAGCCGCGTAGCTACCGGCAGGCTTCGTTTCCCAGGCGCGTGCTCGTCGCCAGTGCCGGGTCGCTGGTGCACATCGTGCTTGCCTTCGTGCTCGTCTGGTCGACGTTCGTGTTCGTCGGTTCACCACGACAGGTCAGGCCGTACGTGGCGGGGCTGCTGACGTTCCGTGGTGAAAAGACGCCCGCGCAGGTCGCCGGCCTTCGCGCCGGTGACCAATTTGTCTCCATCGATGGGCGCTCGGTCAGCAACGTGAACGAGCTCATCACCGAGGTGAACCGCAGTGCCGGCACGACCCTGCACGTCGTGGTGGAACGTTCTGGCCGTCTCGTCCGGCTCGACATCCGACCTGTCGACAGGCGCCGGGTCACCGAGATCGACGGTGGCGTCGCCCGCCGTTATAGCGGTAGCCATCCGGTCGGCATCATCGGTGTGAGTCTCGGGAGCTACGAGAACCAGCCCGTCAATCCGCTAGAAGGAGTTCCCAGAGCCGGAAGTGAGCTCGGTTCGCTCGTCGCCGCGACCGCGCGCAGCATCGCCGACGTCTTTTCCATCCACGGCCTCAGGAGCTTCGCCCACCAGGTGGCAATCGCCGGTTCGAGCCGGAGCTCAGCGAAAGGTGCCCAGACCACCGGTCGCTCCAACTCCTCGACGATCTGCTCGATCGTCTGTGCCGTGCAGATCGGCTCCCAGGAAGCCGGCCAGAGCATTCCGAGCCTTCTTCTCCTGCTGGCCGAGATCAACCTCTTCGTCGGCCTCGTCAACCTGTTCCCGATGCTGCCGCTTGACGGCGGTCACGTCGCCATCGCCGTCTACGAGCGGTTGCGCTCCCGGCGGGGACGTAAGTACCACGCCGACATCACGAAGCTGCTCCCGGTCGCCTATGTCTTCCTCGCCTTTATCGTCGTCATCGGCCTCGGCGCCCTTTATGCCAACATCGTCCAGCCTGCACATCTGCCGGGCGGCTAGCGGCACCGGGCCTCGCCATGACGAGGGCGCCCGGTAGGCTCTCGTCCAATGGCACGACAAGCAGTGACGATGGCCGAGCGACGGCGCACCCGCCAGATCATGGTCGGCGACGTACCCGTGGGCGGCGGAGCGCCCGTCAGCGTGCAGTCGATGACCGTCACCAAGACGGCCGACGTCGATGCGACGCTGACCCAGATCTACGCGCTGGCCGCGGCGGGAGCGGACATCGTCAGATGCACATGCAACGAACAGGCCGCGGCCGAGGGTCTTGCGCGCATCGTCCCACGTTCGCCCGTGCCGATCGTCGCCGATGTGCACTTTCATCACGAGATGGCGCTCGCGGCGCTTGAAGCCGGTGTGCACGGCCTACGCCTCAATCCCGGCAATCTCCGCAAGCCGGTGGAGATCAAGCAGATCGCGGCCGAGGCTCGCGACCGCGGTGTTCCGATCAGGATCGGGGTGAACGCCGGATCACTGCATCCCGATCTCTACAAGCGATTCGGAGGGGCGACACCGGAGGCTCTTGTCGAGAGTGCCCGGCTCGAGCTCGCGTACTTCGACGAGGTCGCTTTCCACGATGTGAAGATCTCGGTCAAGGCCTCGAACGTGCCGCTGATGATCCAGGCATACCGGCTCGCCTCGGAGAGCTTCGACCACCCTCTTCATCTCGGTGTGACCGAGGCTGGTCCGCTGCCCGGAGGCTTGATCAAAGCGACGGCGGGTATCGCCACCCTGCTCGCAGAGGGGATCGGCGACACCATCAGGTACTCACTGACCGCAGATCCGGTGGAGGAGGCCCGCGCTGGCCGCCAGCTGCTCGAGGCACTCGGTTTGCGCGAGCGCAAGGGACTGGACCTGATCGCCTGCCCGTCTTGCGGGCGTGCCGAGATCGACGTGATCGGCGTGGCGAAGGCTGCACAGGCGGCGCTCGAGGAGAAGAACCTCCCGATCCAGGTCGCCGTTATGGGCTGTGTCGTCAACGGCCCCGGCGAAGCTCGAGAAGCTGACCTTGGCATCGCGGCAGGCAGGCACCGGGGTCACCTCTTCATAAAGGGCCAGATCGTGCGCGTGGTCCCCGAGGACGAGATGGTCGAAGCGCTGGTGGCAGAGGCTGAGCAACTCGTCGCGGAAGGGGTCGAGGCTCGTCTCGCCGCCGGGGACGCCACGGCTGCCGCGCAGGCCGAAGCGGACCGCCAGGCGCTCTTCGCCGAACAGGGCAACGACGTCAACGCGTCGGAAGAGAAGGTGCAGTTGATCCGCAAGACGCTCGGGCAGGAGCGGGGCGCCAGCAGCGACTGAGGGCGACACAACCCAATCGGGGCCCAGGTTGCGTCGTGCGAGACTCGGGGACATGAGCGGACGGCCAGAAGCGATCGTGACAGGCACTGCCGAGCAGCACGAGCTTGAACGCATCTTTGAGGTGGATGCCGGAGGTTTCGGGCAGCGCATGCCTGATGCAGTCATCGAAGCTCTCGCCAAGACGGCTGAACCGAGCCGCATCACGGTTTCCCGAGACGTTGATGGCGGAATTGTCGGTACTGCTGTCACCGCTCCGACCCGGATGACGCTGCCCGGAGGTACGCGGCCGCCGACGGCCGCCGTCGTCGGGGTGTCAGTGCTGCCGACCCATCGCCGGCAGGGCCGATTGAGCGCGATGATGCGACACCAGCTGGACGAGCTCCATCGCAGGGGCGACCCTCTGGCCACGCTCTACGCGAGCGAGGCGACGATATACGGGCGCTACGGCTATGCGCCTGCGACATTTGGAGCCAGGTACCGGATCGACCGGCTCACCGCTGGGCTCGCTCGGCCCATCTCGGACTTCGCCCCCGGATCTGTAAGGATGATCGGAACCGACGAGGCTCGGGGCGTGTTCCCGGCGCTGTGGGCGGACTACGCGCCGACTCGAGCGGGGGAGGTCGACGCGCTGCCGGCCGAGTGGCTCGACGTCGAGGGAGTCGAGAGCCCTGACGAGGCTCGGCAACGCTTCTTTGCGGTT
>JAKATT010000136.1:17837-27607 GCA_021818615.1 Actinomycetes bacterium | reverse complement strand
ATCATCGTCACCTGCGCGTCATCGGACATGGCGACCGCTCGTGGATTCGCCTCGTTGACGTGGCCCGCTGCCTTAGCTCGAGGCGCTACGGAGCTGAAGGCACTCTCGTGCTCGAGGTCGAGGATCCGTTCTGCGAATGGAACTCCGGCATCTACCGCCTCGAGGCTGGACCGACTGTGGAGAGCTGCGGTCCTGAGCCTGTCCCGGTCAGAGAAAGTGCTCGCATGGCAGCAGTTTGTCTGACCGAATCGCCTGCTCGCAGTCCTGGAGCCGGTGGCCGTGTTGCCTCGTCGGCACACGCGGTCCACCCGAGGAGCGGCGTCATGTCAGCGCAGGTCGACCCCGATTCGGTCAGCGCCCACGCCGAGCGAGTCTCGCCCTTGTCCTCGCGTCGCGCGCTGCAGTCACTGGCTGTCGATGTCTCACTCGATGTGATGGCGCTGGCAGCCATCTTTCTCGGAGGGGTCAGCCTCTCGACGCTCGCTGCTGCCGGTCGGGTGACGCCTCGCTCCAGCGAGAGCCTCGCGCTCGCCGAGCGGTTCTTTGCAACGTGCCAGGCGCCCTTCTGCTCATTGCACTTCTGATCTGACACCGAGCCGGGCAGGGCATCCGAGCGCTCACCCAGGGGGCGGTATCGGGGTCCAAGATGATCCGCAGCAGTCAGGACGCTTCCTGGGACGCACAGATGCGCTCGGCCAGCTCGCCAGCACCCCGGTCAGGGTGTGCACGGTGGCTTGCGTTCTCGCCCACGACCTTGGCTCCCTTGGTCTCCAGCGACTGGCGCAGCTTGGCGAGCGTGTCACGAGGGTTGAACCCATAGGTGCAGAACACGGCGGCGGGCTTGCCCCCCAAGGCAGGCAGCCGGCCCACCCCCTCCAGCGCGGCTTTGGCCGGTCCGACCTTGAAGAAGATGAGACCCTCGACCCAGGAGCCGACCGCGATCGCATCGTTGCGCTCGACGTCCTCAGCGGTGGTGTCCTTCAGGGTCTTGACCATGGCCTCTGACCCGCGCTCTCGAATGGCATCGGCCAGCGCCTCGGCCGAGCGGCGGGTCCGGCCTCCCCGACTCTCGTAGGCAATGAGCACCTGCATGTCGTACCTCCCAGGTCTGGGGATTGGTGGTACTCAGCGGCTGACAGCCGATCGGTTCCAGCTTGCCATGATCCGAGTGGCCACGCCGTACATGAGCGGAGAACGGAGAGCGAGGTGCGGCACGGGGTCCGGGCACTGCCAGGGCGCGTGGTCGTTGGTTCGTCTGGACCGCGAGACCTCCGGCATGGCCGCCGTCTTGATTGACCCCGCCTGGTGGTGGCCTAAGCGCTCCATGTCCGACAACGCAGGGATGACCGGCAGCCGGGTGCCTGCCCGACCCGAAGACCGGGACTGGAGGCGCGCCCCGCGTCCGAGCTCTCGAGTCGTCCTTGGAGGGAGCCCCCAACTTCTCGCCGGCTGACATGTGCATACCGGCTCCCTCGCCGCCCGTCAGGGTCACCTTGCGGGACGCCGCCTCGGTGAGCGCCGGCTGAGGAGCCGTCGGCTCGGCACCGGCTCGCCTCGCTCACCGGGCTCCGTGCTCGGCTCCGCCGAGCCCTGATCGCCGTTCGACACCTGGCAGCTGGTACCCAGCGAACCGATGGCAGGCCACCGGTTCGCGTGAACCACCTTCCTGGAGAGGACCCTCGTTTGCCGCGCCCCGTCAACCCCGAGGAGGTCTGCTCAAGGGGCTCGGGGCTGCGCCTTCGACTGTTTGACAGGGCCGGCTCCTTCAGGGACGACAACGTGCCGGTCCATAAGGGCGAGAAGGCGCGCGAAACTTTGATGTCAGGGGACTAGACGCGCTCGAGCCGGACGACGCGGACGTCGTCCGAGCTGTGCTCGACAACGTCGACGAGGTGCGGGTGGCAGGTGAAGAGCAGCACTTGGTGCCGGGTCGCCGTGTCGGTGAGGTCGCGCACCACAGCCTTGGCTCGCTCCTGATCGAAGTTTACGAGCACGTCATCGAGCACGAAAGGCAGCGCTACCGCGCGATCGGCGAACTCCTCGGCGAGCCCGAGTCTTAGGCTGAGATACAGCTGCTCGGCGGCACCGCGGCTGAGGTCGGACGAATCGAGGCTCTCGCCGGTCGAGCTCACGACCCGGATAGTGGGTCGGTTGACATCGCTCGGGTCGACGATGACGCGTTCGTACCGTCCGGAAGTGATCATTCTGAAGTGCTCGCTTGCTCGGCGAACGACCTCGGGCTGGCGCTCGAGCTCGTGCCGCTCGAGAGTCGAGCTGATGAGGAAGCGGGCACATCCGAGGGTCATGTAGTCCCGCAGGAGGTCGTCCAGCTCCTTCTCGAGCGAGGCCTCCCTGGACTCGAGCTCGGCGATCCGGTCGGAAGCGAGCAACTCGTCGAGGTCATGGCGGATCGACTCGTGTCGTCGTACCAGGTCCTCTCCAAGAGCCCGCAGATCGGACAGAGTGGTCCTGATGCGGCTCTGCTCGGAGTCCCAGTCGAGCACCTTTCCCCCCTCCAGCTCCGAGCGCAGGCGATCGGAACGCTCCCCCGAGCCGAGCGCCTGGACGACGTCAGATTCGGCCATGCTCGCTGTCCTCTCGAGCGTCTTCCGTTGCAGGCTCCGTTCGCGGTGCTCGGTAAGACGCTCCGACAGGGTCTCGAGCCACGCCCCCTGCTCGTCGAGCATGGAAGGCAGACGCTCGTCGAGATCGGCGGCGAGCACACCGAGCTGTCGTCGGTATCGGTCGACCTCGGCCTCGGCCTCGTCGAGATTGAGTGTCACTCGTACTCTGGCTGCCACATCCTTTTGTAGCTGAGCGGCGATCTCGAGCGCCTCACCAGCGACGTCTATGCCCACGGCGGCCGGAAGGCCGGCAAGCTCTCTCCAGCTGAGGAACTCGTCTTCGCAGGCGGCGAGCTCGTCCTCGATCTCTCGCAGCGTGGCCGTCGCGCCGTCCAGACGTGCTCTCGCCTCGGTGACCCGTCGTTCGGCCTCGTCGATGTCCCGGCGCCGCGAGCGCTCCAGCTCGGTGTTCGCCGCCAGAATCTCCACATCTGTCAAGGTTGGTCGCGCGGGCAGGGTGAGGGACACCGATAGCTCCACGATCCGGCGGTCGAGCTCGGCCAGCTGACCGCGCCGTCGCGCCGTCTCGTCCTCTCCGGCATGGGCTGCGCCGGTACCGCGGGAGGTGCGGCTCCCGCCGGCAGAGGCGAGGGCCGGCTGCCGCCGTGGCCAGCGAGAGCCACGAAGGAGCACGAACATCGCCGTCGCGATGCACGAGCCCGCCAGGGCTGCGAGCGCGATGATCACGACGGGGCCGAGGCGGCCGGCAGCTGCGATCAACGCGCCCACGACCGCGAGGAGAGCTGTGGCGCCGAGCAGCGTGAGAGCCTGTCTCGACGTGGGTTCTGCACCAAGGTCGGCAGTTCCGTCGCATGCGGCCTCGCGCTCGACCATTGCTGCGAGGCCTTGCCTCTCGGCGAGCCGCTTGCGCAGCTCGCCGAGGGCCTGCCAGCGAGACTCGAGCTGGTCCGCCGGCGGAGCCGGGCGCTCTGCGCCGGAGCTCGATGGGCGCCGTCCATGCTCGGCCTGTTCGAGAGTGCTCGTTGCGCGCTCCACTGCCTGCCGTGCCTCCGCGAGGCGACCTTGTAACGCCTGGCGCCTCGCTTGGAGCGCCCGGAGCGACTCGCGGGTCGCGATGTCGTGGCAGATGGCGAGGGCGGTCGGCTCTGTCATGTCCGGGCTGAGCGACGACAGCGCCGCACGGACGCGGCCGTTGATCCCGCCGAGCTGAGCCCTGAGGTCCTCTTTGTGGGAGATTCGCTGCAGCTGGCCCGACCATCCCACGATGGCCGCGCGTACGTCGTCTTCGCACTCGAGCAACCGCTTCTCCGAGACGTTGAGGGGCGGCAGATCGCCGAGCCGGGCCAGGGCGTCCCGGCCGCTGCCGAGCCGTCCCCAGAGGCGGTGTAATAGCTCCAGCTCCTCCGCTCGTGAGCGCAAGCCGGCCTCTTCGTCCCGCAGACCCTGGCGATCGCTGTCGATCGACTCGAGCATCGCTCTTGTGGCGTCGAGCCCGTCAGCGGCCTTGCGAGCAGCCGCGAGATCGGCGCGAACTTGCTGTAGCTCGGCATGGACCTTGTTGGCTCTCGCGTCGCCCTGGCGCGGCCGGGCGAGACCGGCTCGGCGAACCTGCAGGTCGGCGGACGCCCTTGCTGCAGAGCGTCGCTGGCCGAGCACGGCGGAGGTGAAGAGCACCTCGCGCACCTCGTCGCTCGACACGTTGCGGACCGAGGCAAGGCCATCGAGGTCAACCGCGAAGACGGAGGAGAAGAGCTCCGCACTCGCTCCGCCCAGCAGGTCTTGGAGATCTGACTCGGAGCCGAGCGTCCCGTCCGGACGCTGGATGACGAGAGACCGGGAGGGCGCGGCGTACCGCTCGATCGTCCAGTGCCCGCCCCTGCTGTCGATGACTACTGCAGACCCTCCGTGTCGTCCGCCGCGGACCGGTGGGTGGTGCCCCGGCTTGCCGCGGTTCGGAATACCGAACAGCACCCCGGTGAGGAAGCTGAGAAGGGTCGACTTGCCGGCTTCGTTCGGTCCGGCAAGAACTGTCAACCCGTCCTCGAGCGGGATGCTCACATCGTGCAACGCACCGAAGCCGTCGACCTGCAGTCGTGCGAATCTCATGCTTCGGCCTCCTCGAGTCCGACCCCGAGCTCGTCGAGGGCGACGTGGAGCCCCTCAGTTACAAGAAGGCTCCAACCCGCCGAGCCATCCTCGAGGAGCTGTTCGGCCCGCTGGCGGAGCGCCACGGGCAAGCCGTCGGTCATCGCCTCGCGCAGGTCCCGCCATGGTCCCAGCGAGTCCGGCGGGAGAGACGAGGCACCAGCTGCAGCTGTTACCACATCGGCCACGAAGTCACCCCCACCGGCGAGAGCGGCGAGGTCGAGCTCGGGCATCGTGCGATCGGCTACATCGTCCCACCAACAGAACGCGGCGCCGATCTCGGGGGCGTCCTCCCGCAGGCTCCTGAGGAGGTCCTCCCGCGCTCCTTTCCGGCGGAGCACATATGCGACGGAGCTCCGCCCATGGAGGACCGCCCGGAGGACGAGCGAGCGTCCCTCCGCAGCCTCGAGCAGCTCAACCGCCCGGCCGCTCAGCAGGTCGCGGATGCCGGCGACGGCGCTGCCGGCGACGGAGCTGCCGGCGACGGCGCTGCCGGCGACGGCGCCGACGTCGAGCTCGACCAGTTCGAAACGCACCCGGTCACACGCGACGTGCTCTATGTCGGCCACCCGGCCGGCGCTCACCTGCACGACGAATGCTCCCTTGGAGCCGAGCTCGCTTGGCTTCGGGCTCCTCGATTGAAGAGTGCCCGGGTACACGATCCAGGGCTCATCACCATGCGGGACCCCACAGAGGACGCAGCGGGTATGGATGTGCCCGAGGGCCCAGTAGTCGAGACCGGCATCGCGCAGATCTTCGAGCGAGCAGGGGCTGTAGGGGGCGTGTCCCTCGGGCGCCCCGCTCACGTTGCAGTGCAGTACGCCGACTTGGAGGCCCGGGCCTTCCGCCCGGTGGAAGTCGAGCGCCAGGTTCTCGCGTACCTCCCTGCGCCCGTAGCTCACGCCGTGGACGATCGCCAGGCGCTCACCGTCCCGTTCGACAACTCGAGTCTCGACATGTCCCGGCGGGAAGACGACGGCGCGTTCCGGCCAGTGGTCGGCAACGGCCGACCAGCCTGACTCCAGAGGGTCGTGGTTCCCGTGGACGATGAAGGTCCAGACTCCGGCGTCGGACAGCCGGGAGAGCCCGTCGCGGACCCGGAGCTGGGCTCGCAGCCCCCTCGACGGACCGTCGTACAGGTCTCCCGCGAGTACGAGGAAGCTCGCATTGCGCTCCAAACAGAGAGCCACGAGCTTGTCGAACGCCTCGAGCGAAGCCTCTCGAAGTGCCTCGGCGACCTGGCCGGCAGCGCGTCCGATTCCTTTGAAAGGCGAGTCGAGGTGAAGGTCCGCCGCGTGCACGAAACAGAAGTCGGCCATCGACCGCAAGATACAGAAGGGGTGCGCGCTTGGTCGGGATGGTGGCCGAGAGGTCGAGAGGTGGTCGTCTGGTGTCCCACCGATTCGCTACCGTGGCCCCGAGCCGAAGGAGAGGCCGCCGGGACCATGGACGAGCACACGGGCGGGGATGCCGTCGTCGACGTCCTGCAGCGCGCCGGAGTCCGGGTGCTCTTCGGGATGCCGAGCGTGCACAACCTCCCCATCTACGACGCCATCGCGCGCCGCCGCACGCTGCGGGCGGTCACCGTGCGCCACGAGCAGGCCGCCGCTGGTGCGGCAGACGCCTATGCCAGGGTCAGCGGTTCCCTCGGGGTCCTCCTGACCTCGACCGGGCCTGGCGCCGCCAACGCGATGGGGGGCCTGCTCGAGGCATACGTCTCCGGCTCCCCGGTCCTGCACCTGACGGGACAGATCGAGACGCGTTTCCTCGACGAGGGCAGAGGCTTCATCCACGAGGTACCAGACCAGCCCGCGATGCTCGATGCCGCGTCCAAGCGGGTGTTTCGGGCGGTGTCGGCCGACGACATCGCGACCGTCGTGGCCGAGGCCGTCGGGACGGCGCTCGAGTGGCCCCGAGGCCCGGTCTCTGTCGAGCTGCCGATTGACCTGCAGTACGCCGAGGCAGTCGCGGAGCCGCCCGATCTGCTCGACCAGCTCGTTTCCCCGGGTCCTTGCCGGGCTCCCGATCCGAGCGACGTCAAGCAGGCCGCCGATGCCATCGTCACAGCCAGGCGGCCGCTCATCTGGGCAGGCGGAGGCGCGGTCGCATCAGGTGCAGGACCTCAGCTTCAGGCACTAGCCCGCCTCATCGGTGCCGGTGTCCTCACCAGCCCGAACGGACGGGGCGTGCTGTCCGAGAGGGACCCGCTCTGCCTCGGCAACCTCTCGTGGGACCGCGACGTCCGCCAGCTCTTGCTCGACGCCGATCTCCTCATCGCAGTCGGCACCCGCTACCAGGGGACAAACACCGAGAACTGGGAGATGCGCCTTCCCGCGTCGATCGTCCAGATCGACATCGACCCCGGACGACCCGCTCGCAACTACCCGGCGACCGTAGAGGTGGATGGCGACGCGAGCCAGTCCCTCAACGCCATCCTCGAGCAGCTATCGGGTCGAGCCGGGACGGAGGCGGCATGGTCCGGTCGGGTACGTGCCGCCGGCGCCGCGGCACGATCACGGCTCCGCGCGACGCTCGGTGCCCAGCAGCCGTTGCTCGACGCAACCGAGCGCGTGCTCCCGAGCCGGACGGTGGTCGTGAAGGACTCGACAATCCCTGCCTATACCTGGGGGAACAGGCTGCTTGCCGTCAGCCGCCCTCGCTCGTCGGTCATGCCCAACAGTTTCGCTATCGGGCTCGGCCTGCCTCACGCCATAGGGGCGGCGGCCGCCTCGGTCACGACCGGCGACGGAGAGCCCGTGCTGCTCATGGTTGGCGATGGCGGGATCATGCTCTCGGTGGGGGAGCTCGCGACGCTCGCCGAGGAGCAGCTCCCGGTGGTCGTCGTCTGTTTCTGCGACGGCGGTTACGGGATCCTGCGGAATATCCAGTCGAAGCAGTACGGGCGAACGTTGGGGGTTGACCTCGGTCGTCCGGGCTTTGTTGCGCTCGCCCAGGCGCTTGGCGTGACTGCAGAGCTGGTGTCGTCGCCCTCTGAGTACGAAGCGTCCCTCGAGCGCGCCCTCGAGCGACGGGCCCCTAGCTTCCTCGAAGTGGACCTTGATGCGCTCGGTCCGATGGCGGCTCCTTACAACGGGACGTCCAAGCCGCCGGCCGCGTAGACCGCGAGCCCCATGGCGGGCCCGCAGAACGCTCAGGGCAGGACCCGGAAAGCTCTGTCGGAGACGATCGTGTCGGTGTCCATCTGAGCCCTTTGGAGGCGCCCCGAGTAGTCCCAATTCATAGACTGCCATCGGGTCATCTGGTCGAGCACCCACTTGCCCGACTGCCTGCTCCCGTTGCCCGACTTGCCATTGCCACCAAAGGGCAGATGGGCCTCGGCACCGGACGTCGAGTTGTTGACGCTCACCATGCCCGCCGAGATGCCCGCACGGAAGGCGAACACCGCGGAGGGCGAGCTCGTGTAGATGGACGAGGACAATCCGTAGCCCGAGCAATTGGCGATGGCCAGTGCCTCGGCGAACTCGGAGAAGGTGGCGACGGCGACCATCGGTCCAAAGGTCTCGCTGCGAGCGAGAGCATCCTCGATGCGGACGCCGTCGACCACGGCAGGGTGGCAGAAGACGCCTGCGTCGGGATCGCCCACGAAGCCCTTCCGCGGGGCACTCGACGAGATGCGGCCCGGTGAGGAGGAGCCGAGCAGGTCGTGGTGGTCTTCGACGAGCTCGTGCAGGTACTCCTCGAAACGGATCGCGAAGCGCTCGTCGAGCATCGGTCCGTACAACACCGGTTCGAACGGGTCGCCGATCGGAGCAGTCTCGAGCCGGTCGAGCAGGCTGCCCAGGAACGCGTCGTGGAGCGACTCGTGGACTATGGCGGTGCCGAGCGAGGTGCAGCGTTGGCCTGCCGTGCCGAAGCCGGAGAAGAGAGCGCCCTCGACTGCGAGGTCGAGATCGGCATCGGGCATGATCACCATGGGGTTCTTCCCACCGAGCTCGAGACAGGCCGACTGGACGTGGCGCCCGCAGAGCTCGCCGATCCTGGACCCGACGGCGGATGACCCGGTGAAGCCGACCTTGTCGATCACGTGCGCTGTAAGACCGGCCTCCAAGCCCGCGAACGTCTCGGCTCCGTCGCAGAGAACGAGGTTCAGAGCACCGGCCGGCACACCTCCGGCGACGAAACACTCGTAGAGCGCCGTGGCGACCGCTGACGAGTACTCGGCCGGCTTCCAGACGACAGTGTCGCCGCACGCCAGCGCAGGGACGAGGTACCAGGACGGGACAGCGACGGGGAAGTTGCCCGCCGTCACGACGGCGACCGTGCCGACCGGCACGCGGAAGGTGAACAGCGCCTTGTCACGCATCTCGGAGGGGACTGTCTCACCATACATCCTGCGCCCTTCACCGAGGAAGAAGTCGCACGTGTCGATGATCTCCTGCACCTCGCCCAGGGACTCTGCGAGCGGCTTGCCAACCTCCCGGGTGACGAGGCGCGCCAGCGCGTCCTTGTTCGCCTCGACGATGCGACCGACCTCGGCGATCACCCGCCCGCGGACAGGGGCTGGCACGCCGGCCCATCCTGATTGGGCCTCTTTGGCACTTCGGCACGCCTCGAGGAAGGTGCGCGAGGACGAGAGGGACACTTCGGCGACGACATCGTCCAGGTGGGCGGGATTCGTCGAGGAGACCGTCGCGATGACGTCGTCTTGGGCGGGCGTGCCCGCGACGATGGAAACGCAGCGTCTCGTTGTCACCTCAGGCTGCCTGAGCGCGAAGGACCCGCTCGAGTGCCTCGCACCCTCTCTCGACCTCCTCGAGGGTGACGGAGAGCGCCGGCCTGAAGCGGATAGAGCAGTCGCCGCATGCCAGGGCGAGCACGTGCTCGGCTGTCCGGAGCTCTTCGAGCACTCGATCGCGAGTAGCGGCGTCGGGGAGGTCGAACGCGGCGAGCAGGCCCCGGCCGCGGGCGTTCGTCACGCTGGAGAAGAGTGAGGACAGCTCCTCGAGGCGGCCGAGCAGGTGGCTGCCGACTCTGCCGGCGTTGCCCATCGCATCTGTCGACTCGATGATCTCGAGCAGC
>JAKATT010000136.1:0-17233 GCA_021818615.1 Actinomycetes bacterium | reverse complement strand
ACTTCCAGTCAAAGGCGACTTTGAGGGCATTCTCGACCGCGAGGGCGCCTCCCTCGATGAAGAAGAGGTACGGCAGCGCCGGGTCGCCGAGCACACGGGCGAAAGTCTCCGTGAACTCCGCCAGCTGAGTGGTGGCGACGTCTGAGTTGGACGGCTTGTTGGCGGCGATCGCAGCCAGCTCGCCGAGGAAGACGCCGTCGTCGGAGAGCCCGGCGGGGTTGAGCCCGAGCGGCGAAGAGGCGAAGAACGTGTAGAAGTCGAGATACTCGGTGCCGTCACGAGCGTCGACGAGGAATGAGCCGTGGCTCTTGGAGGAGTCGAGCACGATGGGCAGCCGGTCGACGAGGAGGTGGCGACTGAGGACCTCGTGGACGTCTGCGGGAGCGATCGAGCTTCTCGCACCTCGGTCCAGGTCCTCCCGACCACGCTGTCGGAAGGTTGCTGACATGCTTCGAGCCTACAGTGACGGGTCCAGCACCTTTTCGCCCGGTACGCTGACTGACCGTTGAACCGGAGGACGCATGGGCTTCGATCTCCGCGCGCTGATGGACGCGCACCAAGGTGAGAACTTCAAGCTGCACCGCCAGTACTTGAACCCGCAGCTGGCCAGGGTCTTGAGGACGCTCGGCTTCGACCGCTTCTACGAGCGCGGGGAGGGCGCCTACCTTTTCGACCGGGACGGGACGAGGTACCTCGACTTCCTGTCCGGCTTCGGGGTATTTGCGCTCGGCCGTGGCCATCCCGTCGTGAAGCGGGCGCTACAGGACGCTCTCAGGCTGGACCTGCCCAACCTCGTGCAGCTGGACTGCGCATTGCTTCCCGGCCTGCTCGCCAAGGAGCTTGTCGACCGTACGCACCCCGGGATGCAGCGCTGCTTCTTCTCCAATTCCGGGGCAGAGTCGATCGAGTGCGCCATCAAGTTCTCCAAGTACGCCACCAAGCGCCGCCGCGTTCTGCATGCAGACCACTCGTTCCATGGCCTCACGAACGGCGCTCTCTCGCTCAACGGCGGCAAGGAGTTCAGGGAAGGTTTCGGGCCGCTGCTGCCGGGAGCGGACTCGGTGCCCTTCGGTGACCTCGATGCCCTCGAGTCCGAGCTGCGCCGCGAGGACGTGGCGGCGTTCGTGGTGGAGCTGATCCAGGGCAAAGGCGTGTTCCTCGCGCCCGAGGAGTACTGGGCGGGGGTCGAATCGCTCTGCCGGAAGCACGGGACACTGTTCGTCGCCGACGAGGTGCAGACGGGCCTCGGCCGCACAGGGAAGCTCTGGTCCTACGAGCACTACGGTCTGCGCCCTGACATGATCACGATCTCGAAGGCCCTCTCGGGCGGTTACGTGCCTGTGGGTGCGACGCTCTGCTCGGCGGAGGTCTTCGACGCCGTCTACTCGAAGATGGAACGAGCGGTCGTGCACTCGACGACATTCGGCCGCAACCAGCTCGCCATGGTGGCCGGCCTCGCGACCCTTCAGGTGCTGGACGACGAGGGCATCGTCGCCAGAGCCGAGGCGAGCGGCCGCGCGTTCGAGAAGGCCCTCGCTCCGCTCGTCGAACGTTACGAGCTCTTCAAAGAGGTGCGCGGCAAGGGGCTGATGATCGGCCTCGTGTTCGGCGAGCCGTCGTCGCTCAGGCTCAAGTCCCGCTGGAAGATGATGGAAGGCGCCCGCAAAGGGCTCTTTTCTCAGCTGATCGTCGGGCCACTGTTCAACCGGCATCGTATCCTCACCCAGGTGGCGGCGGACAACGTGAACGTCGTCAAGCTGCTGCCGCCGCTCATCATCGGTCAGGAGGAGATCGACTCGTTCACCGAGGCGCTCGATGACGTGCTGAACGATGCACACCGCAATTCCTCGCTCGTGTTCGAGTTCGGAAAGACGCTCGCCAAGAGCGCGCTGCATCGCGATCGGGCGTGAGCGTCGGAGCGCCGGGCCCTTTCGAGATCCGCCCCGGTGACCGTGTGCTCGTGACGGGAGCCGGAGGCTTCGTCGGCTCTGCCGTGACCCGTGCGCTTCTCGCCCGCTCTGCCGCAGTGGCGGTGATGCTGCAACCCGGCTCTGCCACCTCGAACATCGACGGCCTCGAAGTCGAGCGGATCGAGGCAGACGTCCGTGACCGCATCGCGGTGTTCGATGCCGTACGCGGCGCGCGTTTCGTCTTCCACGCCGCCGCGCTGTACCGTTTCTGGGCCCCGGACCGGGCCGAGTTCTACGAGGTGAACGTCGGGGGCACGCTCAACGTGCTCGATGCAGCAGCCCGGGCCGGGTGCGCGCGGGTCTGCTACACGAGCACGGTGGGGACCATAGGCCTCGACTCGACAGAGGCCGGCCGGCCCGCCGACGAGCAATCCTGGGCGCGCATCGAGCATCTGTTCGGGAGCTACAAGCGCTCGAAGTACGTCGCCGAGCACGAGGCGCTGAGACGGGCGGCGGAGGGACTCCCTGTCGTGCTCGTACAGCCAACTCTGCCTGTCGGCCCGAGGGACTCTGCCCCGACGCCGACCGGGCGAACGGTGCTCGACTTCCTCAACGGCCGCATCCCGGGCTTTTTCGACACTGCGCTGAACGTCGTCGACGTGGACGATCTGGCGGCCGGCCACGTCCTCGCGCTCGAGCACGGCCGGCAGGGACACAGCTACATCCTCGGCGGCGAGAACCTGTCGTTCAGAGCGATCCTCGACATCCTCGCCGACGAGACCGGGTTGCCACGGGTGAAGGCTCGGGTGCCGGCCGGGCTCGCGCTCTCGGCCGCCTGGGTGTCAGAGATCGCCGAGGGCAGGCTGCGGCACAAGCAGCCGTCGGTGCCGCTGGAGGCGACCCGCATGGCCACGACCAAGATGGTCTACTCGGACGACCGTGCCCGCAGCGAGCTCGGCTACTGCTCGCGGCCGGCTCGGGAGGCACTCGTTCGCTCCGCCCGATGGTTCGCCGACAACGGCTATGTGGTCTCCCGGCGCCTGTCGCGCATCCGGTGGCGCGACGCGCCCGGCCCGACTGAGCGCGGACGCGGCTAGGCACAACGTGCCTGCGGAGAGCAAGACGGGGCCAAGGGATCGGTCAACTGCATGCGAGTGATGCGCCTGCCAACGTTCTTTGGTCGGTGGGGCCTTCTTGCGGTCCTGTCGGCCTCAGCGGCCGTCGCCTTGTCGTCCTGCACTGCGGCGACCTCCACAGCACGACCCGGCACGTCTTCGGAGACGATCGCTGCCCCCGGTCAGACGACGACGACGACGCTGCCCGTGCCAGTCGACATCAACGGGTCGACGGTCGGCGGACAGTACGGCTTCCTCGGCACGGCTCAGCGAGTGGTCGTGACGCCGGTACCGCCCGGCCGGGTCCTCGGGCCGTTCCCGGTCGCCGGAACGGCCGCCTACCTGCACATCGAGCGGATCGCCTTCCGGCGCTTCGGCTCGGGCCCTGACCTGCTCCTCGTCGGCGGCGAGGATATGTCCATGTCCTACTGGGACCCCGGTCTCCTGTCGCTGCTCGCCCAGCACTTCCGGGTCACCGTCTTCGACCTGCCGGGCACCGGGTACTCCTCGCCGGCGTCGTCTCCCGTGACGCTCCGCTGGTGGGCAGACGAGACGGCCGGGCTGGTGGCCTCTCTCGGCCTGAAGCGCCCCATGGTCCTCGGCTGGGGTCTCGGGGGGGACGTCGCCCTCGAGCTCGCCGAGACGCATCCCAGTGTGCTCGGCTCCCTCGTCCTGGCCGACACGCCGGCCGGGGGACCTGACGGGGCTCCGTCGCCGGCTCGCGTGGCGGCTGGGATGGAGAAGCGGTGGCTCTCCACCTACGGGCTCGCGTCGCTGTGGTTCAGCACGGCCCATCCCCTTGCTCGGCTCACCTGGTTGAGGGCCATGAGCGCCACCCTCCCCGACGTTCTCACCGAACAGGCGCGCTCTGAGCAGTTCGCCGTGGCTCGCGACATCGAGGCGTCCGATGTCCTGTGGGCCCACCTCGGCTCGGTAGGCGTTCCGACACTCGTCGTGTTCGGCTCGAACGACCAGGTAGTTCCTCCCTCGAACAGTGGAGTCCTCGCCGCAGGCATCC
Organism: Actinomycetes bacterium; assembly: GCA_021818615.1. Classification (GTDB taxonomy): domain Bacteria; phylum Actinomycetota; class Acidimicrobiia; order Acidimicrobiales; family Bog-793; genus JAKATT01. The sequence continues at coordinate 13,190 of JAKATT010000136.1, read as the reverse complement.
GAGGCGCCCGCACGCTCGAGCTCGTCGGAGGCGATTACGCGGCGATCTTCGAGTACGAGCCCCAGCTCGTGGCTGCGCTGCAGAGCCTTGCCGGCTGACGGCGAGCGGGCTGGCGCATGGCGGTACGCGGGGCCCGTCGCCCGGGCGCATGTTCTTCTCGACCCAGCACGCTCGAGCTCGGCGCCGGTCACGAGGGCGGCTCAACGAAGGCCTGCGCCTGACCCGTGAGGCGCGCGAGCCTCGGGCTCAGCCGCGTCGCCTGACGGCTCGGCGCATCCTGAGCAGCCTGATCAGCTTTCTTAGTATGAAACCCATGGCCGCGATGTTACGTGCCCGCCATGTCGGCTGGCGGTCCACCGGGCGCAGGAGAGGGCGGGTGGGGAGAGAGGGAGACGACAGGCGAAACGGCCCCGAACGGCCGGGTGCGGGCGAGAGGACTCGAACCTCCATCCCCGAAGGGACCGGGACCTAAACCCGGCGCGTCTGCCAATTTCGCCACGCCCGCGGCTCTTTGATGGTACCGGTCGGGGAGCCGGCGAGCCTGCCTTCGCCCGCAGGAGATCCGGGCGGCTCGGCCCGTCCGGTAGCCTCCGAGAACAACGTCCAAGGAGGAACGATGCCTATTTCCGGCAACGCGCACGACCTCGCCGTCGCTGCCGGGCCGACGAGCCTCGGCGATCAGGCCGGCGACATCTTCAAGCAGCTCTTGAAGGAGCGGATCGTCTTCCTCGGCACCCAGGTCGACCAGAACTCGGCGAACCTGATCTGTGCTGAGCTCCTCCTGCTCGAGGCAGAGGACCCCGAGAGGGACATCTTCCTCTACGTCAACTCGCCCGGCGGCTCGGTCACCGACGGCCTCGCGATCTATGACACCATGCAGTACGTCCGTTGCGACGTCTCGACGATCTGCCTCGGCCTCGCCGCGTCGATGGGCCAGTTCCTGCTCTGTGCAGGAGCTCCCGGCAAGCGCTACGCGCTTCCTCACAGCCGCATCCTCATGCACCAGCCTTCCGGCCAGATGCAGGGCCAGGCGGCCGACATCGCCATCCAGGCCGAGCAGATCATCTACCTGAAGCGGATGATGGCCGAGCGCATCTCCCACCACACCGGGCAGCCGATCGAGCGGATCGAGGCGGACTCTGACCGCGACCGATGGTTCACGGCCGAGGAGGCGCGCGAGTACGGCTTCATCGACAGGGTGATCGACCGGTCCTCGCTCAAGGTCAGCTCCTGAGCACCACCTCGGTCGTCGTAGTCTCGTACCGTCCGACCGAGTGGCTCGGCCGGTGTCTCGAGTCGGTCATCCCCCAGGCCGGCGAAGTGCTCGTCGTGGACAACGGCTCCCCGGGCGGCCAGGCGAGCCGGATCGCAGAGAGCTGCGGGGCCCGCGCATTGCGGCTCGGGCGCAACGTTGGGTTCGCAGGTGGGGTCAATGCCGGAGTGGGAGCGACCACCGGCGACGTGGTGGCCCTGTTGAACGACGACGCAGTGGCCGGAGCCGGGTGGATCGAGGCATCCGTCGCCCGTCTCGAGGACGACACCGTCGCCGCCGTGGCACCGAGGGTCGTGCTCGCCGGGCGCTATCTGGAGATCCGGCTCGGTGACGACCCCTTCTGGGTGCCTGGCGACGCCCGCCCGTTCGGTCGGCGAATCGAGCAGGCCGAGCTCGGCGGACTTGACGTTCTCGCCGAGCTCGTGGGCGCCGGCATCTATGGGCTCGAGACTGCGGACGGGGGTCTTGCAACAGGAGGCTCGCAGCCGCCGCGCTGGAGGTGGACGGCTGGACGCCTCCCCTTTTATGTGCCCCTTCCCGATGGCTCCGGCAAGGTCGAGCTCCGCCTCAACGGTGAGCTCGTTCGACCGATGCGGGTGGTGGACCTCACGAACAGCGTCGGCTCTTACCTCCGCGGCGACGGTTACGTCGGTGACATCGGCGCCGACAGGCCTGACGACGAGCATTTCGACGTCGCCGAGGAGCGCTTCGCTCTCTCCGGCACCGCCTTCGTCACCAGGCGGGAGACGCTGCAGCGCGTGGGTGGCTTCGAAACTAGGTTCTTCGCGTACTACGAGGACACGGACTGGTGCTGGCGGGCGCGCCTGATGGGGCTGCGCCTCCTCTACGAGCCTTCTGTCCAGGTGCGCCATGTGCGTGGGGGCACGAGCGGCGGAGTGCTCTCCAGGCGAGTCCGGTTCTACGCCGAGCGCAACCGTCTCCTCACGCTCGTGCGGAACGCGCCGCTCGCCTTGGCTGTCCGGGAGACCTGGCGCAAGCGGATCGGTGGGGGCGACGACGGTGTGGCCGCGGTCGTCTCGCGGATCGCGCCGCGGGCATTCGGGGAACGGGTAGTGCTCCGCCGGCGATGGCTGCTGAGCGCAAGGGAGGTCTTCGACAGGTGGGCTGGTGTGGACGTCCCGGTCGCCAACCTCTGATGGTCCGGCAGGAGAAGAGCGGCCCGGGTCCCGACGCGGGCTCGGGGCCCCGGCCTAGAGTCGAGGGGCTGAAGAGGGAGGAGACCGGTCCGCGCAGGTCCATGCGGCGCCCGTGCACCATGCAAGAACCGAGATGAAAAAGGGGAAGCTTGCCTTCGTCACGCCGCGCTACGGGCCTGGCGTCGTCGGCGGCTCCGAGGCGGTCTCACGGGAGGCGGCGCACGGCTTCGCGGCCCGCGGCTACGAGGTGGACGTCCTGACGACCTGTGCCATGGACCACTACACATGGGCCAACCAGTTCGATCCCGGGGTCGCCCGGGACGGCGATGTCACGGTACGCAGGTTCCCGACGGTCGCCGGGCGTGACCTCGCTCGCTGGGTGGAGCTGCAGGAGCGGCTGCTCGCCGGGAAGACCCTGGACGAGGCCGAGGAGCTGTCGTGGGTGAACGGCCGGTTTCGCGTCCCGGAGCTGTACCTCCACCTCTCGGCGTCCGCCAGGGACTACGACGCGATCGTGTTCTCCCCGTACCTGTTCTGGTCGACTCTCTATTGCGTCGGCATCGCTCCCGAGCGCACGGTCCTCATGCCGTGCCTTCACGACGAGGCCTATGCCCGGCTCCGTCTCGTGAGGGCCGCTCTCTCCGGAGCGGCGGCACTTTGGTTCCTCTCCGAGCCGGAGCACCAGCTCGGTCACCGGCTGGCAGCGCTGCCGCCGCACCACTTCCTCGTCGGCGCGGCAGTCGAGGTGCCCGAGCGGTACGACACGACGGGGTTTCGCGAGCGCTTCGGGATCGAGCGGCCCTATGTCCTCTACGCCGGGAGGCGGGAGGACGGGAAAGGCTGGCGCCAGGTTCTCGGCGCCTTCGGCGCAGCGGTCCTCCGCCACCGCGTCCCCTTCGATCTCGTGACGATCGGCGTCGGCGACCCGGACGTCCCGGCTGCCCTCGAGCAGAGGGTGACCGACCTCGGCTACCTCGACCCGGCCGAGGTGCCGAACGCCTTCGCGGGGGCCGTAGCGTACCTCCAGCCGAGCGCGAACGAGAGCTTCTCCCGCACGATCATGGAGGCATGGCTCGGTGGCACGCTCGTGATAGCGAGCTCTGCGAGCGACGTCGTCACCTGGCACTGCGAGCGATCGGGTTCCGGGCTCCTCTACGGTGACGAGCTCGAGCTCGGCGAGTGCCTGAGGTTCGTGGCCGAGGCGCCGAAGCTGGCAGAGGAGCTGGCGCGAGGCGGGCGGGAGTACGTGCTCGCCAATTACACGTGGCCGCACGTGCTCGATGCCATGGAGCGCTCGCTCGAGGTCCTTAGGTGAGCAGCCCTGCGTCCGTGCTCGTCGTCGGCTCGCTGCCGCCCCCTGCCGGCGGTCGCCGCTCGGCGCTCTTGACGAAGGTGCTCGAGCTGCGACTAGAGGGCTGTGAGGTGACCGTCCTCTCGCTCGACCCGCTCTCTGTTGCCCACGGGTACCTGCCAGGGCCGGGCGTCGCAGCCGTGCTCGCCTCGGCACTGGCGAGCCGTCGCCACGGCGAGATCGTCTTCCAGCTCGAGCCGGGCCTCCCGGTACGGGCTGGGGCACGGCGGGCTGAGCGCGCCGCCTCACTCCTGGCGTTGCTGGCCCTGATGCGCAGATCGTCCGGCGTGACCCTTCGGCTCCAGCATCTGGACGACCTGCCGGGGGGTTGCGGCGGGCGCGTGGCCGAAGGGGTGTGGAGAGCGGCCCACCGGATCGAGGTGGGCGACGCACTCGTGCTCGAGGCGCTCCGGCCGCTGCTCGGAGAGGACGGGTCGAAGATCGTGCTCGCCGGGCAGGCGGCAGCTCCAGGCGAACGACACACCCCGGAGTGGCTGAGCTCGGATGGCATGAGCGCTGACGACGTGCTCATGGTCGTGAGGCGGCGGGCGGCAGACGAGCGCGCCCGGCTGGCAGCGGCCGGAAGGCTCCCCTCGAGCTCGCCGGACCGTCGCACGAGGGTCCCGCAATGGGAGTGGCTGCCGGCCCCAGGTGCCGGCGTCCCCGATCTCGGACCAACCGGAGCGGACGCTGCCGGCACTTCGAGCGGGTTGAGGAAGGTGGCGATGGCGGTGCTCGCTGCCGCGCAGCGTCACGCGAGCACACGTCTTCTCGCTCGCGGCGCGCTCTTGGCGCTTCGGGCGATCAGGCGCTCGGCGAAGGCGCTCGCCTCATAGGCCGAGCTCGGCGAGGAGAGCGTCGGCGACGGCTCCGAACGTGCGGCTCGCCGCGAAAGCGGCTGCCTTCTCGGAGAGCGCACGCCGTGCCGGCTCGTCGCTCAGCAGCCGGGAGAGCTCCTCGGTGAGGCGGTCGGGTGCGGCTTCGGGTTCGAGCTTCACGACGGTGTCGCCGGGTAGCTCGCCCAGCCAGCCGATGTCGCTCACGACAGTGGGAAGACCGGCTGCCAGGCAGTCGCCTGCCGCGGCCGACGCCTCCCCTCCGAAGTGCGCGCGCAGCTGGACGGCGACGTCTGCCCTGGCGAGGAAGCTCAGATACTCGGATCGCTCGATCTCTCCGGTGAGGCTCACCCTCTCAGCGAGGCCAGCCTGGCGAGCTGCTCGGCTGAGCTCAGCACGGAGCTCTCCTGAGATCGGCCCGACGAGCGCGAGTTGCGCGCTCACCCCGGAGGAGCCGAGGGCGGCGACGGCCTCGAGGAGGAGATGGGGCAGCTTGGAGTCGTGGACGATGCCGAAGGAGGCGACGAGCACGCCTGCGCTGCCGGTGGGCGCCTGGTGGGCTGCCCGCTGCGCGGCGATCACCTGCAGCTCGTCGGCGGCGAGGGCCAACGCGAAGGGCAGCACGCCGATGCGTCCGGCGAGACCGGGACCGACATCGAGGACGGCGAGGCGGCGGGCTGCCTCCGAGTTCACGAGCAGGCGCGGGGAGAGCATTGCCACCTCCCTGAAGAACAGCAGGCCGAATCGCTCCGCGTCCTCTCTCGACAGGACGTTGCCGCGCCCGATCCCCTCCGGAAGGGCGTTGGTGTAGCTGCGACGGACGGCCGCCTCGAGGCCGCCGGGCACGGCGAGGGGAGACCACGTCGAGAAGCGCAGCAGGTTGGAGAGGTCGACGTCGTGCGCCAGCACGACGCCAGGCCGCTCCCGCAGCGAGGTGAGAGCGGCCGTGTGGTACTCCGAATTGCCGAGCACGTAGAGGACCTGCTCGAACCCGCCGAGAACCCGCTCGTAGCGACGAAACCCGCGGGCGTCGGTGCACTCGATCCCCTTGGCCACCTCCACGGGCCGCCCGTCACGGTCCCGCCCGTCCGCGAAGCACGTGACGGGTTCGCCGTCGTGAGAGCCGCGGCCTGCGAGCCGATCGCCGAGCGCCCGGGCGAGGTTTGCGCTGTAGGTGGCGACGCCGGAGCTGATCGGCGGGAACGGCGAGACGACGGCGAGGCGACCGGGCCATTTCCAGGGCCGCACTGGCCGGGCGGCCAGCTGCTCGAACACCTTGGCGGCGCTGTCGGCGACGTCGGCCCAGCCAATGAGCCCTTCGCGCCGGCAGGCGCGCTCGGCCATCTCGGCCCGGAAGTGCTCGTCGGTGATGCCTCGCTCGAGGGCTGCTGCGATCGAGGCGGCGTCCTCCGGGTCGAAACGGGCAGCCGCCGGCACCAACTCGTCCATCGGTGGCCGGTCGGAGGCCACGACGACGGCGCCGCTGGCGAGCGCCTCGGCCACCGGCAGGCCGAAGCCCTCGGCGAGTGAGGGAAAGGCGACGAGCGCTGCCGCCTGGTAGAGCGCTCGCAGCGCCTCGTCTGAGACGTAACCGGGCAGGAGCACCCGTCCGCCGACGCCTTCGAGCTCTGCGACATGGCGGAGGTGACGAGCGGACGGCTCGGGGAGGGCGCAGGGGACGACCAGCTGCACCCCTCGGGCATTGAGCTCGCGGGCCCGGGCGAACCCGCGGATGAGGCCCTCCACGTTCTTGCGGCCGTCGCTCCCGCCGGGGTACAGCACGAATGGGGGACGTAGGCCGGAGAGGAGCTCTTGCGCCCGAGCGGTTGCACCGGCGGCGGAGCCGGGAGCGCGATGCACCTCGTCGGTGCCGGTGCCCGTGTTGACGACCCGGTCAGGTGAGATCCCGAGGAGCTCGACGACCTGTCGGCGCGTCGCCGCCGAGATCGTGAGCACGGCGTCGGCGAGGCGCACGACCTCGAGGCGGGCTCGGTACCGTCGTCGTTGGCGGGGGTCGGCCAGGTACTCGTCGGCCATGACAAGGGGGATGAGGTCGTAGGCGGTCACCGAGAAGCGCAGCCCGCGGTGCTCCACCTCAGCTGGCCAGATGACCGAGCAGGGGGCGTCCAGCTCGAAGGGCGACATCGAGTGGTACACCCGCGCAGCGTCGGAGAACGCGCCGTCTGTGCCTGCGTAGGCGACTTTGCCCGAGTCGAGCAGAGGTTGGAGCTTGGCGGGTGAGGGTGGCGGCCAGTCAGGCGCGAGCAGGTAGCGGCCGACGAGGTCAGGTCTCCGGCGCTCGAGCGCGAGCGCGAAGCCGAGCGCGTACCGTCCGATCCCCCGCCCCCGGTGACTCGGGCTCTGCAGTGCCCGCAGGTCGAGGACAACCGGCCCGCTGGCGCTCACGGGGAGCTCCGCACCGCCTCCTCGACGGCCTCGAGACGGGCTCGCGTGGAGGCGAGCAGGCGCCCGAGCAGCTCGGTCGACTGCCCGTCGACGTCGAGGTTCATGCCAACGGTCTCGCGGATCTCGGCGAGCTGGCGTTCGAGCGCCGCCACGGCGCGCCCGATGTCGCCGAGAGACTGCGAGAGCAGGGCAAGCTCTTTGAAGACATCGGCGAGCTGGCGGAGCACCTCGACCTCGCGCTCGGCGTGGTCGGCGAGGGACGTCTCGGTGCGAGCTTGGATCTCGTTGGCGAGGCTCGCCTTCAGCCGGCGCCAGGTGCTCGTGAGCGGTGCCACGTTCCCGTCTCCTCCTCAGATGCCGTCGACCTGCCGGCTCAGCGTAGTGACCCGGGCTGCGGCGACCAAGGAAGGCGCCGACAGTAGGATCCCTGCGTCCCGCTCTCTGCGAGAATCGTGGTGGCGGTGGGCAGGAGGCTGACGTTCGGATGGATCACGCGCGCGGGACCGTGACGGACAGGTCGCGCCTCGCAGCCGAGGAGCGGGACGGCATTGCCGCTCCCGGTGGCCGCCCCGAGCCTCCGGCGCGGGTCGTCGCCGCCAAGGTGAGCACCCGCGCGAAGTTCGGGCAGATCTGGTCGTCGCGCGAGCTGCTGTGGTTCCTCGTCCGCAAGGAGCTGAAGGTCCGTTACAAGAACTCGGTGCTCGGGTTCGTCTGGAGCTTCCTCAACCCGGCCCTCGTGCTCATGATCTACTACGTCGTCTTCAAGTACTTCCTGCACAACCAGACACCAGACTTCGCGCTCTTCCTGTTCTCCGGGCTGCTTGCCTGGAACCTTTTCAACAACTCGCTGCTCTCGTCGGCCGGTGTGCTCGTGGCGCACGCCGGGATCGTGAAGAAGGTCGCCTTCCCGCGCGAGGTGCTGGCGCTCTCCCAGGTCGGCGTGTCGATCTGCTACTTCTTCTTCCAGACCTGCATCCTCGTGGTCTTCCTCGCCGGCTTCCAGGTCATCCCGGCCTTCAAGTACCTTCCTCTCCTGCTCCTGGCGCTGCTCGCCGACATCGTGCTCTCTGCCGCGCTTGCGGTCTTCCTCTCGGCGGTGAACGTCTATCTGCGCGATGTCCAGCACTTCGTCGAGGTTCTCCTCGTGGCGCTCTTCTTCTCGCCGCCGATCGTCTATCCCTTCGCGGGCATCCACCTGCACCACTTGAAGGATCTCTACCTCGCGAACCCCCTCGTATGGATCGTCCTCGCCTTCCAGCGATGCCTCTACGGCAACGTGCTGCCCCCGGGCGAGACGCTCGGCGGCATCAAGAGCCCTTTGCCCACGTGGGGCCACGCCGTCTATCTCGAGGGCCTCGGGGTTGTGCTGGCCGGCTCGGTGATCCTGTTCTTCCTGGCGATGCTCATCTTCGGCCGGGTCGAGGGCAACTTCGCCGAGGAGCTGTGACCGCTCGATGAGCGCGGCAATCGAGATCCAGGGCGTCTCCAAGCGCTTCCGGCTCTACAAGGAGAAGTACACCTCCTTGAAGGAGCGCGTAGTCCATGCCGGAAAGGTGCCGTTCGAGGAGTTCTGGGCGCTTCGCGACGTGGAGCTTGCCATCCGCCCGGGCGAGACTGTCGGCATCCTCGGGCGGAACGGCTCGGGGAAGTCCACGCTTCTCAAGTGCATCGCCGGTATCCTGACTCCGACCTCTGGCCAGATCGTGTTGCGAGGGCAGCTCGCCGCGATGCTCGAGCTCGGTGCAGGCTTCCAGCCGGAGATGTCGGGTCGCGACAACATCTACCTCAACGCCTCACTGCTCGGGCTGTCCCGCCGCCAGATCGAGAGGAGCTTCGACGACATCGTGGCGTTCGCCGAGCTCGAGGACTTCATCGACAACCAGGTGCGCTTCTACTCCTCGGGCATGTACGTGAGGCTCGGTTTCGCCGTGGCCGTCAATGTCGACCCGGACATACTCCTCGTCGACGAGGTACTCGCCGTCGGCGACGAACGTTTCCAGCAAAAGTGCATGGAGCGCATCCGCCAGTTCCAGCAGGAGGGGCGGACCATCGTCGTCGTGTCGCACGCGGCTGACGTCATGCGCCAGATCTGCAGCCGAGTCGCCGTGATCGACGCTGGGCGGGTGATCAGCGTCGCGCCGCCAGGCGAGGCCATCCGGGCATTTCGAGATCGCCTCATCGAGACCGGGAGTGGCGAGGCTGCGCTCCCGGCGGTCGAGGACCCGAGAGCCGTCCCGCTCGCCGTGGAGCCGATGCTGCCCGCCCCCCTCCAGCGGCTCGTCGAGATCCGCTCCTGCTCGCTCGACCGACCCCACGCCGACGAGCGCCCGCACCTGCTGTCGGGTGAGCGCGTAGCGATCACCCTCGAGCTCGAGGCCCGCCAAGCGCTTCCCGCCGTGGCGTTCGGCTGCTCGATCTTCGCGGCGAACGGCGGCCTGATGTTCGACTGCGACAGCTCGATGCTCGGCGACGAGTACGAGCTGCCGGTGGGGGCGTCGACGGTCGTGCTCGAGTTCCCCTCGCTCCCGCTGCTCGACGGACGCTTTGCCATCAACGTGCGCGTCCAGGACCTCGGAGGAGGAAAGGTTCATGCCAGGCTGGAGCCGGCGGCGACGATAGATGTCGTGAACCCCGGGCGCGCCACCGGGGTGGTGGCACTGCCCTTCAACGTGAAGGTGAGCTCGGGCCTCAGCGCGTCCCCCGGATCGTGAGCAAGGAGGCTGCCGTGCCTGGTCACCTCGAGGCCGCCGGCCGGTCACTCTCACGCGACGGCCTGCTCGACAAGGCCCTCGGGGAGATCGAGGCCGCCGCCGGTGAGCTGCGGGCCGGCGGGAGCCTCTCGCCTGGCTTCGAGGAGGAGCTCGACCGGGCCTGGGACGACCTCGCTGCCGACCCGGCAGCACTCGAGCCGGGGCGCCCCGCCGCCTCCCCGGGCTGCACCACTGGGCCGGCCGGAGCGCTCCCGCCCAATGGCGCCCGAAGGCTGCTTCTTGCGGCTCGGCGCAGTGGCCCGGTCGCAGCCCGCCGGGCGCGCCGCGCCGCCGGCCCCCGGCTGCGAGCCGCCGGGCGGGCGGCGACCGAGGTGGTTGGCCGGGCCGGAGAGGCGGCCGCAACGCTTGGTCAGGTCGAGACCGACCGCGCCCGTCGCTTTGCGGCGTCATCCGGCCCGCTCAGGCGCCTTTCGCGTCTGTCTCCCTCGGCGCGGGCCTTCGGGCCCTCCTGGCGCCAGACGGCGGCCGTCCCGCCGCGAGAGCTCGAGGAGTGGGTCGTCGGCCGTCTCGGGGAGCCGCCCGGCGGTGCACTCGCGCTGCACGTCGAGTGCGGCGATGGGCACCTGCTCGCCGCGCTCGTGGCGCTCGGCTTCGAGGTCGAGGGCGCCGACCCTGGCGCGAGCATGGCCGCGCCGGGCGGCGAGGAAGGCGTCGTCCGTGCCGGGGCGCTCGAGTTCCTGGGTCGTCACCGCAGGGCAAGTCTCGATGCTCTCGTCCTCTCGGCTGTGACCGAGCGGCTCCGGCCCTCGACTGCCCGTGCCCTGGTGCACCTGGCATCCACCAGGCTGCGGGGGGGCGGTCACATCGCGGTGCTGAGTGCGCTTCCCGATGCGGTCGCGGGCGACGACCCCGTCGCGTCGGACCTCGGGCAGGGCCGCCCGCTGCACCCGGTGACCTGGTGCCACCTTCTCGCGAGGTACGGCTTCAGCGAGATCACCGTGCACGACGGCGAGGGATCCACGTACGCCGTGGCGGCGAGGCGACGATGAGCGGGACCGGGCGACCCTGGGCGCGGCCGGTGCGCATCGACCAGGTCATCCCGTCGATCGTCGAGCGCGATGCCGTCAGCCATCACACCCTCGAGGCACAGCGCGTGCTGCGGTCGATGGGCTTCGCATCGGAGATCTTCGCTCGCGACATGGGCCCGGGGCTCGCAGGCCGGGTGCGGCCGCTCGGCGAGCTGCCCCAAGAGGGCGACGGCAGCCAGTGGGTTTGCTATCAGCTGTCGATCGGCAGCCCAGCGGCCGACGTGGTGCTCGCCCACCCCGGACCGAAGATCGTCAATTACCACAACATCACGCCGGCTCCGCTCGTCGAGAGTTGGATGCCCTTGCTCGGCGACGAGGTCCGCCTCGGGCGATCCCAGCTCGTCCGGCTGGCCGAAGTCACCGAGATGGGGATCGGGGTGTCCCGCTTCAACACAAGTGAGCTCGTGCAGGCCGGCTATCGCCGCACTGCGGTGGCACCGCTCATGGTGGACGTGGCCAACTTCGACCCGCCGCCGGATCGCTCGAAGGCAACGGCCCTGTCCCACGAGAAAGAGGGGGGCGGCGCCGACTGGCTCTTCGTGGGCCAGATGCTGCCGCACAAGTCGCACCAAGACGTCGTAAAGGCGTTCGCGTGCTTCCTGCGGGCCTTCGATCCTTGTGCCCGGCTCCACCTCATCGGGCGGGAGAGCTGTCCTTCCTATGCCGAAGGCATCCGGCGCTACGTGAAGGCTCTCGGGATCGCCGACTCGGTCGACCTGGCCGGGTCGGTCAGCTCGTCCGAGCTGGCCGCCTACTACCGGGCTGCCGACGTGCTCGTGTGCTGCTCGGAGCACGAAGGCTTCTGCGCACCTCTGCTCGAAGCGATGCGACACGGCGTCCCGGTCGTGGCCTACGGGGTGGCGGCGGTCCCCGAGACCGTTCTCGACGCCGGGGTCGTGCTCGCGACGAAGATGCCGAGCGTCGTGGCGGCAGCAGTGCACCAGGTGCTCGTCGACCGTTCGCTCCGGGAGCTGCTCGTCGAGCGCGGGACCGAGCGTGCTGGGGAGTTCACCCTCGAGCGAGCGAGACGTGCTTTCGCCAACGCCGTCGGAGCCGCCGTCGCCGGCGGCGGGCCTGCGCGCGACGCCCGAGCACGATGACGACGCGGTGAAGCCGCGACCGGGGCGCGGTCTCGACTGGTCCCGGTCACTGCAGTACCATGTGTCACATCGTGCACATGAGGCACAGCTTTGCTGGCGCCGAGCGCGCCCGCCGCCGTGCTCGCGCGCTGCGGCGGCTTCGAGGCGGCGTGCGGTTCGCCGTTGCTCTTACAATTGCCGCCTTCGTTGCCGGCGTCGCAGGAGCGGGGCCGAGCGCGGCGGCGAGTGCCGCCCTCAGGCCCTTCGGAGCGAAGAACGTCACCTTCGTCGGCCACGGCTGGGGCCCTGCATGGGGGCTCGCTCAGTGGGGTGCCTTCGGTTACGCCGCGGCACTGCACGAGCCCTACCAGTGGATTCTCTCGCACTACTACCCGGGAACGACACCGTCGCTGCTCACAAGGGCAGCCGACGCGAGGGTCGTGAAGGTCTCGATCGAGGAGAACGCAGGGGCGCCTGTGATGGTGACATCGTCCTCGGCCTTCACGATGCTCATCGGCGCGAGGAAGCTGCACGTCCCGGCGGGCACGGTCGTCCGTTCCGTGCTCGCGGCGAGGGGCGCGCAAGCCGGCACATGGACTGTCGCGGAGGCGAGCGCCTGCGATCAGACAGATGGCTGGAAGGTGGTGGCCCGCGACGCGCCCGACCCCCTCGCCGTGCCCGCCTCGAGGGCCGCCACGGCGCCGGAGTCAGAGCTCCTGCAGCTGTGCAGGGCCGACGGGGTGACCGTCACGTACCGGGGAAGCATCGAGGCTTTCGACTACTACGGTCCGAGCACAGGAGACGTCCACCTCGCCAGGACGCTCAACCTCGTCCCGCTCGAGCAGTACGTCGCGGACGTGACCCCCACGGAGTCGCCTTCCGGCTGGGGATCGCTGCCGGCCGGCTCGACCGGCGGCCAAGGCGAGGCCTACGGCTTCCAGGAGCTCGAGGCGCAGGCGGTGGCAGTTCGCACCTACGTGCTGGCCCAGATCGCGGCGGGCGGCTGGTACGGCTATGCAGACATCTGCGACGACGTCTGCCAGGGCTACACGAGCGGCGCCGGGTACGAGAACAGCCTCACGACCCTTGCGGCCAGGGACACGGCGGGTCAGATATTGCTGCTGAACGGCTTGCCGGCTCCGACGCAGTACGCGTCGTCGTCCGGTGGCTACACCGGCGGGAGCCCAGCCTTCCAACCGGTGGTCGACAAGGGTGACGCCGTCTGCTTGAAAGGCGCCGGCCCGCTTGGTTGCAACCCGTGGCACACCTGGACGGCGTCGGTGCCGGTG
>JAKATT010000052.1 GCA_021818615.1 Actinomycetes bacterium | reverse complement strand
CCTCGTAGTCCTCGCTCGGTGGAAACGGCCGGTCGGCCATGAGGTAGTACTCGTCGGCGGCAAAGACGAGCCGCCGACCGAGCACCTCGAGGAAGATCTGCTGCCACTCCTCCAACGTGTCCAGTACCCGCTCCGCCTCGGCGCGGCTGTGGGGCCGCATGGCCTCCTCCTTCGAGAACCGGCTGACGCCGAGGGGCACCACAGCAGTACTGCGAAGCTCGGGGAAGCGCTCGAGGATGCCGGCGAGCGTGTCTTCGAGCACGGAGCCGTCGTTCACTCCTGGGCAGAGCACGATCTGGCCGTGCACGTCGATCCCATGATCGAGAATGGCCTTCAAGAAGCGCAACGACACGGCGGCGCGCGGGTTGCGCAGCATCCGTGCCCGCACGTCAGGGTCGGTCGCGTGAATAGAGACGTAGAGGGGCGAGAGCCGCTGCTCCACCACCCGCTCGAGATCTGCTTCGGTAAAGCGCGTGAGCGTCGTGAAGTTGCCATAGAGGAAGGAGAGGCGGTAATCGTCGTCCTTCAGGTAGAGGCTGCGGCGCATGCCCTTGGGCAGCTGGTAGATGAAGCAGAACTCGCAATGGTTGTCACAGGTCCTCACCCGGTCGAACACCGCCGAGGAGACCTCGATGCCGAGGGACTCGCCCGCCTCCTTTTTCACGGCGGCGGCGACCTCGAGCCCGCCGCGCGATACCTCGAGCTCGACGACGGCCTCGTCGGCGAGCAGCTGGTATTCGATGACATCGCGGGGGACCTGGCCGTTCATCGAGCGGATCTCATCGCCCGGGAGGAGCCCGGCCAGATGTGCCGGGGAATGATCGGCCACGGCCACCACCTGGGGCAGCGGCATCTCCAAAGGGTAGTTCCAGTAGCGTTGCCCCGATGCAGGTCGAGCGGGTGAAGCTGGCCGAGCCGCGGGGATTCTGCGCCGGCGTCGAGATGGCCATCAAGGCGCTTGCATGGATGGTCCGCGTGTTCGAGCCGCCTGTGTACTGCTACCACGAGATAGTCCACAACCGGATCGTGGTCGAGGAGTTCGAACGTCTCGGCGTCATCTTCGTCGACGATGTCGACTCGGTGCCGGCCGGCAGGCCCCTCATGCTCTCGGCCCACGGATCGGCTCCAGAAGTCGAGTCTGCCGCTGCGCAACGGCAACGTGTCGTCGTCGACGCCTGCTGCCCGCTCGTCACCAAGGTGCACCACGAGATGAAGGTCCGGGCGAGCAAGGGCTACACAGTGCTCTATGTCGGTCACGAGGGCCACGAGGAGGCCATGGGCACGATGGCCGTCGCTCCCGAGGCGGTACGACTCGTGTCGAGCGAATCCGATGTCGCGGCGCTCGAGCTGCCCGAGGGCACCCCGGTGGCGCTCCTCGCCCAGACGACGCTCGCCCACGACGAGTGGTCGGGTGTCGTCGACGCGGCCAGGCGGCGCTTCCCCGAGGTGTGGACGCCCGGACGTTCCGACCTGTGCTACGCGACGACGAATCGCCAGGCGGGCATGCGCTTGGTCGCTGCGGGATGTGACGCTGTGGTGGTCATCGGATCGGCGAACTCCTCCAACACCGTTTCGCTCGCTCGGGTTGCCGCTGCTGCGGGCTGTCCGAGGGTGCTGCGAGTGGGGTCACTCGACGAGCTGCCCGACGACTTGGCGGGCGTCGTCGGAGTGACTGCCGGGGCCTCGGCGCCCGAGTGGCTGGTCGAGGACGTCCTCTCTCGCCTGGCTCCCCGCGAGGGTGTCGAGCTCGTGCACGTCACCGTCGAGAACGAGTACTTCCCACCTCCGCCGGAGCTTCGCGACCTGCTGCGGGCGGCGGCGGCAGCCGCCTCTGTCGTAGTCGGCGTCCAGCCAGGCGAGAGGGTGCCGACGGCAGCAGACCGTATCTCGTCGGCGGCGCGCCTCCTCAGGCCTCACCTCGCCGGCGCCGTGGCCTCGTGAACGCCAGGCAGGCGCGCCGTGCCCGGGCGACGGACGACCTGATCGACCATGTCGCGCTCGAGGAGCTTGCCGTTGCGCATGGCGGGCGCCTCCTCGAGCCTGTCGCCATCGTGATCGCCGCGTACAAGGAGGCGGACACCATCGAGAGCGTTGTGAAGGCGATGCCGAGCGAGATTGAAGGGCTCGCGACCTCAGTGGTGGTGGTGGTTGACGGTGAGGACGACGGTACGAGCGGCATCGTGCGCAACGCCGGACAGGTCGCGGTGATCGCCCCGGTCAATCGCGGCCAGGGAGCCGCCCTCCGGCTCGGGTACCGCGTGGCAAGAGAGTACGGGGCGCGCTTCATCGTGACGGCGGACGCCGACGGCCAGAGTGATCCTGACGACCTGGCCGCGGCCCTGCGCCCGGTCGTTGCCGGCGAGGCGGACTTCGTGAACGGCTCACGCCGCCTCGGCGAGACCTATGGGACAGATACCGTTCGGAACGCCGGCGTCCTCTGCTACGCCGTGCTGGTCTCACTCCTCACCAGGACGCGCGTGACGGACACGGCGAATCCGATCCGGGCGTTCCGCAGCGCGCTAACTGGCAACCTCACCCTCGAGGAGCCCCAGTACCAGGCCTCCGAGCTGCTCATCGCCGCAATAATGAGCGGCTGTCGTTTCGCCGAGATCCCTGTCACGATGAGAGAGCGTGCCGCTGGATCTTCGAAGAAGGGTGGCAACCTCCTGTACGGCCTGCGTTATGGGAGGGTCGTTCTCCGCACCTGGCATCGTGAGCGGGCCCGGCGGCGCAACCTGTGCTCAGGCGGCGCGAGACCCTAGCGAAGCCTCTCAGGCAGTGAGACGGCCGGGCATGGACCGCTGCGTTGCTGTCGCGGCGAGAAGCGTCAGCCGACCTGCTCGAGGCGCGGGATGGCGCTCGCGCCCTCCAGGGCAACTCCCTCCGCGCGAACCTGGGTGACCTCTTTGTCCGGGGAGAACCGGGTGCGGCCCGGCACCTTCCTCCACAGGACGGCCATCACGGCGATCGACACGACCATAGACGCGGCAACGAGCAGGAACGGGATCTCCGGGCTGACGCCGAACAGCGCCCCCGAGAGCGTCGCCGCGACGGCGGTCGCAGCCGTCTGTGCGCTTGACGCCGCCCCCTGGGCGCGGCCGAGCTGGGATGCCGGCACAGAGTGCGACAGCTGCGATGACTCGGCCGGCTGCCCGATAGCGACGGTGACGGCTTCGACCGAGCCGAGCGCCATCAGCAGGGCCACGCTGTGGAGCGAGGGGTAGAGGGCAGCGAAGACTGCCGAGCCGGTCATGGCGAAGTAGGTCAGGTAGCGGCGGTCGAAGCGGTCGACCAGCCAGCCGGCGGGCACCGACATGACGGCGAAGGGGAAGGCGAACAGCGTCCATGACAGCCCAATCTGCCAGGTGTGCGCCCCGCGTTGGGTGAGCAGCAGGCTCCAGCAGGTCTCGTACATGCCGACGAGGAGCCCGCCGGCGAGGAAGGCGACGACAACCCCGAGCACGGAGTTGTTGCGCCAGAGCGGCAGCCGCTCGGCCTGGAGATCGGCGACAGGTCGCCTGGTGCCCGGGACAAATAGCCGGATCGGCACGGCGGCAATGAGAGCGCACGCTGCGGCGGCGAAGAACATCCAGCGCATGCCGCCGAGACCGAACAGACCGCCGAAGAATGGCCCGATAGCCATGCCCACGGTGCGGGACCCGTACAGGGCGCCGAAGGCTCGGCCGCGCCAGCGCTCGGGAACGGCCTCTCCGATGGTGGCCGAGTTGGCCACGTCGACCACGCCACCTCCTGCACCCTGCAGGGCGCGAAAGCCGAGCGCTGCCATCGGGCTCACGACGAGCCCGAAGAGGATGCTGCCGGCCGCATAGACGACGAGGCCACCGATCTGCACCTTCTTGCGGCCGATCCTGTCCGAAAGGCGTCCCATCGGGTACTGGACGAGGACGGCGGCCGCGAAGAAGGCGGCCATGGCCAGCCCGACGACCGCGACGGACGAGCCGTGATGGCGCAGGTAGACAGGCATAAGAGGAAGGACGGCCGTCGCGCCGGCCCACTCGACGAACGCCGATACCGAGACTGCCCCGACGACCCGGCGGACCTGGCGGTCGTTCTTGTAGCTAGCGTCCTTCTCCCTCTGCGGGGTCATCGCGCGCTCACCCCCTTCCTCGTCGCGCAGTTGCTCCTCGTGCTCTCACAGGGCGGCCGCGCCCGCCGGCTGTCTCGGTCGCACCGGTCGTGACGAGCGCCCGCAGGGCAGCGGCCACCTTCTCCCGCTCGACACCCTCGACCGGTGCGAGGCCGAGCAGGTCGGCGAGCCAGAGCCCGTCCGCAGCAAGGCGCACCAGCGTCGCCCTGCCCGGCGCAAGGCCGTCGCGCTCGACGGCCGCCTGCCAGGCGTCGAAGCGCTCGCGCAACGGGGCGAGCAGCTCCGGGTCGGAGGCCAGCCCTGCGAGGAGCGCTCCCCCGAGTCGTCGCTCGCGTGGGTCGTCGGGCTCGACAGTCGGGGCGACGGTGGACTCGAGATAGGCACGGGTGAACGCACCGGGCTGGCCGCTGCCCGCGCCGTATCGCTCGAGGTCGGCGTCGAAGCTCTCGGCGAAGCGCTGCACCATCGCGGAGACGAGCGCCGCCCGGGTCGGGAAGTGGTAGAGCACTCCCCCCTTGCTCACGTTCGCTTCGCTCGCGGCGGCTTCCAACGTGAGGTGAGACACGCCGTCCCGGACCACGACGTCCTCGGCGGCACGCAAGATGCGCGCCCTCGTGTCGCTGACGCGTGGCACTCTGTCACTATACCGTCTGGACGGTACAGTTACTACTACACCGTCCGGAGGGCGACGCTGAGCGAGCCTCGCGTCGCCTGAGCGCCGGGCGCGTCCGCTACTTTCTCGTGAGGTGAGGAGCCTCCGGATTCTCGTCGTGGTCCTGGTGGCTGCTGCTCTCGCCGGCGCGCTCGGCGCGCTGCTGCTCGTGGGCGGCTCGTCCGGTGCAGCTCGATCGCCTATGGGCAGCCGCTTTGCCCGCCTGATGTCCCTGTCGGACGCCACGGGCCATGCGGCGCCATCCTTCACGCTCACCGACCAGCATGGCGTGCAAGAGTCGCTCGGCTTGTTTCGTGGATCGGTGGTCATCCTCGAATTCATGGACCCTCATTGCACCGACATCTGCCCGATCGTGGCCGCCGAGTTCGAGCGGGCGGCGAAAGACCTCGGTAGCGCGGCTGCAAAGGTCGACTTCGTCGCGGTCAACGTCAATCGGTACGCCAACAGCGTGCAGGCCATCGCCCAGTTCAGTCGCGAGCAGGGTCTCGACAAGCTGCGCAACTGGTACTTCCTCACAGGGTCGCCATCTGTGCTTGCCAAGGTGTGGGCCGAGTACGGGATAGCGGTGATCTCGCGCGGACCGACCGCGGACGTGATCCACAGCTCGTACATCTTCTTCATAGACCCGGCCGGACGGGAGCGCTACATCGCCTCCCCGACCGACCTGCACACCAGCGCCGGCACGGCCTACCTTCCCCTTGCCACGCAGTTGCGCTGGGGCAGGGGCATAGCCAGTTACGCAAGAGAGCTACTCGGTCGCTGATCCGCCCACCTGGGGCTCGCCTCTGCCCGGTGTCGCCACTCGGGGGCCACCGGCGCTCAGGCGTGGTGATTGAGCTTGAAGTCCTCCCAGGTGGCTTTCATCCCGGCGACTATGTCGTGCTCTGGAACCCAGCCCATCTGCCTCGCGTGGGAATTGTCGACGATGACTGCGGGCATCTCGCCGGCTTTGGCCGCGATGTGCTCTCTTGCGATCTCGACACCGGTCACTTCGCAGGAGATCGCGAAGAGCTCGTTCATCGACACCGAATGGCCGAGGCCGATCGTGAGGACGTCGCTCACCGGCAGCGACATGGCAAGCTCGATGGACTGGACGACGTCGGACACGTAGACGTAGTCGCGCACCTGCTCGCCGTCGCCATAGATCTGGATCCCGCCTCCTGAGAGGGCGGCCCGCATCAGGCGGGCAATGACGCTGTCCTTCAGCTGCATGCCTTCTCCGTAGACGTTCGTAAAGCGCAACGCGACCGTCTTCAGGCCGTAGCTGGCCGAGTAAGCCGACATGAGCATCTCGCCGGCGGCCTTGGTGGCGCCGTAGGGAGTGAGGGGGCGCACGGCGATCTGTTCGTTGATGACCCTCGAGCCGACGTCGCCCACCACCGCGTTCGTCGAGGCGAGCACGAAGGCGCCGGTCCCGGTCTCCCGGGCCCGCTCGAGGAGCAGGTGGGTCCCGAGCACGTTGGTACGGAACGTGCCGTCCGGATCGTTCATTGAGTCGAGCACCCGCGTGAGAGCCGCGAGGTGCACGACGGCGTCGGTTCCCTCGCTCAGTGCCTCGGCCACGGCCCGGGGGTCGCGGATGTCACCCTGCACATGCCTTGCTGCGGCATCGGCGGCCGGCTCGAGGTCGATGACGGCGACATCGTCCCCGCGTCCGAGCAAGCGACGCACGGTCTGGCGACCTATGAAGCCGGCTCCGCCGGTGACGAGAACGCGCACGACTCAGGTCCTTCTCCGTGGTCCTGGAACGGCGCGACGCTAGCGCATGCCCACCGAGCGCCGGGCGGCGTCGAAGGCGTCCTGGATGGCGCGCCCGACCTGGTCGGAGAACTCGCTCATCGCTCGCCGGGAGACGCGGACCCCGCGCGGCGAGCCCTCGGGGGACAAGACGACCTCGTCGCCGGGCATGGCCTTCTCAGCTCGCGCCGATGTGCGCGGCGGCCTCTCGCCCTGTGCTGCCGGCGGCATGACGACGGGGCCGATCACGATGTCGACGCGCCGTGGCCTGGGAAGCTTGGAGCCTCTTGGCATCGCCTGCTCGCTTCCCCCGATGCCGACTGGCACGACCGGCACGCCCGTGCGCAGCGCCAGGTAGGCGGTCCCCTCGCGGAGGTCCTTTACGGCTGGCCCGGACCTGCGCGTGCCCTCCGGGAACATGACGAGAGGCTCACCGCTCTCCAGTACCGCCCTGGAACGTTCGAGAGCCTCGCGGTCCGCCCCCGAGCGGTTGACCGGGAAGGCGCCGAGCGCCTCGAGGAGGCGACCGACCAACCTCGACTTCCAGACCTCCTGCTTGACGATGTAGCGCAGCCGCCGCTTCGTCACGCGGGCGACGAGCAGCCAGTCGACGTAGGAACGGTGCACCGGGGCCAGCACGTAGGCACCTTCCAGCGGAAGGTGCTCGCGCCCGAGGACTCGCCCCGGGAAGACGAGGCGGGAGGCGGCGACGGCGATGAACCGGCAGGTGCGGTAGAAGGCGATGTCGCGACGGGTCGGCGGTCTCGCCAGCGCGAGCGCATGGCGCGAAGCCGCCCGGCCCGTCGCTCCGTCGTGGCGGGGATCGCCTCTCACAGCTGCCTCATGACCTCGTCCACGACCTCCCCAATGCTGCGCCCGGTCGAGTCGACCAGGATCGCGCCGCTCGGGACGGCAAGTGGCGATGCCGCCCGGCTCAAGTCAAGCCTGTCTCGTGCCATGAGTTGCGCCTCGGTCGCCGACAGGCTCGATCCCTCGGCGGGCTCCCCCCGGCCGGACGTCGCTGGCACGTCCGTCCCGCCACCTCTTAGCACCTGTGCGTTGCGCCGTCTGGCTCGCTCGAAGGGGTCGGCCGTCAGGTACACCTTCACGTCGGCGTCGGGAAAGACGACGCTGCCTATGTCGCGGCCTTCGACGACGCCACCGCCCCGCTCGGCGGCCCAGGCCCGCTGCCTGCGGACAAGCTCGGCGCGCACCTTCGCACCGGCGGCGACAACGCTCACGGCGGCATCGACCGCGCGGGCACGGATCGCCGCCGTGACGTCCTCGCCGTTCAGCACCACGCGATCCTCGCCTACCTCGAGGTCCATCTCGCGAGCGAGCGAGGCGGCAGCCTCCTCATCTCCCGGCTCGGCGCCCGAGTGGAGCACGAGGAGGGTGACAGCCCGGTACATCGCCCCAGTGTCGAGGCGAGCAAGCCCGAGGCGAGCCGCTACTTCTCGGGCCACGGTCGACTTCCCTGCGCCGGCAGGCCCGTCGATGGCGATCACGGTCATGTGGCCGGTAGCCCGTGGGAGACCCGGTACCCGCGCTCGCGAAGGCCGGCGATGACCGTGTCAGCCGCCTCGCTCGATACCACGAGGACGAGTACCCCGCGCGTGCCTTCTGCCGAGTGGGCGATCTCGAGATCCTCGATGTTCACACCCATCTCGCCGGCGAGCGTGGTGACCTCGGCCAGGACGCCGGGCCGGTCGGGAACAAGCACCCGCAGCTCGGTTGTGTGCCGTGGTCTCTGGCCACGCGGTGGGAGGTTGCGACGGGCGTCGCGAGCTGCTTCGAGGAGGTGCCCGAGGGATGCCCGGTCGGTCTCGACGACGATGCGGCGCACCTCAGCCAGGCGGTCGATCAGCCGGTCGAGCACCGGCACGATCGCGGCCGAGTTGTCACGGCAAATGTCGGGCCAGATGGCTGCGGACCCGGCTGCGATACGCGTCATGTCGCGGAACCCTCCGGCCGCGAGCCTCATGAGGACCGTGTGGTCGAGCTCGGTCTCGCTGGCGAGGCTCATGAGCGTCGCCGAGGTGAGGTGGGGAACATGGGAGATGACGGCGACGAGCTCGTCGTGGCGTTCGGCAGCCAGGGCGACCACGTCGGCGCCGAGGGAGACGATTACCGACTGCACGGTCGCGAAAGCCGTCGGATCGGTCCGTTGACCAGGCGTGAGCACCCAAGTCGCTCCGACGAACAGGTCGGCGTCCGCTCCGTCCGGCCCTTCCTGCTCGGATCCGGCCATCGGATGCCCGCCGACAAAGCGCGGGTCGTCGATCGCCGCCACGATGGCCGCTTTCACGCCGGCCACGTCCGTCACAGCCCCGGTGCTGCGGGCGAGCAGGTCCGTTGCCACCGGCACGACGGCGGAGGCTGGCGTCGCCACGAAGGAGAGCTCCGGCGAGCTGTCGAGTCCGATCTCGTGGAGGGCGCCGAGCTGGAGCGCTCGCTTCGCTCGGTTGCCGTCGAGGTCAGATCCGCTCACATGCCATCCTCGTGTGCGGAGCGCGCCGGCGATGGAGGTGCCCACGAGCCCGAGCCCGACGACCTGGGCACGCAAGTGCTTTGCCGGCCGGTTCATTCCGGCAGGTCGTCGCGAAGCCCGCGGGCTCCCTCCAGGTAGACATGATGCAGCTCCGAGCGATCGCGCTCTGTGTAGAGGTGCATCAGCACCCGGATGCACAGTGGCGTCGCGCCGCTCACGTCGATCTCCTGGGCGCAGATAAGTGGTACGTCACCGAGGCCGATGTCGCGCGCAGCGGTTGCTGGGAACATCGCGGATATGTCCGGGGTCGCCGTGAAGAGGACCGAGATCAGATCGTCGTGCGCGACGCCGTTGTGCTCGAGCATCGCCCCGACGAGCGCCTGCACCCGCCCGGCGATCTGCTCTGTTGTGTCGGTGTCCAACGATGTCGCTCCCCTGAGTGCCCTCACCGCACGCGTCTCAGCCACGGCGTGGCATGCTACCTGGACCAGCGGCGCGCCTTCCTCGTCACTTGCCTGCCTCGAGCAGCCGCGCTGGCGAGGTCCCTCAGCTCGCCGGGAGAGAGCCGCCGCCACTCCCCCGGCCGGATGGAGCGGTCAGACAGGGGCCCGATCCGGACGCGGACGAGTCGCTCGACAGGGAACCCGACCCTCTCGCACATCCTTCGGACCTGGCGGTTGCGCCCCTCGCTGATGGTGATTCGGAGGAGACCCTCCGAGACGGTCGACACCCTTACAGGCCGCGTGCGGCCGTCGTCGAGCTCGACTCCCTCGCGCAGCGCCTTCAGTGCCGATGGCGTCGGTGTACCTCGCAGACTCACCAGGTACTCCTTTTCGATGCCGTGGCTCGGGTGCATGAGCAGCTGAGCGAGCCTGCCGTCGTTCGTGAGGATCAGCAGCCCCTCGCTGGCGGAGTCGAGCCGCCCGACGGGAAAGACACGGGGCTCGCTCGGCACGAGCCCGACAACAGTGGGACGGCCCAGAGGGTCCGAGGCGGTCGTCACCACCCCGGCAGGCTTGTTGAGGAGGTAGCTCACGAGACCGGGAAGGACACCGACTGGCACGCCATCCACGTTGATCTCGGCCAACGCGACGTCGACCCGCCGCCCCAGCTCTGCGACCTCGCCGTCGACGGTCACCCTCCCAGCGGCGATCAGCTCCTCGCAGGCACGACGACTCCCAAAGCCGGCCCTCGCCAGCACCTTCTGCAGGCGCTCGCCACCCGCACCAGCCGCTGGTCGAGCGCCCGTCACACCCCGGGCTCTGGTCTGAGCGCTTGCTCCAGCACCTCCACGGTCGCCGGCGGCGGGACGAAGTCGGCGAGCGGGGGCAGGCCGGCAAGGGAGTCAAGGCCGAGCCTCTCGAGAAAGAGCGATGTCGTCCCGAACAGCACGGGCTGGCCCGGCCCGGCGTCGCGCCCAACCGGCTCGACGTAGCCGCGGGCTGTCAGCAGCTTGAGGACGCCGTCGGCGTTGACGCCGCGGATGGCCGAGATCTGCGCGCGAGAGACCGGCTGCTTGTACGCGACGACGGCGAGCGTCTCGAGGGCGGCCGGTGAGAGCCTCTGAGGCGATCCGTCGAGCACGAACCGCTCCACGTAGCCTGCGTAGGCCTCATGGCTCTGCAGACGGTACCCGCCGGCCACCCTTGCGAGCCTGAACCCGCGCCCCTCCCGCTCGTACGAAGCGGCGATACGTGCGCAGATGGACTCGATACGATCTGCCGGCAGCTCGAGCAGCTCGGCAAGCAGGCGTGGTGGCACGGGGTCGGTCGCGACCGTGAGGACAGCCTCGATGGCCGCTTCGCTCGTGCGCTCGGATGAACTGTCGTCAAAGCCCATGTCAGCCCTCGTAGTCCACGTGCACCAGCCAACCCCGCGGATTGACGGGGTTGGGGATGTCGCCGAAGCTGTCCGACCAGCTCACCACGAGCTCGCCGAAGGTCTCCGCCTGCTCGATCTCGACGAGGCCCTGCTTGTACAGCTCGAGCACGCCTAGGAAGTGGACGACGACCTCGATCCTCGAGAGAGCGTTCTCGGTGAGCTGCCTGAAGGTCACAGGTGAGTGCCCGCGCAACTGGGCTGCCAGGCGCTCCACGACCTCGGCGACGGTCACCTCGTCGACGAGCACGTGGTCTACCTCGACGGCTGGCTCGGTCCTCTCGCTGAGCGCCCTCAACGCCGCCTGCCTCAGGTGCTCTGGGCCTATCCCCGCGAGGAGGTCAACACAGAGGTCTTCGAAACGGTCGTCGGGCCCGGCCACCCTCGGCAGCGAGCGAGCGGCAGCTCGCTCGAGCTCGGAGAGTGCCCTGCCGGCGGCAGAGAAGGTCGTGCACTCGACGAGACGGGCGAGCAGGTAGTCGCGTTCCTCGAGCAATGCCAGGTCGTCCTCGGAGACCTCACTCGGCAGCTCCGGCAGGAGCCGCCTCGACTTGAGCTCGACGAGGATCGCGGCGATGAGGAGGAACTCAGTGGCAGCCTCGAGGTCGAGATGCTCCAAGCTGTCCATCTCGGCCAGATAGGCGTCGACGATGCCCGACAGCCGCACCTCGTAGAGATCGACGCGTTGCTCGTTAATCAGGCGGAGGAGAACGTCGAAAGGGCCATCGAAGACATCCGTGCGAACCTCGTACGACACCTGGGCGAGGATACCTGCCCGGCTCGCCTGGGCGGGGGATGGTGGGCGCCTTCGTCCGGCAAGCCAGCTCCCTGCTTCTTCGGCAGGGCGCGGCACGCCCCTATCATTGCCCGATGGCACGAGTCCTCTCTGGCGTCCAGCCCTCCGGGTCACTCCACCTCGGCAACTACCTCGGTGCCATCCGCCAGTGGGCGCTCGACCAGTTCGTGGCCGACAGCTTCTACTGCGTGGTCGACCTGCACGGCCTCACCGCCGAGCACGACCCCGGCGAGCTCAGGCAAAGGACGCTCGAGACTGCCGTCGGGCTCCTCGCCGCCGGGCTCGACCCCGAGGTCTGCACCTTGTTCGTGCAGAGCCACGTGCACGAGCACGCTGAGCTCTCGTGGCTCCTCGAGTGCACCGCGACCTTCGGCGAGCTCTCGAGGATGACCCAGTTCAAGGACAAGAGCCTCGGCAGGGAGTCCGTGCGCGCCGGGCTGTTCACCTACCCGGCGCTAATGGCGGCCGACATCCTGCTCTACGATGCCGACAGGGTGCCCGTCGGCGAGGATCAGCGCCAGCACCTCGAGCTGACAAGAGACCTGGCCCTGCGCTTCAACAGCCGCTACGGCGAGACCTTCGTCGTTCCCGAGGCCGCCATCCCGAAGGTGGCGGCCCGGGTGATGGACCTGCAGCACCCCGAGCGCAAGATGTCGAAGTCGGTCGAGTCGCCGCTCGGCACGATCACGATCCTCGATTCCCGAGACGAGATCGCCCGCAAGGTGCGAAAGGCCGTCACCGACACCGACGGCGAGGTTCGCTACGATCCCGACCGCAAACCCGGGCTCGCCAACCTCATCGAGCTCCTCGCCGCCTCGACCGGGCGCAGCGTCGACGAGGTCGTCGGGGGCTATACGCGCTACGGGCCTCTCAAGGGGGACCTCGCCGAGGCGCTCGCGGGGGCGCTTGCTCCGGTGAAGGCCCGCTACGAGCAGCTGTCGGCCGACCCCGCTTCGGTCGCCGCGCTGCTCGAGAAGGGCGCCGCCAAGGCGAGTGCCGTTGCGTCCGCCACTCTGCGCCGGGCCCAGCAGGCGATCGGCCTGCTTATGCCGGGCTCGGCTGATCGCTAGGGAAGGAACAGGTTCAGGTACCAGGTGGCGACGTGGGTGTAGATCGACGAGAGCGCCCCCTGGTCGAGCAGCACGAAGGCGAACACGAGGATCATGAAACCCATGCGCATCCGGTAGTAGGACGGGAGCGCCGAGACCGGAAGCACCCGCTCCACGAGTGCCGAGCCGTCAAGGGGGGGGATGGGCAGGAGGTTGAACGTGCCGATTAGGACGTTCACGAGCCCGAGGTAGAAGATCACTTCGAAGACCCAGTACCAGGTGCCGGTGGCGGTGCTGACGTCCAACCTGTGGGTGACGAACACGAGGTGCATGAGGCCCCCTGCAAGGGCAGCCAGCATGTAGTTCGACGCCGGGCCGGCGAGCCCGACGAGCACGGCCTGGTTGCGCGGGCTGCGCAGGCGGTCGATCCGTACCGGGACCGGCTTCGCCCAGCCGAAGACCGGACCGTGCGAAAGCGCCATGATGACCGGAAGGACGATCGTCCCGATCGGGTCGATATGGCGGAGCGGGTTGGCCGAGATGCGGCCAGCTCGTTTGGCGGTGTCGTCACCGCACCACAGCGCGACCACACCGTGGGTGACCTCGTGGAACATGATCGAGGGGATGGCCACGAGGAAGTAGATGAGCGTGTAGGCGCTCAGGTAGTGGCGGCGGACGCCGGCTGCGAGCACCGCGATCACGATGCCGACTACAGCGATCGTGATGATGAGGTTCGGTGCAGACTGCCACCAGCTTGCGCCCCTGCGCCCGGGTGGCTGGTCCGGTGGACGCGCCGGCGCCTGGCCGCTCCAGCCGGGAGGCGGCCAGTTCTGCGGCCGCTGCTGGCGGGCACCACCCGCAGCCCCGCCTGAGCCGACAGTGTCCCGGTCGCCCTGCCCGGGACCACCTAGACCGGGACCACCTAGACCGGGACCACCTGGACCGGGACCACCTGGACCGGGACTGCCTGGACCGGGACCACCTGGACCGGGACCACCTGGACCGGGACCACCTGGCCCGGGACCGAGGCCTCCGGGCCCGCTCCCGACGCTCACCTCAGCAGGGCGCGGCTATCGCCGGCCGACGGAGGCGCAGACGATGCAGTACGCACTGGCAGGCTTGGCCTCGAGTCGCGCCTCTGCGATGGGCTTGCCGCAGCGCTCACAGGTCCCGTAGGTCCCGTTGTCGAGCTTGCGCAGGGCCACCTCCACGGCGTGCAGTGCCTCCTGCAGCTGGGCGGCGAGTGCCTCGGCCTCGCCCCGCTCGGCCGTCACCTGCGAGGAGTCGGCGAAGTTCGAGTCGAACTCCAGCTTGCCCGCCCCGCCGAAACCGAGCTCGGACAACTGGTGCACGAGCGAGTGGCGCTCGTCCTCGAGAAGCGAGCGGTAGTCGACGGCTGCGTCATTTGCCACCGGCACAGCGTACTGGGCTTGGACACGGCGACGGGCACGTGGATGCGCCCGCTCGTACTCCCGGCGCAAAAGGTCGTTGCTCACCTTCGTGTAGAGCTGGGTCGTCGTGATGGCCGCGTGCCCGAGCAACTCCTGGACGACCCGGATGTCGGCACCGTGCTCGAGCAGATGGGTGGCGCAGGAGTGGCGCAAGACGTGGGGCGTCACCTTGTGCTCGAGGCCGACCCGCTCTGCAGCCCGTCGCACGACCACCCAGATCGCCTGACGCGACAGCTGTCGACCCCTCGAGGAGATGAAGACCGCCTCCTCGTCGGCGCGCCTCGCCCAGCGAGGCGGCGCGAGCACCACCCGTCCTGCCGGGCCGAGCCACTCCCCGAGCGCCGCCTCGGCGTACCGCCCGAAGGGTACGACCCGCTCTTTTGATCCCTTTCCGAAGACGATGGCGAGCGACCGGTTCAAATCGAGGTCGGCCAGGCGTAGCCCGGCGAGCTCGGAGATGCGCATTCCCGTCGCGTAGAGCAGCTCGAGGATGGCCCGGTCCCGCCGGGACCTGGCATCGAGGCCCCGGACCGAGGCGAGGAGGCGGGCGACCTCCTCCTCGGTGAGGGCCTTCGGGATCGCCTCTGCCTGACGCGGCGGGCGCAATCCCTCGGTCGGGTCGCTCACGGCGCCCCGCTCGTCGAGGCAGAAGCGGTGAAGGCCGCGTATCGCCGAGAGCGCTCTTTTCACAGAGGTCGCCTTGCGCCCGGCAGCATGCAAGTAGGCGAGGTAGTCCTCGACGACGTTCGGGCCGACCGCCTCGAGGTCGATTTGCCGGTCGGAAAGGAACTGCTCGTAGGCAACAAGGTCGGAGCGGTACGCCGACAGCGAGTGGGGCGAGCGGCCCCGCTCTATGGCCAGGTACGAGAGGAACTCCTCGGCGTCACTCGACAGGGGCCGGGGAGGGTGCGAAAAGGGCCAGTCCGCGTCGGGCACACGGCTCCTCAGGGAGCGGCCGCTGCTCTGTGACGGATCCGCAGGAGCGAACGGGCCGCATAGAGCCCGATGATCGACTTCGCGTCGCAGAGATCGCCGCTCGCCATGAGGTCTTCGATCTCGGCCAGCAGGACCCGCTCGATCGTGAGGTGCTCCTCCTCCACCCCGTGTGCCTGGCGGGGCACCTCCGACAGCAGCTCGGCCAGGAAGACGATGGTCTGCTCGTCGGAAAGGCCCGGGGAGTTGAAGAACCGGGCGATCTCGATGAGCGACTGCGCCTCCCGCCCGATCTCCTCGACGAGCTCGCGTCGCGCTGAGAGCTCAGGGTCCTCGTCGGCGATGTCGCGTTTGCCGGCCGGCAGCTCGAGCAGGGCGCGCTCGACCGCTCCGCGGTACTGGCGGATCATGAGCACGCTGCGCCCGTCGGCTTCGAGCGCCACGACGGCGACTGCACCCGGGTGCCGGATGATCTCCCTCTCGAAAGTGAAGCCGTCGGGTCCGACGAAGGTGCCGCTCACGACGCGGAAAAAGCCGCCGTCGAGGCGTTGGCGCTCGCCGATGCGGCGAAAGCCGTTCTGGTCCCCGCCGGGGGCGGCCGCAGGCATCAACGAGCGAGGTCGATGTCGGGGAGGCGGGGAGTCCGCTCGTTCACGCGGGCGAGGGCGGCTTCGACCAACCCGGAGAACAACGGGTGTGGGCGGTCCGGCCTGCTCTTGAATTCCGGGTGGGCCTGGGTGCCGATCCAGAACGGGTGCGAGGTGATCTCGATGAACTCGACCAGGCGGTCGTCGGGCGACACGCCAGAGCAGGTGAGGCCGGCCTCCTCGAGGCGATGGCGGAACCGGGGGTTCACCTCGTAGCGGTGGCGGTGGCGCTCGGAAACGACGGGCTGGCCGTAGAGCTTCTCGACCATTGTCGCCGGCTGGAGCAGTGCTGGGTAAGCGCCGAGGCGCATCGTCCCGCCCTTCTCGGATACCTCGACCTGGTCGTCCATGAGGTCGATCACCGGGTACGGCGTGGCGATGTCCACCTCGCTCGTGTTGGCGTTCTCGAGGCCCGCCATGTTGCGGGCGAAGTCGACGACCATTGTGTGGAGCCCGAGGCAGAGCCCGAGGCATGGGATGTCGTGCTCGCGCGCGTACGCGGCTGCGGCGATCTTGCCCTCCACACCGCGCTCGCCGAAGCCGCCGGGGATGACGATGCCGTCGAGGCTCTCGAGGCGGGCGCCAGCCAGCATGCCCGTCACCTCCTCGGCCTGGATCCACTCGACCTCGACCTTCGTACCCTGGTGGAACCCGGCGTGCTTGAGCGCCTCGACTACCGAGAGGTATGCGTCCGGCAGGTTGACGTACTTGCCGATGATGCCGATGCGGACCTGCTCGGTCGCAGCCGAGATGCGTTCCACGAGGCGCTCCCAGCCGGAGAGGTCGATGGCGTGCGCGGTGTCATCAAGGCGCAGGATGCGGCAGACGATCTCGTCGAGGCCCTCCTCGTGCAGGGCGAGCGGGATCGCGTAGATCGGGTCGGCGTCGAGCGCCGAGACGACGGCCTCGATCGAGACGTCGCAAAGGAGCGAGATCTTGCGTTTAAGCGAATCGGAAATGGGACGTTCGCTCCTGCAGACGATGACGTCCGGCTGGATCCCCCGGCTGCGCAGCTCGGTCACCGAGTGCTGGGTGGGCTTTGTCTTCAGCTCGCCGGCCGTTCGCAGGAACGGGACGTAGGTGAGGTGGAGGTAGCAGACGTTGTCCCGGCCGGCCTCGCGGCGGAACTGGCGGATCGCCTCGATGAACGGCACGATCTCGATGTCACCGACGGTGCCGCCCACCTCGGTGATGACGACGTCCACGTCCTCGCGGGCCCCGAGGCGGCGGACGCGTTCTTTGATCTCGTCTGTGATGTGCGGGATGACCTGGACGGTCTTGCCGAGGAAGTCGCCGCGGCGCTCCTTGGCGATCACCGAGGAGTAGATTTGGCCGGTCGTGGCGTTCGAGTCGCGATGCAGGTTCTCGTCGATGAAGCGCTCGTAGTGACCAAGGTCGAGGTCGGTCTCGCCTCCGTCCTCGGTCACGAACACCTCGCCGTGCTCGAAAGGGTTCATCGTGCCGGGGTCGACGTTGATGTAGGGGTCGAGCTTGCACATCGTCACCCGCAGCCCGCGGGACTTGAGCAGCCGGCCGAGCGAGGAGGCGGTCAGTCCCTTGCCGAGCGAGCTCGACACCCCGCCGGTCACGAACACGTACTTGGTCAAGATCACCTCCCGGGTGCCCGCTTGCTCAGCCTACCGGACCAGGTGCAGACGACGGCGGATCACTTCGGCCGAGTTGCGTGCGTAGAGAGCCCAAATGGGCAAAGCTCTCGCCGTGAAGGAGCTGATCGGTCACCAGGTCCTGCTTCCATCGTTCGAACGGTGGGCCGGCGAGGTTGGCTTCCACGACGGCGACTACCACGCCACCTTCGCCCACCATGGCGATCGGGTACTGAAACTTGCAGATGCAATGTCGAAAGAGCTCGCGCTGAAGAGGGGGGACTGCTTCGCGGTCATGTCCGTCAACAGCCATCAGTTCCTCGAGCTGTACCACGCGGCCTTCCTCGGCGGCGCGGTCATCAATCCCCTCAACCTCCGCCTCGCCGGGCGGGAGCTACAGCAGATCCTCGCCGACTCGGGCACGGAGGTCGCCTTCGTGGACGAGCTGTTCGCCGGGCACTTCTTGCGCAACATCGAGCCCGTCAGGGGCGACCTGCCGCTGCGCAAGGTCGTGCTGATCGGCTCAGGCGACTTCGAGCACGACATCGACTACGAGCACCTCCTCGAGCTCGGCCGTCCCGAGGTGCCTCCCGAGACCGAGGAGGACGACCCGGTCGTTCTCATGTACACGGGCGGCACGACGGGGCTGGCCAAGGGGGCGCTGCTCTCGCAGCGAGCCGAAGTGCTCAACCTCTACCACGTCGCCATGACCGTCGACCTCCGGCCGGGGCGCGTCTATCTGCACCAGACGCCGATGTTCCATGCAGCCTCGATGGCGGGCGTGCTCGGGCTCCCGGCGATAGGCGGGACATCGGTCTTCCAGCAGCTCTTCGAGCCGGGCGAGATGATCGACCTGGTCGAGAAGTACGAAGTCGACTGGACCACGATGGTTCCGACGATGATCGCCATGGTGCTCGACCATCCCAGCTTCGCACCAGAGCGCCTGGCGTCGCTCTCCGATCTCGTCTATGGGGCCTCGCCGATGCCGAGCGCCCTTCTCCGGCGGATCACCGAGACGCTGCCGCAGCTCGACTTGTGGCAGGGCTACGGAATGACGGAGTGCTCCTCTGTGCTGACTCTCCTGGGCCCTGTGGACCACCGCAGCGGCACCGAGAGGGCAAGCTCGGCCGGGCGACCGGTGCTCGGGGTGCGCCTCGCTATCCAAGATCGCGGAGGGAACGTGCTGCGCCCCGGAGAGGACGGCGAGGTATGCGCAAAGGGTGGCAACTTCATGACCAGCTACTGGAATCGGCCGAAGGAGACCGAACGCGCCTTTCGCGACGGCTGGTACCACACCGGTGACGTCGGCCACCTCGACCAGGACGGCTATCTCTACCTCGTCGACCGCGTGAACGACATGATCGTCTCGGGTGGGGAGAACGTCTACTCCGTCGAGGTGGAGAACGCCATCTCGACCCATCCCGACGTGGCCCAGGTCGCCGTCTTCGGAATACCCCATCCCACCTGGGGAGAGCAGGTCCACGCGGTCGTCGTGCCCCGCGAGGGCGCCACTGTTACAGAGGAGGAGATAAAAGAGCACGCCCGCCAGGCGATCGCCCGGTACAAGGTGCCGAAGTCCGTCGAGATCCGTGACGAGCCCCTTCCTCTCTCCGGTGCGCTCAAGCCGCTCAAGCGGGAGCTCCGCCGGCGGCACTGGGAGGGCAGGGACTCACGGATCTGAGGCGCTCCGGCGGGCGGTCTCGAGCAGCTCGCTGGCGTGCTGGCGAGCTGCCGCAGAGTCAGGGTGACCCGAGAGCATCCTCGAGAGTTCACGTACGCGCTCCTCGCCTGTTACGGGGCAGGCGGTGGCGACGGTCCGGCCGCCGCGGACCTCTTTGCGCACGGCCACCTGGGCATCGGCGAACGCCGCTACCTGGGCGAGGTGAGTGACGACCAGCACCTGGTGGTCGCCCGCGATCTCGCTGAGCGCCCTGCCGACAGCTCGGGCGGCCTCGCCGCCCACTCCCGCGTCCACCTCGTCGAACACGAGCGTCGGAGGAGCCTCGGAGAGAACCAGCCTGGTTGCGAGCATTGCCCGGGCGAGCTCGCCTCCCGACGCCACTCTGGCGAGCGGCAGCGCAGGCTCGCCCGGGTTCGCCCCCAGCAGGAATGTCACCTGCTCGCCGCGTACGCCGGCGACCTCGACTTCGAGACGGGCCCGCTCCATCGCCAGCTCCTTTAGATGGCGACCGATCGCCGCCGAGAGACGGGGGGCCGCCTCACGGCGGCGAGCCGCGAGACGCTCCTCGGCTTCTGAGAGCTCCTTCTTGGCGTCGTCTCTTTCCACCTCGATCACCGAGCGCCGCGCCTCGCCCTGTTCGATGTCGTACAGGCGCCTGCGTACCTGTTCTCGAAAGGCGATCACCGCAGCGATGGAGTCGCCGTACTTCCTGCGGAGGCCGGACAGGAGATGGCGCCTCTCTTGCACCTGAGCGAGGCGGGTCGGGTCGTCCTCGAGGTCCTCTGCCCTCCGTCGCAGCTCCCGGGCGATGTCGTCGATCTCGGCGCCGAGCGCGGCGAGCCGCCCGGCGAGCTCCCTCAGCGGCTCGTGCCGGCCGAGGCAGGACGACGCCTCGGCGACGAGGGTCGATGCTCCCGCCGGCCGGTCGAGCTCGGAATCAGCTCCGCTGAGCGAGCGGCGAGCCGCCTCGAGCCCCGACCTCAGCTCCTCGACGCGTGAGAGGACGTCTGCCTCCTCCGAGAGCCGCTCCTCCTCGTCGGGATCCTCGAGGCCGGCTTCCTCGAGCTCGGCGAGCTGGAAGCGGAGCAGGTCGAGCTCCCGGGCGAGTCCTCGGGTGTCGCCTCCGAGCTCTGCCAGGCGCCCGGTGAGCTCGGCGAGGCGCGCCCCGGCGAGGGTGACCTCTGAGTCGTCGATTCCAGCGAAGTGGTCGAGCGAGCGGCGCTGGGCACTCTGGTGGATGAGCGACTGGTGGGCGTGCTGGCCGTGCAGGTCGACAAGGGCGCTGCCGACCTCGGAGAGGACCTGGGCGGTCGCCATCCTGCCATCCACGTATGCCTTCGACCGCCCGTCGGCCGGGAGCTCCCTCGCGAGGATCAGCTCGCGAGGGCTGCCGTCGAGTGCATCCTCCCCGCTGGGAGCTTCCGCCGAGGTGGGCAGCCCCACGAAACGCCCCTCCACGCGGGCGAGGCTCGCTCCTGCCCGGACGAGCTGGGCGTCCGCCCTCCCCCCCATGAGCAGCTCGAGAGCTTCGACGACAAGCGTCTTGCCGGCGCCTGTCTCGCCCGTGAGGGCGGTCATACCAGGGCCGAGAGTGAGCGCGAGGTCCTCGATGACGCCGAGGTCTTTGACCCGGATCTCGCTCAACATGGTGGCGCTTTCCTCCCCGACGGCCTGTCAGGCGCCTGTCAACGGTCGGCAAGCCCGAATCTCGAGCGGAGCAGGGCGTGGAAGTCCCGCTGGCCGAAGGTCACGAGCCGGGCCGGCTCCTTTCCGCCCTCGCATGTGACCGTCTCGCCCTCGTTCAAAGGGACCACCCGCGCCCCGTCGAGCACGACCGTCGCCGGACGGTCTGCCAGCAACGTGAAGGTCACTGTCTCGCTCGGACCGAGCACCAGGGAGCGGTCGAAGACGAGGTGAGGCGCCACGGCAGTGAACACCATGGCATTCAGGCGAGGTGAGACGACAGGCCCCCTGGCGGACAGGTTGTAGGCGGTCGATCCGGTTGGCGTGCAGACGAGGAGCCCGTCGGCGACGTAGGTGAGAAAGCGCCTCCCGGAGATGTCCACGCCGACGCGGATCGTGTGCCCGGGTGCGATCTTCTCGACGATCGCCTCGTTGAGAGAGAGAAATCCTGCAGGGCCCCCGGTTGCGGCCGAGTCGATCGTCACCTCGAGCGTCATGCGCTCCTCTACCTGGTAGTTGCCAGCTGACAGGTGCTCGAAGGCCGGCAGCATCCCACCTGGCTCGACCTCGGTGAGGTAGCCCATGCGGCCCAGGTTGACGCCGAGGACCGGTGTCCTGCCGGCACAGGCAAGGCCGACCGTCCGCAACATCGTCCCGTCGCCGCCGAGGCTGATCGCGAAGTCGAAGCGCTCGTCTCTGGTTCCCCGAGGGCGATCCTCGCTGGCACTGGGGTCTCCGCCGAGGGCTCCGGTCGCCTCATCGCCCACCACCCTCACGGCGAATCCCCTTGTCTCCCACCACCGACGCGCCTCGCTCGCGAGCGCGCGAGCGGTGGAGTGCTCGGGATGCACGACGAGAAGGACGGAACCCACGCTGGCCATCCTCGCTCGTGTGCAGCTGCCCGTGCCAGCGCCGCGCCCGGGCTCGGCGAGGGGACTACGTGCCGGCAGGGGCCCGTGCGGAGCCGCTCGGGTCAGCTACCGGTGTCAGTGGGCTTCTTGACAGCACGCTTGACGGTGCGGGCGGCTGCCTTCAGGGTCGTCGCCGTCGGCTGCCGCTCTCCCGCGGCGGCGGGGCGCGTCCGGTTGGCGACCTTGTTCGTCGACCCGGCCGCTCTCTTTGCAGTCGACCCGGCCGCTCTCTTTGCAGTCGACCCGGCCGCTCTCTTTGCAGTCGACCCGGCCGCTCTCTTTGCAGTCGACCCGGCCGCTCTCTTTGCAGTCGCGCCGGCCGCCTTGCCCGCCGAGTCGGCGGCCCTTTTCGAGGTAGCGCTCGCCTTGCCCGCCGAGGCGGAGGCGGGAGGCGTCCTACCGGTGCCTGTGGGGTTCCTGGTTGCCGCGGCCCGCTTGGCCGGAGCGCTCGCTCTCGTCGAGCCAAGCGGTACCTCGGCGTGGTGGCGAGTCCTCCGCACCTGGCGGGTGCCGACCCTGCGCGCCTGCTCGGCCCGGTCGCTGACCTGCTGGACCGTGCGTGCGCCCGTCGTCCGGGCGACGTTCACGAAGCGCTCGAGGATCTTTGACACCTCCTCGGCGTTGACGAGACCGAGGGCATCGATCTGGCGCCGTACCTCGTGACGGATGCGCTCGGCGAACTGCTCGGTGGACCGGCGGCTCTCCGCGACCAGCTGCTCGACGAGCTCCGCGGTCTTCTCCCGGCCGACCTCGCCTTCCTTCACAAGCTCACGGACCATCTCCTCGGCCCGCTTGCGAGTGATCTGGGTGAAGGCCATCCCGGCCGCGAGGTACCGCTCGATCGGATTCCTGGTTGCCATACAAGTCACTTTACCCCTGACCTGCGATGCTTGCAAGAGTAAGCACTTGTAGAGGGCGATCGGGCGTCACGAGGCGCCCACCGGCGGGAGCTCCCGGTCGACGATCGAGGCGAGGTCGGCCGCCTCGATGTCGGGCTCGGGATCGATCGTGCCGTGTCCCGGCGGTGTCACTCCCGTGAGGACGAGGGCGAAACGGGCACCGAGCCTGGTGGCCAGCCGCCCGTCGGTCGACGGCCGGTCACCGACCACCGTGGCAACGCTGCCGACCCGTTCGACAAGCAGGTCCACCACTGCCTCGTGCGGTTTGCCGGCGATCTCCGCGGTCACGCCGCCCGCAAGCGAGACTGCAGCGAGAAACGCCCCGGCTCCGGGCAGCAGGCCGCCAGAGGTGGGAAAGGTGGCGTCGTCGTTGGTGGCGACGAGCCGAGCGCCGCCTCGCAGTGCGCTTGTCGCCGCCGCCAGCCGCGCGAAGTCAAATTTCAGATCGAAACCCACCACCACCACGTCCACAGCCTCGACGCCCGCTCCCGCGCCCGCCTCGACGGTCTCGACTCCTCGCCCGACGAGCGCCTCGAAGATCCCGGGCCCGCCGAGGACGAGTGCCCGCTCCCCCGGCGACACGAGCCGAGCGGCGGCCATCGCAGAGGAGATGACATCCCCGGGCCGGGTGCTCATGCCGAGGCGGTCGAGCTTTGCAAGGTGCTGTTCGAGAAGCGGATAGGAATTGTTCGTGAGGAAGACGACCCGCTCGCCCGCCTGGCGCAGGCGGCCTACCGCCTCGGCGGTACCGGGCAGCGCCTCTTCCCCGAGCCAGATCACGCCGTCGCAGTCCAGCACCCATGTCACGGTGGAATGCTGCCATCTGCCGATGTGGTACGCATGACTGATGGCCCGCCTCGACCCGTTCTATGCCACTATCTACAATGCCGATCACGTCGTGGCCGACGACGTGATCGCCCCGCCCTACGACATAGGCGCTCCCGCGCGGGCGGGCTTAGCCGCCCGAAGCTCCTACAACGCGATCCACGTCGAGCTGCCGGTCGCGGTGCCGGAGCTTGGCATGGACCCCTACCGGGCGGCGGCTGATCTCTTCGAGCAGTGGCACTGCGAGGGAACTTTGGCCGTCACCGATCGGCCGTGCTTCGCTCTGTACAGGATGACCTTTCGTGACGAGGGCGGCACGCTGCGGACGACCGTCGGCGTGCTCGGGGCGCTCGGGCTCGATCCCGAGCACACCGGCCAGGTGCTGCCGCACGAGCAGACGATAGCCCGGGACAGGCACGACAGGCTGTCGCTGCTCAGGACGGCGCGGACCAACTTCTCGCCGATCTGGGCGCTGAGCCTCGCCGACGGCTTCGCCAACCTGTGCGAAAGTGCCGTCGCGAAGGCAAGAGAGCCCTGGAGGGCGACCGATGAGGACGGGGTGCTGCACGAGCGCTGGATCGTCACTGACGCGGGCGTGCTTTCGGCTCTGAGCGAGCTGGCCGCGACGGCACCCGTGCTCATAGCCGACGGCCACCACCGCTACGAGACGGCCTGTGCCTATCTCGAGGAGGACCCGGCTCGCAGGGGTGCCGACGCCGTGCTGGCCCTCGTGGGCGAGCTGAGCGAGCAGGAGCTCTCCGTGCGAGCGATCCACAGGCTCGTCCGAGGAGTCGACCCGGTGGGATTCGCCCGGGACCTCGAGAGGTCCTTCGTGGTGAGCGACGGACCCGACGATCCCGTCGCGCTCCGGGAGGAGATGAGGTCGCGAGGTGCCCTCGGCCTTCTCAGCACGGCCGGCTCCTGGCTGCTCGAGCCGAGGCCAGAGCTGCTCGATCCGGCGGCCGACGATCTCGACTCGAGCAGGCTCGCGGCGGTCCTTGGGCATCTCGGAGTGAACGACGTGTCGTACCAGCACGGAGTGCACGAGGTCGTCACCGCCGTGAAGAACGGGGTCGCGGACGCGGCGGTGCTACTGCGACCCGCCTCGATCGAGCAGATTGCCGCTACGGCGCGCGGTCGACGGCGCATGCCGCCGAAGTCCACGTTCTTTTGGCCGAAGCCACGCACCGGCATGGTCTTCAGGGAGCTGGAGCGTGCCTGATCAGCCGGCCGTCCAGGTCGTCCCGGACTTGAGGAGGCCGGCCAGGTCTCCCGGTCCCTTGCGGGCCTGCGCCTCGAGGACCTGAGCCGCCATCTTCGAGCCGTAGTCCGGGCGCTCGACCGCACGAAAGACGCCGATCGGCGTCGGCTCGAACGGGCCGCGCGAGAGGCGCGAGAGCGCAAAGGCGAGGTCCGGGTTCTCCCGTTGCTCGTCGTGGACGAGGAGGGCGTCCTCGCCGACGTCAGCCACGTTCACGAGTGAGAGCCGCCCCTGGGCGTCCATGACGACACCGCGCTCGGCGTCGGCACCGAATCGGATGGCCCTGCCGTGCTCGAGCGGGATGAGCATCTCGTCTCGGGTGGCACGGCTCGTTATCTGCTCGAAGGCGCCGTCGTTGAAGACGTTGCAGTTCTGGTAGACCTCGACGAACGCCGTGCCGTTGTGCTGGTGGGCGCGGCTGAAGGTCTCCATCATGTGCTTTCGATCCATGTCGTGGGTTCGGGCGACGAACGTTGCCTCGGCGCCGAGCGCCAGGCTGACCGGGTTGAACGGCGTGTCGAGGGAGCCGAACGGAGTGGACTTGGTGACCTTGCCCACTTCGGAGGTCGGCGAGTACTGGCCCTTGGTCAGACCGTAGATCTGATTGTTGAACAGCAGAATGCGCAGCTTCACGTTCCGCCGCAGCACATGGATGAGGTGGTTGCCGCCGATCGAGAGAGCGTCGCCGTCGCCGGTCACGACCCAGACCTCCAGATCGGGCCGGGTCACGGCGAGCCCTGTCGCGATGGCCGGTGCGCGCCCGTGGATCGAGTGCATGCCGTAGGTGTTCATGTAGTACGGGAATCGGGCGGCACAGCCGATCCCGGAGATGAACACGGTGTTCTCACGGCGCACGCCGAGCTCCGGCAGGGCGAGCTGCACGGCGGCAAGGATCGAGTAGTCGCCGCAGCCCGGGCACCAGCGAACGTCCTGGTCGCTCGACCAGTCCTTGCGGGTGGTCACGGGCACGGCCGCGTCGGCCATCAGCTCTCCTCCTCTCCCGCGTGGGCCGCGACCGGTGCACTCGCGCGCTCGCCGTCGGCGACCACCACGCCGAGCTGGGCGAAGATCGCCTGCTCGACGTCGCCCACCCTGAAGGGCGTGCCCTCGACCTTGCTGAGCGAGGCCGCGTCGACGAGGAACTCCGCCCGGACGAGCTTTGCCAGCTGCCCGAGGTTGACCTCGGGGATGAGCACCCTCGGGTAGCTGGCGAGCACGCTGCCGAGATTGGAGGGAAATGGGTTCACGTGCCACAGGTGTGCTCGCGCGACCTTGTGGCCGAGCGCACGCACGCGGCGCACAGCAGCTGCGATCGCACCGTAGGTGGAGCCCCAGCCGAGAACTAGGAGCTCGGCGCCCCCGGCAGCATCGTCCACCTCGATCGGGGGGATGTCCCTCGCTATACCGGCCACCTTGGCCGCCCGGAGCCGCACCATCCGCTCATGGTTGGCCGGGTCGTAGGATACGCTCCCGCTGCCGTCGGCCTTCTCGAGGCCGCCTATGCGGTGCTCGAGTCCGGCCGTACCTGGAATGGCCCATGGTCTGGCCAGTGTCTCAGCATCCCGGAGATAGGGGTGGAAGATAGGTGTTCCGTCGTCGGCCGTGGCGTTCGGCGCGCTGGCGAAGGTCGTCGAGATGTCAGGCAGCGTGCCGACATCAGGCAGCTTCCAGGGCTCCGAGCCGTTGGCGAGGTAGCCGTCCGAGAGAAGGATGACAGGAGTCCGGTACTTGAGCGCGATGCGAGCGGCCTCGATGGCGGCGTCGAAGCACTGCGAGGGCGTGCTGGCGGCGATCACCGGGACTGGTGCCTCGCCGTGACGGCCGTACATGGCATGGAGAAGGTCCGACTGCTCTGTCTTGGTCGGAAGTCCCGTCGACGGTCCGCCCCGCTGGATGTCCACGATGATGAGCGGCAGCTCGAGAGAGACTGCAAGCCCTATCGTCTCCGCCTTGAGGTCGAGCCCGGGGCCGCTCGTCGTGGTGACGCCGAGTGCCCCGCCGAAGGAGGCGCCGAGCGCCGCGCCGATGCCGGCGATCTCGTCCTCGGCCTGCAGCGTGCGCACGCCGAAGTTCTTGTGCTTGGAGAGCTCGTGGAGGATGTCCGACGCCGGAGTGATCGGGTACGAGCCGAGGAACAGAGGCACCTTGCCGAGCTGGGCGGCGGCGACGAGACCCCAGGCGAGAGCGGTGTTGCCCGTTATGTTCGTGTAGATGCCCGGCTCGTGTGCCGCCGCGTGCACTTCGTAGGCGGACTCGAACAGTTCGGCCGTCTCGCCGAAGTTGTAGCCCGCACGGAAGGCGAGCGTGTTCGCCTCGACGACGATCGGCAGCTTCCCGTAACGTTGCGCGATCCAGCTGAGGGTCGTGTCGACCGGCCGCTGGTACAGCCACGACACGAGCCCGAGGGCGAAGAAGTTCTTGCTCCGTTCGGCGTCGCGCACCTTGGCGCCCGTCGGCTTGCAGGCTTCGAGGGTGAGGGTAGTCATCGGGACCTCGTACACCCTGAACTTGCCGAGGCTCCCATCGACAAGCGGATTCGTCGAGTAGCCGGCCTTGTCGAGCGACCTCTCGTCGAAGGCGTCGCTGTTGACGAGGACTGTTCCCCCGACTGCGAGGTCGTCGACGTTGGCGCGCAGCGCGGCAGGGTTCATGGCGACGAGCACGTTCGGAGCGTCGCCCGGCGTGAGGATGTCATGGTCCGAGATGTGAACCTGGAAGGCAGAGACACCCGCGAGCGTGCCGGCAGGTGCACGGATCTCTGCCGGGAAGTTGGGCAGCGTCGAGAGGTCGTTGCCGAAGATGGCACTCTCGTTCGTGAACCTGTCTCCGGTGACCTGCATGCCGTCGCCGGAGTCGCCGGCGAAGCGGATCACCACCCGGTCGATCGTCTCGACCCGGTAGGCGTGATGCTCTGTCTCGGTACTGCTCGTCATGGTCTCCGCTCAGCTCGCGTACTTCCTTCGTATCTTACCTGGGTGCTCGCGTCAGTTGACGCTTTGCTCCTGTCGTCACTTGGGACAGCACTCCGCTCGTCCGGACCAGCTGAAAGCCGGCTGGCGCGCACGGCGTGAGGGACCTGAGCGCCCGGCTGCCGGTGCTCGAGACGGGCCGGCGATCAGACGACGCCGATCGAGGAGTCGAGGAACACGTCCTGCACGGCGTGGATGAGCTCCACGCCGTCGTCCATCGGGCGCTGGAAGGCCTTGCGGCCGACGATGAGCCCCATGCCCCCTGCCCGTTTGTTCACGACCGCAGTGCGCACCGCCTGGGCGAGGTCTCCCGAGCCCTTCGACTCACCACCGGAGTTGATGAGGCCGATCCGACCGGAGTAGCAGTTCACCACCTGCCACCGGGTGAGGTCGATCGGATGGTCGCTGGTCAGCTCGTCGTAGACGAGGGGGTCCGTGCGGCCGAACTTGAGCGCCGTGTAGCCGCCGTTGTTCTCGGGCTGCTTCTGCTTCACGATGTCCGCCTCGATCGTGACGCCGAGATGGTTGGCCTGCCCCGTGAGGTCGGCCGACACGTGGTAGTCCGCCTGGTCCGTCTTGAACGCCGGGTTGCGCAGGTAGCACCACAGAACCGTGTAGAGACCCTGGCGGTGCGCCTCGGCGAAGAGGGCGCTCACCTCCCTGATCTGGCGGGTCGACTCGTCTGAGCCGAAGTAGATCGTCGCCCCGACGCCGACCGCTCCGAGGTCGACCGCCTGGCGGACTGTGCCGAACGGCACCTGGTCCGCCCGCGACGGGTAGGTGAGCAGCTCGTTGTGGTTGAGCTTCACGATGAAAGGGATCTTGTGGGCGTAGCGGCGGGCCACGATGCCGAGGCCGCCGAGGGTGGTGGCGAGCGCGCTGCAGCCGGCCGCGATCGCCAGCTCGACGATCCGCTCCGGGTCGAAGTACTCGGGGTTCTTCGCGAAGCTGGCAGCCGCCGAGTGCTCGATCCCCTGGTCGACAGGGAGGATCGAGAGGTACCCGGTACCGGCGAGGCGCCCGTGGTCGAAGGTGGCCTGCAAGTTGCGCAGCACCGCGATCGGGCGGTCGCTCGCCACGAGCACCCGGTCGATGAAATCCGGCCCGGGGAGCGTGAGACGCGCCTTCGGGAACGCCGGTGCGTCGAACGCGAGCAGTGCGCCGGCTTCGTCGCCGAGCAGCTCGTGGACGTCAGTACCCACGTTGCCTCCTTCTTCAGTCCTCGTCCGAGACTACCCCGGAGGCGCCCTCGAAGACCCTCCCCGGCAGCGGAGCCGGACGCCCGCTCGTGCCGTGCCCGGTCGGCGTTCAGCTCAGACGTTGAAGCGGATCTCGAGGACGTCGCCGTCCTTCACGACGTACTCCTTGCCCTCGAGGCGGACCTTGCCGTGCGCCCGAGCCGTCGCGAAGGATCCAGCCTCGATGAGGTCCTTCCAAGAGATGACATCTGCCTTGATGAACCCCCGCTGCAGATCGGAGTGGATCACGCCCGCGCACTCGGGTGCCTTGGCGCCGTGCGGGAAGGTCCAGGCCCGCGACTCCTTCTCGCCGGTCGTGAGAAAGGTGTCCCGACCGAGGATGCCGTAGGCAGCTCGGGCGACCCGGATGAGGGCACCCTCGCCGAGGCCGAGACCCTCGAGGAGCTCCCTCTTCTCTTTCTCCTCGAGCCGCGCAGCCTCCGCCTCGAGCTGTATGGAGGCAGCCAGCACCTCGAGCTCGGCGGTGCGGCCGAGCTCGTCGCGCACGGCCTCTACGTAGTCCTCTTCTCCGCCGAGCTCGTCCTCGCCGATGTTCACGACGGCGAGGACCGGCTTGTTCGTGAGAAGGAAGAGAGGCCTCAGCGCCTCACGCTGATCGGCGCCGAGAGTCGAGCGGTAGATCGGTATCCCCTGTGCCAGCTCCTCGAGCGCGGCGGGGGCGGCCTGGAGGGCGGCGCCGAGTGCCATCTCCTGCTGGCCGGCACGGCGCTTCTTGGCGAGCTGGCTCTCGAGAGAGGCGGTGTCGGCGAGGACGAGCTCGAGCTCGAGCTCCTGGAGGGCTGCCGTCGGATCGGTCTCGCCCCCTACGGCATCGTCCCGGAAGCTGCGGAGCACGAATGCGATGGCGTCCACCTCGCGGGCTCCGGCGAGAAAACGCGGGCCGAGCCCCCCGCCCCTGTCCGCCGACTTCTGGATCCCGGCGATGTCGACGACCTCGAAAGCAGCCGGTACGACGTTACGGCTGTGGCTCATAGCTGCCAGGGCTCGCAGGCGATCGTCGGGCAGGTGGGCGACGCCGATCTCGGTGTCGGTGGTGGAGAACGGGTGCGCAGCCACGAGGGCGTGCCCGTTCGTCAGCGCGTTGAAGAGTGCTGACTTGCCAGAGTTC
The DNA here is from genome assembly GCA_021818615.1 of Actinomycetes bacterium. Taxonomy (GTDB): domain Bacteria; phylum Actinomycetota; class Acidimicrobiia; order Acidimicrobiales; family Bog-793; genus JAKATT01. The sequence goes on along the minus strand of JAKATT010000052.1, from coordinate 2,014 downwards.
GGCAGCCCGACGAGGCCGAGACGGTCCATCTGACCGAGGGTAGCGCTGCAGGAGCAAAGCGGCGGGACCGCCGGGGGCCGGCGGAGCGGTGCTCAGCCTCGAAGCCGGGCGGCCGACAGGTGCTGCCGGGAGCGTTGCCTCGCTCCGGACCAGCTACCACAGTGCTCGGAGCCGTTCAGCTGCGTTGAAGAGCTCCGAGTCCGCCTGTGCGATCCTGGCGAAGAGCTGCCGCGCTCTTTGGAGGTCTCCGCCGCGCTCATAGAGATCCGCAAGGGCGTACCACTGCCGCAAGTGGGCAAGGCTGGGGTTCTTCCTGTTCTTCGCTTCCGGCTCCAGGAGCTCGATCGCCTTGTCTAGCGACCCGCTGTCGGCGAGCGCGCCGGCCATGACTAGACGGCCCTCGGCGAGCACCTCGCTATCGACGCCGGCTTGGCGCAGCTCGTCCCAGAGCGCCTTCACCCGGTCCTGACGACCCATCGCCCGCTCGCAGTCCGCGATGACCGGGTGCTGGTCGAAGCTGCCGGTCGCCTGGTACAGCTCTCGGAGCTCTCTTGCCGCCTGGCGCCACCGACCGAGTCGATAGAGGATCAGCCCGTACAGCTCCTTCACCGCCGCAGCCTCGGGCGCCCTCTCGATGACAGGGCGAAGCGTCGAGAGAGCCTCGTCGTAGCGGTCCCGCTCGTAGGCCTCGGCCGCCGCGGTGAGCCGACGCTGGAGCGACTCGATCGACCGGCTCGAGCGTGCCTGGCCGGGGCGGCGCGTGGCGACATCGCCGGAGCCGCTCAGCGCGACGGAAAGCTCGTCCAGGACAGAGCGTGGGAGCTCGTAGGAGCGCTCGGTACGCGACCGGTACCGAGCGTGCTCCGGGCCCGGAGGGGCGCCCTGTTTGCCGAGCACTCGAGCGCGAGAGCGCCGAGGCGGCAGCTCGGGTCGAGGCATGCTGTGACGATACAGGTCGCGGCCCGGGTCATCGCTGGCGTCAATGTGCCGACGAGCGCGGCGCCCGACGCGGGACAACCCCGCTCCAACAGGTGCGGGGTTGTCCCTGAGATTGAATTCCGGCGGCGACCTACTCTCCCGGGGGGTCTCCCCCCAAGTACCATCGGCGCTGGCGAGCTTAACTTCCGTGTTCGGGATGGGAACGGGTGTGACCCCGCCGCTATGGCCACCGGAAACCTGGTGCTCCACCGAGCCGTGACCGCGCTACCTGCCTCCCCACCTGCAGCACTCATGCGCCGAAGCAGACGTGACCTACAGCTCGAGATGAGGTGACAGCCGTCACCCCTGTGAGCAGTCCATAGCGAGCACGAGCCCCAAGCCCTCGGCCGATTAGTACCGGTCGGCTGAACACGTTGCCGTGCTTACACCTCCGGCCTATCTACGTGGTGGTCTGACCACGGGCCTTACCAGGTTATCCCTGTGGGAGATCTCATCTTGGAACGAGCTTCGCACTTAGATGCTTTCAGCGCTTATCCCTTCCGTAGGTCGCAAACCAGCCATGCCCTTGGCAGGACAACTGGCACACGAGAGCTACGTCCGTCCCGGTCCTCTCGTACTAGGGACAGCCTTCCTCAGATCTCCTACGGCTGCACCGGATAGGGACCGACATTCTGTTACCACCGGCGTCGTCGCCGGGGGCCAGGTCATTTCTGCCTGGCTCTGCACGTCGCCGTGCAGATCGGACCATCTCTTCACCACGCTCCCGGGTCAGGAGGGGTGCCTGGCATATGGTCTCTGAGGATTCTGGATGAACTAATCCAGTCTTTCCTGCTGATTGACCGCACTTGTCGCGTTGTCACTGCCGTTCCAGCTGAGGAACTGGCTAGTAGCGCAAGATTCTCGGTGTTTCCAGCATACAGCCAAGTTTACAGACAGCGCGGTTGTATCCACTGTCTCACGACGTTCTAAACCCAGCTCGCGTACCGCTTTAATGGGCGAACAGCCCAACCCTTGGGACCGGCTTCAGCCCCAGGATGCGACGAGCCGACATCGAGGTGCCAAACCTTCCCGTCGA
>JAKATT010000067.1:2449-6204 GCA_021818615.1 Actinomycetes bacterium | reverse complement strand
CCGTGCTCTTCGTCCAGAGCAACGCCGACACCTGCAATCCGCCCGAGCAGGCCGCGCTTCTCTACGCGGACCTCGCCGGCGACCCGTTCAGGTGGTTCGTCGAGCTGCTCGGCGCGCGCCACCTCCCTCCCTACATCGGGGTCCCGCCCTACTCGGCGATCGTCACGAAAGTGACGACGACGTTCTTCGAGCTCGAGCTCGGCTGGCACGCGAAGGGCCTGTCGGGCTCTTCGGTCACTGCCGCCGGCACCTCTCCGGGCCTTGCCGCCGTCTATGGCTCGAGCCTCCCCCCGATCCCGAACCCGGCCGACTTGGGCTGCGGGCCACCGCCTCCGCTGCCCGGGTAGGACGTGGCCGTGAGCGACCGTGCCGTCAATCTCGACCACGCGGCGACGACGCCGTTGCGCCCCGAGGCCCTCGAGGCGATGCTGCCGTTCCTGCGCGACGGCGTCGGCAACCCGTCGGGGAGCCATGCGCTCGCCAGGGCGGCGCGGCGCGCCCTCGACGAGGCGCGCGAGTCGCTCGCCGACACCCTCGGAGCCGCCCCGGGCGACGTCGTCTTCACCTCCGGTGGCACCGAAGCCGACAACCTCGCGCTGGCCGGTCCGGTCCGGGCGGCGGAGGCTGCCGGCATCGACCGGCCGATCGTGGTCGGGACGGCAGTCGAGCATCCGGCCGTGCGGGAGACGGTGGCCGCGCTCGGTGGCTGGGCCGCTCCGGTGCGGCGCGACGGCGTCGTCGACCTCGGAGCTCTCGAGCGCCTCGTGGTCGACGCCGGCGAGCGCCTCGTCGTGGTGTCGGTCATGCTCGTGAACAATGAGACCGGAGTGATCGAGCCGGTCCGAGACGTCGTCGCCCTCGTGCGCGAGGCGGCCCGGAGCGACGCACTCGTGCACAGCGACGCGGTGCAGGGTTTCGTCTGGTGCGACGTGCGGCGCGACGCTGCCGGCGCGGACCTGTTATCGCTGTCGGCCCACAAGTTCGGCGGCCCCCAGGGGATGGGGGCGCTCGCCGTGCTCGCCGGCGCACGCAAGCGGCTCCGCCCGCTCCTCAACGGCGGGCCCCAGGAGGGCGAGCTTCGGGCAGGTACCGAGAACGTCGCCGGCGCCGTCGGCATGGCGGTGGCGGCCCGCCTCACCCACGAAGAGCGAGCGGAGGCCCGCAGGCGGGCCGACGAGCTCGGCGATCGCCTCGTAGCCGGGCTGTGCGCACTTGGCGGGATCGAGCCCGCCGTCGGGCGGGCGCGGCGGATCGGGGCGATCTGCAACGTCCGCGTTCGCGAAGTGGCCGCCGAAGAGCTGCTCCTCCTGCTCGACCGGCTCGGGGTCTACGCCTCTGCCGGCTCGGCGTGCGCGAGCGGCGCGCTCGAGCCGAGCCCGGTGCTCTCGGCCATGGGTGTCGAGCGGAGCGCTTCGCGAGAGCACGTCCGCTTCTCCCTCGGCTACGAGTCGACCGCTGCCGACGTCGATCGTGCGCTCGCGGCGGTGAGCGAGGCGCTGGGCCGCCTCCGGGGAACCACCGGCTGTGCGGCAGGCAGGGCGGCGCCGGCACCGTGACCCCGGTCTGAGAAAATGTCAGGGATGCGTGTCCTTGTCGCCATGTCCGGAGGTGTGGACTCGTCGGTCGCGGCCGCGCTCCTCGCCGGCAAGGGCCACGAGGTCGTAGGAGCCACCATGAAGCTCTGGGGGGGGGCGTCGGATTCGGGGTGCTGCTCGGTGTCCGACGTGGAGGACGCCCGCCGGGTGGCGAGAAGGCTCGGAGTCGAGCACCATGTCTTCAACTTCACGGACGAGTTCGAGGCGGGCGTCGTCGACCCGTACGTCTCGGCGCACCTGGCCGGGCTCACCCCGAACCCCTGTGTCGAGTGCAACCGGCACCTCAAGTTCTCCGCCTTCCTCGATCGGGCGCTGCGCCTCGGCTTCGACGCCGTCGCGACCGGTCATCACGCCCGCGTCGGGCGGGGCCGGGACGGGCAGGCGAGGCTCCTGCGGGGAATGGACGCGGCCAAGGACCAGTCGTACGTGCTGTCCTGCCTCACCGCCCGCCAGCTCGACCGGGTCCTGCTGCCGGTCGGCGAGACGACGAAGGCCGAGGTGCGCCGCCTCGCCGCCGCCTGGGCGCTCCCGACCGCTCACAAGGCGGACAGCCAGGAGGTGTGCTTCGTCGCCGGGCCGAGAGGAGCCGGGTCACGCCGGCGCTTCCTCGAGGGCCGCGCCGAGCTCCACGCCGGCCGGGTGCTCGACGTCGCGACAGGAGAGCAACTGGGAAGCGTCCCCGCCGTCGAGCTCGTGACCGTGGGCCAGCGTCGCGGCCTCGGGGTCGCAGCAGGCGGCCGCCGCTTCGCCGTGGAGGTCGACGTGGCAGCAGGAGTGGTGCTCGTCGGTCGCGAGACCGACCTCGCCGCGAGCGGGGTGGCTCTGTCCGAGCGGACCTGGGTCGGCGAGCCTCTGGCGGAGGGGAGCGCGGTGCTCGCCCAGGCGAGCGCGCACGGACGGCCCTTCGCCGCGGTCCTGGGGGCCGGCGGGCTCGAGTTCCTCGAGGCGCGCCGCAAGGTGGCGCCCGGCCAGGTCGTCGCCCTCTACGTCGGCGACGAGGTGGTCGGCTCCGGGATCGCCTCGAGAGCCGCCGCGTGAAGACCGCCGCCAGCCCGGGCGCGGCGGCCGGCCTGCGGACCAGCCCGGGCGCGGCGGCCGGCCTGCAGGCTCGGGCGGCCGAGCTGAGGGAGGCGATCTCCTACCACAACGACCGGTACTACAACGCGGCAGAGCCGGAGATCCCCGACGCCGACTACGACGCCCTCGTCGACGAGCTGCGGGCTCTGGAAGCCGAGCACCCCGAGCTCGCCGTCGCCGGATCGCCGACCGAACAGGTCGGCGCGGCGATCACGACACTGTTCGCACCGGCTGCCCACAAGGTGCCGATGATGAGCCTCGACAAGGTCGTCAACATGGACGAGCTGCTCGCCTGGGGGCGTCGCCTCGAGCGGCTGCTCGAGATGGCGCCCGAGGACGCCGCCGCGCTGCGTTTCGTCTGCGAGCCGAAGATCGACGGCCTCTCGATCTCGATCACCTACGAGCACGGCGAGCTGGTCCGGGCCGCCACCCGAGGCGACGGCCGCGTCGGCGAGGACGTCACGCAGAACGTGCGCACCATCGGCGAGGTGCCCCCTCGCCTCGAGCTTCCGCCCGGGGAGATCCCGACGGAGATCGAGGTGAGAGGCGAGGTCTACCTGCCGCTGGCGGCGTTCGAGGAGCTGAACGCCCGCCGGCAGGCAGCGGGCCTCCGGCTCTTTGCCAACCCGCGGAACGCCGCGGCCGGCTCGCTTCGCCAGCGGGACCCTTCCATCACGGCAAGCCGGGCGCTCGGGCTGTGGGCCTACCAGGTGGTCTCGGCCGACGTGCTCGCGCAAGGGACGCGGGCCGAGGCGACCGGCGAGGGCGACGCCGCCGCCGAGCTCACGAACCAGAGCGGCTCGCTCGAGCTCCTGCGCCGTGCGGGCTTCCCGGTAAACGGGGAGACGGCGGTCGTGACAGGCCTCGACGCCGTATATGCCTACTGCGCCGATCTGCAGGAACGCCGGCACTCCCTCGGCTACGAGATCGACGGCGCCGTCGTGAAGCTCGACGAGATCTCGCTGCACCGCAGCCTCGGAGCGACGTCGCACGCACCTCGCTGGGCGGTCGCCTACAAGTTCCCGCCCGAGGAGCGCACGACCCTGCTGGAGGACATCCTCGTCTCGATCGGCAGGACCGGAC
>JAKATT010000067.1:0-1617 GCA_021818615.1 Actinomycetes bacterium | reverse complement strand
CGAAGCGGCGATCACGGGCCGCGGCGGCAAGTCGCCGGGATCGGTCTCCGCCCGGACGACGGCGGTCGTGGTGGGCAGCTCGCCGGGAGGGGCCAAGCTCGCCAGGGCAAAGGAGCTCGGTGTCCCGCTCCTCGACGAGGCGGGTTTCGCCAAGCTGCTCGAGACGGGCGGGCTGCCGGGGTGATCCCGCGGGCCGGAAAGTGACCGCCGCCCTTCCCCCGGTGCCGGCCAGCCACGACGCGAGACGTCGCCGGAGGACGAGAGCGCTGGCGGGGCTCCTGCTGGCTGTTGCCGGCACCGCCGCCGCCCTGGCCGCAGTGGTCGCCTCCTCGGTGCCTGTCGCCCGGCTCCGCACTGCGACACCGCCGGGCGGTTCGGGCCCGGGGCATCTTCGATCCGGCGGGAGGGCGGCAGGAGGGACCGGCGACGGGGCGATCGTTCCGGCCGCCGACCTCGTGTCCGATCCCGTGTTCGTGACGCTGCGAGTGGGTTTCGCGCTCGAGACGACCGAGCACGACAGCCTCGCTGTCGAGCGCCTGGCACGCAGCGACGACGCTGGGCGCTCCTGGTACGTGACGGGGAGCCCCTTTCCGGTCGCGGGCGACTTCACGACCCTGCAATTCATCTCCGCCGAGCAGGGCTACATCTTCGGGCCGTCGGGCCTTCTCGTCACCTCTGACGGTGGGACGCACTGGAGCCAGGTCGTGACGCTCGCCGGCACGCTCCAACGGGCGATCCCGATCGGGAGCAATGTCTGGGCGACCTTCACCCGCTGCAGCGGCCCGCCCGGGCTGACCAGGAGCTGCCCGGTCGGCGTGGCGATCTCGAGCGACGGGGGGCGCCGCTGGCGGGGGGCCGCCGATCCGCCGCTGCGGCAGGCGCCGGGCCCTGCAGGAGGCGACATCCTCGCCCGCTACAGCCTCGACACCGCCTACATAGTCTCGTACGGACCTGCCGGCGGCGGCCTCGCCGTGACCTACGACGGCGCCAGGTCGTGGCAGCGCCTGGCGGATCCCTGCTCGGGAGCATGGGACCAGGTCGACGTCGTCTCCCCCAGCTACGACCAGCTCTGGCTGGTGTGCGGCGCCCTCACGGCCCCAGGGTCGCTGCTCCAGCCGAAGGTCGCCTACCGTTCCTTCGACGGCGGCAGGAGCTGGCACCTGATGGCCTCCTCCGGCTTCGCCCCGGGGTCTGCTGGGCCCGTCGGCAGGCTGCCGTTGAGCGGCCGGGTCTCCCAGCTCGCCACGATCAGCCCCGAGCGCGCATGGCTCGGCACCGGCGGCCTCGGCGTGCTCGTGACCTTCGACGCGGGAAGGACATGGAGGCTGGCATCCGGCTTCGCGGAGGGAGGCAGCCCGTCGTCCGCCGTCGGGGTGACCTTCAACAACAGCCTCGACGGGTGGGCGATCGAGTTCCGCAGCGGGGTGTGGCACACTACCGACGCGCTGCACTGGCGCCTCGTCGACGGGCGCCAGGCGGCCGGCTAGGCGCAATACCAGTAACTTAGAGTTACACTTGTGGTATTCTGGGCATCGTGCCGAGGGCCGGACAGCCGAAGGCGGACGATGGCCGACGACTGCGTGACCGGATCGCGCTCGGTGTCCTCACCGCCACGTT
>JAKATT010000110.1 GCA_021818615.1 Actinomycetes bacterium | reverse complement strand
GGGGTGACCCGGTCATCCAGCTCGCTCCGCCGCTCATCTGCGACCAGGAGCACTTCGACGAGATAGAGCAGATCCTCCGGGCGGTGCTGACAGCGGCCTGGTCCAAGCTCTGATCCGGCGCGCGGGCCAGGCCTGGCCGTGTGCCCCTTGCCTTTGCCGTCGTGGGCCTTCGCCCGGCTCGGGAGCGCCTGGCCGCGTCAGGCCCGCTGATACCGCTCGCCTAGGCTTTGGCGCATGGGCGTCTACGACCACAGCATCGACGCGCTCGACCGCGCGGCCCTCGAACCGCGCGGCCTCGAGCACCTGCAGCAGAGCTACGGATCGCCTGGCTCCACCCTCCTCGCAGTCCCCTGCAACCAGTTCCCTCGCGTGGACGATAGCCCGGACCCACGCTCGCTCGCGATCCCCGGCGGGCCCCTCGTTCCTGCCAGAGAGCTCCGCTGGCGCTCGAGCGCCAGCGGAGGACCGGGTGGACAGCACGCCAACACCGCCAACACCCGCGTCGAGCTGGTCTTCGACACAGGTACCTCCCGCGCCCTCAGCGACGATGAGAAGGCGCGTATCGAGCAGAAGCTCGGTCGCGTCGTCCGGGTGGTGGCCTCCGACGAACGCTCGCAGTGGCGCAATCGCCGCCTCGCCCTCGAGCGCATGGGCGACCGGCTGGCCGACGCCCTCGAGATCCCCAGGGAACGCCGCCCCACCAGGCCGTCCCGACGGGAACTTGACCGCCGGCGGGGCGACCGGCTGGCCGACCAGCGCCGGCGGTCCAGCCGGCGCTGGTCATACGACCCTGAGGACTGAACCGTCAGACAGCTCGAGCTCCGCCAAGGAGCCGCCGACACCTGGCCCGACGGACGGGGCCACGAGAGCTCCCCGACCAGGTAGCCAACTCGGTGCTCTCTAACATCGCCTCGGCGCCGCGATGCCACAGGGGAGCTGCGAAGACGGGCGGCGTCGTGCTCGTCGCGGTCCTCCTGGGGGAGCTCCTTGCATCCTGCAGCAGCTCGACCAGCCACTATGGGCGCGGCCCGGCCGCCGCGGCCTACGTCTCGCTGTGGCAGTCGAGGCAGTGGTCGAAAATGGAGGCGATGGCCGTCGGCCGGCCGGCGGGTCTCGTCAAAGACCAGGTCGCCGAGCTGACAGACCTCAGGGTGGCGGGCGGGCATTTCAGGGTGAGTCCCGCCCACCAGAACAGATCGTCGGCGACCGTCCCGGTCACCGCGCGCTTTGCAATCCCGACGCTCGGCCCGCTCACGATCCACACGACGCTGCGCTTGAGACTTTACGGACGCCACTGGAGGGTGCTCTGGGCACCGAGCACCATCGATCCCCTGCTCTTTGGCGGTGCTCACTTCGCCGTCAACCTCGACTGGGCACCACGGGCACCGATCCTGGCGGCGAACGGTTCGGGCATCGAGATCGGCGTGCAGAGCAGCTGCATCAAGAGCGCCGCCATAGCTGCGGCGCGGGCTGACCCGAGTGTCTTCGAGCCGGTCATGCAGGTGTCCGACGTGCGCTACGACCAGCTGAGACCGAGCATCTACCCGGTGCTCGGTACGGTGTTCCGCACCACCGGTGGCGACATCGCGCCACCCGCCTCGCTCGCTGCTGTCGTCGGCACGCTGCGCACCGCCACCAAAGGCGAGCTGAGCACGCTCGGGCCGCCGTACGCATCGGCGAGCATCGTCGGCCAGGGCGGTATCGAAAGGCCGGGCAAGAGACGCTTGCCGGTCGGCCAGGCTTCGATGGTCGCCGACGACGGACCACTGCTCGGAGCTGAGCCCATGCGGAGAGCTGAAACGGAGCCCGTGACCGGCGGCGCGCTCCTCCCGAGGGGGACGACGGCCTGGTCCTCATGAAGGCATGCACCGGACAGGTCCTCGCAGCGGTGAACAATGCACCTCTCGGCACAACCGACGTGGCGCTCGACGGCGAGCAGCCGCCAGGCTCGACCTTCAAGGTGATCACATCGACGGCGCTCGTCGAGCGGGGCTTGACCCCATCCTCGCCGGTCACCTGTCCCCCCGTGATAGACGTCGACGGCGAAAACATCCACAACGCCTGCCCAACCGACGCTGCGAGCACGATGCTGCAGGCGTTCACCATCTCCTGCAACACCGCCTACATCGGGATGACCATGGCCCACCTCGACTACTCGAGCCTGCACGACGCGGCGGCCCAGTACGACATCGGTTCCACGCCGCAGCTCGGCGTGGCCGCGCTCGGCGGGAGCCTGCCAGTGAACCTCGGCCCGACCGACCTCGCGGCGAGCGCGATCGGCCAGAGCCGGGTCGCGCTCAACCCGCTCGACCTCGCGTCGGTGGCAGCGGCCGTCGACAGCGGTGTCGTGCGCCTGCCGAGGCTCCTCGCCGGGGCGGCCGACGACCGAGCACCGACTCGGCGGCTTCCCGCCGACGTGGTCTCATGTCTCCACGAGATGATGCTCTCGGTTGTCCAGAGCGGGACAGCAGCTGGCACCGGGCTCCCGGCGGGAACGTACGCCAAGACCGGGACGAGCCAGTACGGCAAAGGCGCCAACTTGCCGACCGACGCCTGGCTGATGGGTTTCAACGGTGACATCGCCTTCGCGATGGTGGTGGCGAACGCACCGGAGGAGGACGGCCCAGAGGACGGGCCGATCCTCGCCGGCTTGCTCGACGCCATCGGGCCGCCGGGCTAGGAAGGAGGGCCGATGAACCCCGAGGAATTCCGAACGGCCGCCCACGAACTCGTCGACTGGATCGCCGACTACCGGCTGCGCGCCGAGGGCGGCGGGTTCCCCGTCCGTTCCCGGCTCGCCCCCGGCGACGTAGCCGCCCTCCTCCCCGACCGGCTGCCCGAGGACACGACAACGATCTCCGGGCTCGTCGCCGATCTCGAGCGGATCGTCGTGCCCGGCCTCACCCACACCCAGCATCCGTCCAACTTCGCCTGGTTTCCCGCCAACGCGTCCCTGGCGTCGGTGCTCGGTGACTTCGCGTCGTCCGGGCTCGGCGCGATCGGGCTCTCCTGGCAGAGCGCGCCGGCGCTCACAGAGGTCGAGCAGGTCGTCCTGGACTGGTTGCGGCAGCTGTCCGGCCTGTCCGACGCGTGGCGCGGCACGATCCACGACACGGCGTCGACGGCGTGCCTCGTGGCCCTCCTTGTCGCGAGGGAACGGGCGAGCGGATTGTCCAAAGAAGGCGGGGGCCTGCAGTCCTCGGTTGCTCCACTCGTCGTGTACGCCTCCGCCGAGGCGCATTCCTCGGTTGCCAAGGCGGCCCTGCTCGCAGGCTTCGGGAGAAAGAACCTACGACTGGTCGCGCTGGACCCGACGAGCTATGCGATGGACGTCTCGGCGCTCGAGTCGGCCATCAGGCAGGATCTCTCGCGGGGAAGGGTGCCGGCTGCGGTGGTGGCGACCGTCGGCACGACGGCGAGCACTGCAATCGACCCCATTCGCGACATCGCCGGCGTCGCACGGCAGCACGGCAGCTATCTCCACGTCGATGCCGCCATGGCAGGCTCGGCACTCCTGCTCCCCGAGTACCGGCACCTCTTCGACGGCGTCGAGGCGGCCGACTCGCTCACCTGGAACCCACACAAGTGGATGGGCACCGTCCTCGACACGTCACTGTTCTACGTACGCGATCCGGCGATGCTCGAGCAGGTCATGTCGACAAACCCAAGCTACCTTGCGTCCTCCGCCGACGGCACGGCAGTGCAGTACAGGGACTGGGGGATCCCCCTCGGGCGGCGGTTCCGCGCGCTGAAGCTGCTGTTTCAGCTCCGCCTCGACGGCATCGAGGTGATCCGCGAACGTCTCCGGCGCGATCTGTCGAACGCCAACTGGCTGGCCGCTGCCGTCTCCTCGGAGCCCGGCTGGCGGGTGGTCGCCCCCGTGCCGTTGCAGACGGTGTGCGTACGCCACGAACCGACCGGGCTGAGCGGCGAGGAGCTCGACCGCCACACCCTCGCGTGGACAGAGGAAGTGAACACCGGCGGGCAGGCCCACCTGACAACTGCCATCCTCGGCGGGCGCTACATGACGAGAGTCTCGATCGGGGCCGAGCCGACCGAGCGGCGTCACGTCGAAGCGCTCTGGAGGCTGATGCGGGCGGTCGCCGACCGAACGGCTAGCGGAACCAGATCTTCCGGTAGGAGCGGCTCATCGGGTGGAAGAGCGCCACGACGAGCGCGATCTCGAAGAGCACGCTGAAGATGTTGACGGCGAGGACGTGGTAGCGGGCTATCAGGAAGACGGTGAGAGCTACAGGGGCGAGGGCACAGACAGCGGCCAGGTAGTAGCCCGCTTTCTTCTCGTTGGCGATCCCAAGGGCACCTGCGACCTGGCCCACGATGAAGATGAGGAGCAGGAACCCGAGTCCTCCGAGAAAGAGGCTCTGCAAGAGGAGAAGGACGGCGTTGGTGTACAGCAGCATGACGGCAACCTGCAGCGTTTGGGGCTGACTCTGGTTGAACCAACGGCGCTCCACAGGACAAGTCTGGCTCAGTCCAGCCCGCTGCGTGCCGCGCTCTCGCCGGCCGCGCATCACAAGCCTGCTATCCTGCTTGTGCCCGGTCAGAAGAGCCGCTACCGGCCGCTGCAATGCAGCGGGGCCTGATTCGATGCTGCTGTTCGAGTTGGCCTGACGTTCAGCCTCGAACAGGAGAAGTATTGCCACCCACGTTTCAAGACCTCGGAGTCTCTTCCGCCCTGCTTGCACGCCTCCACAGCCTCGGGTTCTCCGAGCCGACGCCGATTCAGGTCGCGAGCCTCCCCGACAGCCTCGCCGGCCGTGATGTCCTCGGCCGTGCACCTACGGGATCGGGCAAGACGCTCGCCTTCGGCCTTGCGATCGCGCAGCATGAGGCCGCCGTGCCAAGAGCACGCCCGCGGTGCCCCGTTGCGCTCGTCCTCACTCCCACAAGGGAGCTCGCCGCCCAGGTGGCGAACGTCATAGCGAGCCTCGAGAGCCGTGCCTCCGGCACGCTCGCCGTCTACGGGGGCACCTCCTACGGTCCGCAGCGAGCGGCACTGAAGCGTGGCGTGGCGACGGTGGTCGCATGCCCGGGACGGCTCGAGGACCTCATCGCTCAGGGAGCGATCGACCTAGGCGCCGTATCGCTTGTCGTCCTCGACGAAGCAGATCGCATGGCAGACATGGGCTTCCTCCCCGCGGTGCGCAGGCTGCTCGACCTCACCGCTTCGACGCGACAGGTACTCTTGTTCTCGGCCACGCTCGGCAAGGAAGTGATGGGCATCGCCCGCTCATACCAGCGCTCTCCGGTCCACCACGACGTCGACGGTTCCGAGGAGCCTGCCCAGGTCGCTCACCGCATTCTCGAGATTCCCCGCGAGCAGCGCCTTGACCTTTTGGCAGGCATCATCGATGAGCACGGGCGGGCCCTCGTGTTCTGCAGGACCAGGCGGGGAGCGGATCGCGTCGCCCGTCAGCTGAAGGCTCTCGGTGTCGAGGCGGTCGCGATCCACGGCGACCGGACCCAGGCGCAGCGCGAGCGTGCGCTCGCCTCGTTCAGCCGCGGCTCGGCCCGAGCGCTCGTAGCCACCGACGTGGCGGCTCGTGGCCTCCACGTCGACGATCTTCCCTGCGTTGTCCACTTCGACCCTCCCGCCGACTCGACCGACTACGTTCACCGCTCCGGCCGCACCGGCCGTGCCGGCAAGAGCGGCACGGTCGTCTCGCTCGTCACCCCGGACCAGGTCAGCTCGGCCAGGCAGCTCCAGCGCTTCCTCGGCTACGAGACGCGGGTAGAGTCCGGGCCGCACGGGCTGCGTACTTGCCCCATGCCCTCCATCAGCTCTTCGGGCCACGGCGCTGGCGCGATGGGTGCTCCACCGCCCAGCCCACGAGCCGAGCTCCACCGGCGTCCTGTCCCAGCTCGTGGCGCCGCCCGAGCACGGACTAGGAGCGCCTCCCCCAAGGTGTCGCGAAACGCCGCCCCGGACCAAGAAGGCGCCAACAGGTCTTCCACCCATCGGAAGAAAAGCAATAAAGGAGTTACACACATGCCAACCGGCACGGTCAAGTTCTTCAACTCGGAAAAGGGCTACGGCTTCCTGTCCCAGCCTGACGGCGAAGACGTCTTCGTGCATTACAGCAACCTCGAGGGATCCGGCTTCCGTACTCTCGAAGCCGGCCAGCAGGTCGAGTTCGAGATCGCGCCCGGGCGAAAGGGTGACGAGGCCCGCAACGTGCGGGTCATCTGATCCGACAGCCTCGCAGCCACAAGAAGGGGCCGGCATGCCGGCCCCTTCTTGGCGCGCTCGCAATAC
>JAKATT010000072.1 GCA_021818615.1 Actinomycetes bacterium | reverse complement strand
GCAGCTGTGGACGGCGAGCTCGACGCCCACCGCCAGGCGGTTCGCACGGCCTGGACGAACTACCTCGAGATCGTCGACTCCGAGCTCGGTCCGCCGCCGCAGTAGGCCCCGGCGGCAGTCTTGCGCAGGGCGGCGGCCGATGTCCTCGAGGTCGACGATCGTGAGATCAGTCGCTCGCGCGACGCTCCGGGCGATTGCTTCGACCGATGGGATGCATCCCCCCGGAAAGATCATGCGCCGGATGAAGTCGTCGTGGTACTTGGCCCGTTCGTAGTCCTCGTCCGCGATGGTGATCGCCTGGAGAGCCATGAGACCGCCGGGACCCAGCAGGCTGGAGCAGGCTGCGAAGAACGCGCCGTGGGCGCCAGTCGACGGCCTCGATCATCTCGACGGAGACGAGCCTCTCGTAGCAGCCCTCGAGGTCACGATAGGCCAGGCCGCGCACGGTGACGCGATCGCCGAGCCCGGCGGCCGCCACCCGGGCCGCCGCGACCTCACGCTGCGCGTCCGAGATCGTCGTCGTCGTGACCCGGCAGCCGTAGCGTTCGGCCGCGTGCAGGGCGAGCCCTCCCCAGCCCGTGCCGATCTCGAGCAGATGGTCGTCAGCCCCGAGGCGGAGCTTGCGGCAGATGCGGTCGAACCTGGCTCGCTGGGCATCGCCGAGCGACATGCCCGGGCGCTCGAAGACGGCACACGAATAGGCCATCGTCTCGTCGAGCATCGCCTCGAAGACGGCACCGGGGAGGTCGTAGTGGGCCTGCACGTTACGCCGGTCGTGTGCTCGGTCGGGCCCGCTCAGGCGCAGGACTGGATCGACCAGTGTGCCCAGCAGCCGGCGGGATCCTCGACTGCGAGCGCACCATGTCTCATCCTCCCCGCCACGAGGCGCGCCGCGGGTGCGGCCCACCTCGATGCCCTCCGGAGTCGAGCGCCCGGGAGGTGTCGTCCTCACCCCGGCTCTCCCTTTTCGTTGCTCGAGGAGATCGTGTCATAGCCGGACCTGCCCCGTGCCTGGCCCGCCTGAGGCCGCCGGCGCGCTCTGCCGGCGCCCGCCGGTCAAGGAACGTCAGCTGAGTGCCCTCGAGAGGTCGGCGACAAGGTCGTCGAGCGTCTCGAGCCCGACCGACAACCGAAGGAGCGACGGGTCGACCTCGAGGAGCGAGCCTGCCACCGAGAGGTGCGTCATCCGGGCGGGATGCTCGATCAGCGACTCCACTGCCCCGAGCGACTCCGCGAGCGTGAACACGCCCGTCCGAGCGGCAACCTCGAGGGCCTGCTGCTCGCCTCCCTCCAAGGTGAACGACACCATCGCGCCGAAAGCCCGCATCTGGCGCGCCGCCAACGCGTGCCCCTCGTCGGAGGAGAGACCGGGGTAACGCACCGAAGCCACCGCCGGGTGCGCCGCGAGGAACTCCGCCACCGCCATGGCGCTTGCGCACTGGCGATCCATGCGGACCGCCAGTGTCTTGAGGCCACGCTGTACGAGGTAGCAGTCGAACGGGCTCGGCACGGCGCCGGCGGCGTTCTGAATGAAGCGGAGGTGGGCCGCCATCTCCTTGTCGTCGGTGAGGGCTGCACCACCCACCACGTCGGAGTGCCCGCCGAGGTACTTGGTGGCGGAGTGGACCACGACGTCAGCTCCGAAGCGGATCGGCTGCTGCAGGTAGGGAGTGGCGAAGGTGTTGTCCACCACTACTCGGCCGCCCCGTCGGTGTGCCAGCTCGCAGACTCCCTCGATGTCGACGATGCGGAGCAGCGGGTTCGTCGGAGTCTCGATCCAGACGAGGCGCGTCGCGCTCGTCCATGCATCCGAGAGGGCGTCGCGGTCGCGCAGGTCGACAGCCGAGTGCTCGATCCCGTAGCGCTCGAGAACTCGGGCGATGAGCCTCCACGTCCCGCCGTACACGTCGTCGCCGACGACAAGGTGCTCGCCTGGCGAGAGGCTGCGCAGGACGGCGTCCTCGGCGGCCATCCCGCTCGCGAAGGCGACGCCGTGCTCGGCCCCCTCCAAGGTGGCGAGCGTCGTCTCGAGGGTCGCCCGCGTCGGGTTTCCCGTCCTCGAGTACTCGTAGCCCTTGTGCCGGCCGACCCCCTCCTGCGCGTAGGTGGTCGCGAGGTGAAGCGGCGGGACTACCGCCCCGGTCGCAGGATCGGGATCCTGTCCGGCATGCACGGCGAGAGTCTCGAAACCCGGTCCCTGCTTCGTCACAGGATCTCCTCCCCGCGGTCCCGGTCGAGTGCCATGAAGCCGAGCGCGTCCGCCCGCGTGATGACACCGACGGGATGTCCGTGATCGATGACCAGCACGGCCGGCGCTTCCTCGAGGCGGCGCACCGCCAGCTCGATGCTCTCGCCAGAGCCGACGCTCGGCAGCGGAGGGCTCATCACCTCGCGCACCGACCGATCGAGGATCGAGGTGTCGCCGAATGCCCGCTGCATGAGATCCCGATCATGCACCGCGCCTATCACCTCGGCCTCCGCAAGGGGCGGCTCGTCTGACTGTACGACGGCCAGCTGGGAGACCGAGTACTCCTGCATGATGCCGATCGCCTCACGGGCCGTGTCGTCCGGGTGCACGTGGATCAGCGCCGGCAGGCCGCGGCCCTTGCGCTCGAGGACGTCGGCCACCGTCCGCCCGCCTCCCCTGAGAAAGCCGTGCTCGGACATCCACTCCTCGTTGTAGAGCTTGGAGAGGTAACCGCGCCCCGAGTCGGGGACGAGAGTCACGACCACGTCGTCAGGAGCGAGCTCAGGGGCGAGGCTGAGCGCCGCCCACACCGCGGTCCCGGTCGACCCGCCGACAAGGATGCCCTCCTCGAGGCTCACGCGGCGGGCTGTCTGGAACGAGTCGGCGTCGCTCACCATGACGACCCGGTCGACGACTTTCGGATCGTAGGTCGTCGGCCAGAAGTCCTCTCCGATACCTTCGACGAGGTACGGGCGTCCGGCGCCGCCCGAGTAGACGGAGCCGGCCGGGTCCGCGCCGACGATCTGCACGGCGGGGTTCTGCGACTTCAGGTAGCGCCCGATGCCGCTGATGGTGCCGCCCGTCCCGATACCGGTCACGAAGTAGGTGACGCGCCCGGCCGTCTGGCGCCAGATCTCCGGACCAGTCGAGAGAGCGTGGCACTCGGGGTTGTGCGGGTTGTCGTACTGGTCAGGGTGGTAGGCGCCCGGGATCTCGCTCGCGAGGCGTGCCGTAACCGAGTAGTAGGAGTCAGGGTGGTCCGGCGGCACCGCCGTCGGGCACACGACGACCTGGGCTCCATACGCCCGAAGCAGGCCGACCTTCTCCGGCGCCATCTTGTCCGGCATCACGAAGACACAGCGGTAACGCCTCCTCGCCGCCACGATGGCGAGGCCGACCCCAGTGTTGCCCGAGGTGCCCTCCACAATCGTCCCACCTGGTCTCAAGAGGCCCTCGCGCTCGGCGGCGTCGATCATGGTGACCGCCGGGCGGTCCTTTATGCTGCCGCCGGGGTTGAGGTGCTCGAGCTTGGCGAGCAGAGGGCACGGCAGGTCCCGGCCGAGACGGTCGAGACGGACGAGCGGGGTGTTGCCGACGAGGTCGAGCAGTGAGCCGACGACCTCCATCGGCGGGCCCTTGTCGCTCAGCGGGAGCACCTCGATACCGGCCAGCTCGCCGATCCCACTCACGCGGTCGTCGGTATGCAGCCGGACTGGCAGCCCGGAGCGGTGCAGCTGGGCGGCAGCCGAGGAGCCCTCTGGTCCAATCACGGTCACCCTGCGCGGCAACCTGGCGCGTAGGTCCGTAAGCACGTCGGGCGGGATGTCCCTGCCCTCGATGCGCACGACTTTGGAGTTGCGGGCGACGAGGAACTCGGGCGGGTCAGCGGGGCCGGCCACGACGAGGATGTCCATCGCCCCATGTTGCCTCGCCCGGTCGATCCTCGCTACGCCTCGTCGCGTCCTGCGGCCGCCGGCGGGCTCAGGGTCCGCCGTAGAGCTCGAGCATGCCGCGGCCGGCCGAGCGTGCCGCCTTCATCGCCAGCGCGGCAGCCTCCGCAACCTCTTCGAGGTTCTCGCCGTGCCGGGGAAACAGAGCCATCCCCATCGATGCGGTCAGCTGCCCGATCTCGTCGGAAGGAGACGGGAGATCGGCGAGAGCCAGCCGCACCCCCTCCGCCACGCGAAGGGCAGCTGCGGCGCCTCCGTGATGCAGCAGGAGGAGGAACTCGTCGCTGCCGTAGCGAAGGGCGGCGTCACCTGTTCGCACGCTGCCCGCGAGCGCCCGTGCGACGTTGCGCAGGACGACGTCGCCGACCGCGTGGCCGAGTGCCTCGTTGATGCGCCCGAAGTGATCGAGATCGACAAGGACGATCGCCACCTCGGTCCCGTCACGCACGGCCTGAGCCGCCTCCCGGCGGGAGAGAGAACGCCACCACCTCTTGTTGAGCAGGCCGGTCAGGCTGTCGGTCATCGAGCGGCGCTCGAGCTCCTCGGACAGCTGGGCGTTTTGCCAAGCGGCGGCGGTCAGGTGCCCGACGAGCTCCAACCGCTCGACATCGGTGCCGCCAAAGGCGTGCGTACCGTGGCGCCATACGTCGAGAACCCCGAGACGGTGGTCGCCGGCGACGAGCGGGACCACGACAAGCGACTCCTCCACCCGGTCGGGCGCGCCAGGGAGGCGTGCCACCTCGTCCTCGGCGTCCGTGTCGGGACAGCTGTGGACCCGGCCGCCAAGGAACGCCGAGCCGGTGATGCCGCTGTCGAGTGAGTCCTCCAGGTCGGCGAAGCCTTCAATACCGGCACCGAGGGCGGCACGAGCCACCATGCGGTACGCATCCCAGTCAGCCTCGAGGATGACCGCCCGGTCGATCGCCACGATGCCGGGCAGGGCATCGAACACGGCCTGGAAGACTTGCTCCGCCCCGCCGCTGCGCCCGAGGGCACGGGCCATGTCCGCCAGCAGGCCGGCCAGCTCGGTGACGGCGACCGTCTCGTCCCCATCAGAGGCGTCGGCACCTGCCTCCTCGGCCGAACGCCGCTCCGCCGGCACCGACGTGGCAACACCGGAGGGCCCGTCCGCCTCCGAAAGCTTGCCCGGGCTCGCCCCGGCAGCCGGCCGTCCGGGAGGAAGCACCTCTCTCAGGCTCGCGAGGTCGACCACCGTGTCCCCCGGCTCGGCGAGCCGGGCGTCGAGCACGAGCGTCGAGCTGAGGACTCGGCCGCTGCCGAGCTTGACCCCGAGCTCGATCAGGCGAGCCTCGGCGACAGGATCGTCGACCCCGAGCGCTACCACCTGGCCGCCGAGACGGTCGAAGAAGGCGAGCAGACCGGCGATGGTGGCCCGGGCCGCTTGGTCGCTGTCGACGCGCCGGACGATGTGCCGATCGACGAGCACGAAGCGGGGCTTCAGCTGCAGCACCTCGGGCCGCCCCGCGGAGGCGAGGCTGATGCTCTCGAGCGCCACTCCGAAGCCCTGTTCGACGAGGCTCTGGGCGACCACCATCCGGCTCCCTTCGAGCAGCGACATCCCCGGGGCAGGGACAAGCCAGACGATGTCTCTTGCCACAACACCTGCCGTGCTCGCCGAGCGAGCCAGCTCGGCCGCCAGCTCGGGGCTGAGCGCCCGGTCGAGCGGCACGACAACGACGCCAGGGCGGAGCTGGGGCACGACGGACAACACCCGCCTCAACAGCTCGACCGGGTCGAGCTGGCGCCCTGCGGGCCGGGTGCGGACCTCGTAGGCAACCGGGTAGCCCTCTGACAGCTCGAGGATCGGGCTCAGGGCTATCCCCACGGGCTCGGCCAAGTCGGGACCGGACCCCTCCGGCTCGTGTCGTTCGATGTGTGCTCCCACAGGCTCGTCCTCGGGCTCGGCCGCCGAACGCCGCCGATACGGCGGCCGGCGCACGTGCAAACGCTAATGACCTGCAAAAAGGGTACGCGGGAACCTCGCAGGCCAGGAGAGTGGAGGCACTGATATCACTATTAGCGGTCCTACCGCTACTTACAGTGAGACTTGTCTATGGCGACCGCCAACGGGCTTGCGGGCTACCTCGGTCCAGGCGGGTCAGTTGCCCGCGCAAGAGGAGCACCGCCCGAGCACGGCAAAATGGCGAGGGTCGATGGAGAAGCCGAATCGGCTCCTCGCACTTTTCGCGAGCGAGCTGAAGAGCTCCTCTGGCGCTTCCACCGTCGCACCGCAGCTCTCGCAGACGAGATGACCGTGCGGTGCAGAGGCGAGGTGATAAGTGGCCGGCCCGTGACCCAGATGCGTGTGAACGATCACGCCGATGCGCTCGAGCTCGTCGAGGTTCC
>JAKATT010000141.1 GCA_021818615.1 Actinomycetes bacterium | reverse complement strand
TCCTCGAGGAGACGAAGCGCAGGCATGGCCTTACCCTCGTCTTCATCTCCCACGACCTCGCGGTTGTGAAGAACGTGAGCGACCGGGTGATGGTGATGTTCCTAGGCAAGCAGTGCGAGGTCGCCGGTGCCGAGGCGCTCTACGTCTCACCGGCGCACCCCTACACCCGGGCGCTGCTCACGGCGAGCATGATCTCCTCCCGCGCGCTCCCCCGTGGAGGTGGGGCTACGGCGGTCGGCGGGCCTGACGCGGTTGCCGGCGCCGGCTGGGAGCCCGGCTCGTGTCTCGGGGCTGAGACGCAGACCGAGATGCCGTCCTCCATCTCCCCGCCGAGCGGCTGCAGATATCGCACCCGCTGTCCGCGCGCCGAGCCAGTGTGCACGGCGAAGGAACCCGTCATGACGGAGATAGGGGCAGACCACTTCGTGGCCTGCCACTTCCCAATCGGAGCTCCGCCCCCGGCCGACGCCGTGTGATCCAGGTCCTGGGTGGGCCGGGCGGGTGGTCGAAGAACTCCGCTCGCAGGGGGAGCCTGTCTTTCCTGGCACCGTTCGCGTTCCAAATCGGGCGTCCAGAACCGAACTGGTACCAGGAAGGCGCCTGACCCACGACCGGCGCCTGACCCACGACCGGCGCCTGACCGCGGCCTACCTTCACTCCGGGAGGTCGACCGCTCGCAGGCGACCATGCAGCACCCTCGACACTGCAGACGGGTCTTCCCGCAACTCGCGGATGGTGACCTGGACCACGTCCCAACCGGCAGCTCGCAGGCGGTTCCATCGCTGACGGTCGGCGACGAACTTGCGCGGTCCATCATGGGCGCTAAAGCCGTCTACTTCAAGAGCAAGCCGGTGTGCAGGCCAGGCGAAGTCCACTCGTGCGACAAGGCCTCCGCCGAGGGCCACCTGGTACTGGGGCAACGGCGGGGGCAGGTGCCACACAAGCAGGCGGCGAAGCACCTCAGCCTCTGCATGGCTCTCGAGCCCGCCGAGTAGCCAGGGCCGCAGCGCTCTTTCTACTCGCGCGGGCCCTGCACACCCCTTACGCGCAAGACGCACGATCGTGGAGCGAAGGACAGGCAGCTGCACGATGCCTCTCAAGATCGCGTCGTCGACGAGGCGTGCAATGGCGACGTCATCGAGGCGAGACGCGAGGTCGACCATGGTGCGCGCGACGGTAGTGACGGGGAGATTCTCGAAGAGAGCCCTGTCTGCTGAAGTGAGCCTCGTTGCCCGATGCACCTTCACGGCGTCTAGCGCTGGTGCTTTCATCGACCGCGGGACGGTCACCTCGATGCAAGCCTCCTGATCCGGAAGCTCGAGCCCTCGCAGGCGAGCTGCGGTCGAGTGCGACAGCACCGCTGCCCGCCCGCACTGCAGGCACGCTGCCGATGCATGTCCATGCCAACTATCAGCGAAACCCACCACTCGGAACACCTGCGGTTGCACACGCACCAGATCACCGTGCTCACGCCGGCCGCGGATCCATCCGGGCGAGGCGCCGAGCGCGACCAACTGCGGCCGGCTGACGACTCCGTACTGCCGGGCGGCCTTCGTTCTTACGCGCTCGAAAAGCGCCCTCGACACGGCCGTCGGCACCCATCGATGCTTGCACTACCTCATACCGGTGGACCTACCCGCGAGCTCCCCCAAGACCCACAGCCCGTCCCGAGTCCTTCCCATGCCCGCTCATGCGAGCCGGAAAGAAACGCGGAGTGACCACAACTGAGCAGCCGGCTCAGTCGCCGCGCAGATCGTCAAGAGACGCCGTCGCTGGAACCTCCGGCACGCCGACGACTTCAGGTTCGACCTCGGCCACCTCGGCCACCTCGGCCACCTCGGCCGGCGAGCTCTCTTCGGCGACCCCTTTCGTGCCGGCCGGCCGGTCGTCTCCGTCCCTCGGGCCGACGTCGTCTCCAGCGCCGGCGGCGAGGCCTGCAGTCGCCTGCACGTAGTCTGCCCAGGCCGCCTGGCTCTCGCTCTCCGGGGTGAACTCGGCGGCCGCGTAGTCGTAGCCGATGTAGTTGCCCTGTTCGTCATAGGCATGCTCGCCGAAGGCCGCTTGGTACTCCTCAGCTACGACTCCACCCTCGGCTGCCTGCTTGATCGACAGGCTGATGCGCCGCCGCTGCAGGTCGATGTCGATGATCTTCACCCAGAGCTCTTCGCCTGGCGTGACCACCTGCTCAGGAAGATCGACGTGATGCGCGGCCATCTCGGAGATGTGCACGAGCCCCTCGATGCCATCGCCTACCTGAGCAAAGGCACCGAAGGGTACGAGCTTGGTGATGCGTCCGTAGACCAGCTCGCCGACGCGGTGATTCGTGGCAAACTCCTGCCACGGGTCGACCTGCGTCGCCTTGAGCGACAGGCTGATGCGCTCTTTGTCGAGATCGACGTCGAGCACCTGCACCGTCACCTCGTCACCGACCTGCACGACCGACGACGGGTGGTCGACGTGCTTCCACGACAGCTCGGAGACGTGCACGAGGCCGTCCATGCCCCCCAGATCGACGAAGGCGCCGAAGTTCACGACGGACGAGACTGTGCCCTTTCGAACCTCGCCCGGCTTCAGGTTGACCAGGAACTCGCCGCGCTGCTCGCGCTGGGTCTCCTCGAGCCAGGCGCGGCGGGAGAGCACCACGTTGTTGCGGTTCTTGTCGAGCTCGATGATCTTCGCCTCGAGCACCCGGCCGATGTAGGGCTGGAGATCGCGCACTCGGCGCAGCTCCACAAGCGACGCGGGAAGGAAGCCGCGTAGGCCGATGTCGAGGATGAGACCGCCTTTGACGACCTCGATGACCGGGCCCTTCACGACTCCGCCCGACTCCTTGATACGCTCGATCGTGCCCCACGCCCGCTCGTACTGCGCGCGCTTTTTCGACAGGATGAGCCGCCCCTCCTTGTCCTCCTTCTGAAGGACGAGCGCCTCGATCTCCTCACCGAGGTCGACGACCTCGTGCGGATCGAGGTCGTGGCGGATCGACAGTTCGCGGGCCGGGATCACTCCCTCGGACTTGAAACCGATGTCGAGCAGGACCTCGTCCTTGTCTACCTTCACCACCGTCCCTTTGACGATGTCGCCATCCTCGAACTCGACGATCGTGCGGTCGATCGCCTCCTCGAGGGACATCCCTCCGAGATCGTCGTCGGTGATCTGCAGGGGGATGTATGTGCCCATGTCGTCGAATGTGCCGTACTGCTGGCGCTCGGCTTGTGCAGGGCTGGTGGACTGGGGACTCGTAACGGACATGAAGGTGAATGCTCTCTTCGGAACTGGTCTCGGGCCGGCCAGCAGCACTCGTGCAAGCGGCTGCCGGCGTGTCGGATGTCAGCGGCGGGCTCGTGTCACCCCGCCTGTGGAGCAGCGCGGTGCCTGTTCACTCCGAGCCGGTTGTGCTCCGCGGGAAAGCGTATACCAGCCCACGTCCCAAACCGTCCGGGTAGACCGCGGCTGCACCCGGTGGAGGTGACGATCGGCGGTCGTGAGCCAGCCTGGCGGAGACGAAGCTCAGTATTCCTCGCCGAGCCCTTCCACCACGAGGGCGAGCGCCTCCTCGTCGTCGAGCTC
This sequence comes from Actinomycetes bacterium, assembly GCA_021818615.1. Lineage (GTDB taxonomy): Bacteria > Actinomycetota > Acidimicrobiia > Acidimicrobiales > Bog-793 > JAKATT01. Next base: position 2,756 of record JAKATT010000141.1, on the reverse strand, counting down.
GAGCACCCCGTCGCCTCGCCCGGCCGCGTCCTGCGCCGGCCCCTTGCCTCCCCGCGGCCCGGCCTGCTTGGCCTCTGCCCAGCTCATGGCACGGGACACGTGCACGGCGAGGGGGACGGACAGCTCGCAGGCACCGATCATCTTTTCGAGCACCAGGTCGGACACCGTCTCGGCCTCGGCACTCGGCGCTTCCACCAGCACCTCGTCGTGGACCTGCAGGACGATCCGGCTCTGGAAGCTGCCGGCTCGCAGCGCAGCCGCCAGGTGGACGAGAGCAACCTTGAAGATGTCGGCAGCCAACCCCTGGATCCCGGCGTTCATCGCCTGGCGCTCAGCCGCCTGGCGAACGCGGTAGTTCGGGGAGTCGAGCTCCGGCAGGTAGCGCCGGCGGCCGAACAGGGTCTCGGTGTACCCCCTGGCCCGAGCGTCGCCGACAGTGCGAGCCATGTACTCCTTCACGTTGGGGAAGGCCGTGAAGTACTGCTCCAATATGGCAGTCGCTTCCTCGACCGGGATGGACAACCGCTGGGACAGGCCATAAGCCTCCATGCCGTAGGCGAGGCCGTAGGAGATCATCTTCGCCCTCGCCCGCTGCGCAGGAGTCACCTCCGACGCCTCGACGCCAAAGACGCGCGCTGCCGTCGTCGAGTGGATGTCGAGCCCCGTCCTGAACGCCTCGACCAGCCCCGGATCCTGCGCCAGGTGGGCGATCACCCGCAGCTCGATCTGGTCGTAGTCAGCCACGAGCAGCTGGCAGCCCGCGGCAGGAACGAACGCCTCGCGGAATCGCCGGCCGAGGTCCGAGCGCACCGGGATGTTGTGCAGGTTGGGCTGGTCGGAGGAGAGGCGGCCCGTTCGCGCCACCGTCTGATTGAAGGAGGCATGGATGCGGCCGTCGGGGGCGATCTCGGACAGCAAGCCGCTCCCGTAGGTCGAGCGAAGCTTCTCCACCTCTCGGTACCTGAGCAGGGTGTCTACGATCGGATGCTCGCCCCGCATCTTCTCGAGCGTCTGTGCGTCGGTCGAGTAGCCGGTCTTCGTCCTCTTCTGCGGCACGAGCCCGAGCCGGTCGAACAGCACCTGTCGCAACTGCGGAGTCGAGTTGACGTTGAACTCCTCGCCAGCGAGGCGGTGCACCTCGGCCTCGAGCGCGATCGTCTCGTCGGTCAGCTCCTTGTTGATCGCTTCCAGCTTGGCCGCGTCGACCGCGATCCCGGCGACCTCCATCTCGGCGAGCACACGGACGAGTGGACGCTCGACCTCGGCGTAGAGCCGCTCGGCACCTGCCTCGGCGAGCGCCCGGCGCAGTCCCCACGCGACCGACACGATCAGCGCAAGGCGATCGGCTGCAAGCCCGGCCGCCGATGCGCCGCTATCGCCCCCGAGCTGGAAGCCGAGCTGCTCTCCGCCACCGCGCGGCGATGCCGTCGGGGCGGCAGCAGCCATGCCCAACTGCTCGGCGAGGCGCTCGAGGGTCGCCTGGCCCTCCCGCGGATCGGCCAGGTAACCGGCGACGGCGGTGTCGAGGTCGAGGCCGTCGAAGACGATGCCGACCGGATCGAGGGCGCGCATGAGCTCCTTTGCCCGGTGGGCGACGACCCGCCCAACCTGTTCGTGCTCCCGCCGGCCGAAAATCGACCCCAAGAGTGGCGTCAGGCGCTCGTCGGCGAGGAGCCCGCCGCGCAGCCAGCCGACCTCGAGCTCGCCGGGCGCGTCGCCGCCGTCAGCCCCGGCGGGCACACGGCACAGGGCGAGGCCGACGATCGCCGATCGTCCGGCCGTTCCGGCCCACTCCGGCTCGACCCCGATGGCGGTGTCGCAGGCGTCGAGCTCGGACAGGAAGGACACGGCACGCTCGACATCCTCGAGAGGCACTAGCCGGACCATCCTCGGCAACGATGACGCTTCGCCATGCTCGTCTGGTCGCGAGGCACCGCTCTCGAGGCGGTCGAGTGCCTTCGAGATGCGCTCCTTCGGGACCCGTATCTCGAGCAGGTTGAAGAGGCTGTTGAGCGCCTGGCGGTCCGACCCGCCGAACCGCAGCTCCTCGAGCCCACAGGAGATGGGCACGTCCCGCACGAGCGGCGTCAGGCGCGCGTTGAGACGAACCTGCTGCTCGCACTCGGCGAGGGACGCCCGCAGCTTGGGAGTCTGCTCGTCGAGGTGCGCGTAGAGCTCTTCGATCGTGCCGTAGGCGTTGACGAGCTTGGCCGCCGTCTTGTCGCCGACGCCAGGCACTCCGGGAAGGTTGTCGGACGGGTCGCCGCGAAGGGCGGCGAGCACCGGATAGAGCAGCGGCACCACGCCGGTCCGCTCGGCGATACCGGCTTCGTCGTACAGCACGTAGTCGGTGACGCCACGCCGGTTGTAGAGAACCTTCACGTGAGGGTCGTGCACCAGCTGGTAGGCGTCACGGTCCCCGGTCACGACGATGACGTCCTCTCCTGCCGCCTCGAGCCGGCACGCCATGGTGGCGATGACGTCATCGGCCTCGTAGCCGGCGGCGTCGAGCAGCGGAACCCCGATCGACTCGACCATCTGGCGGATGAGGCCGAACTGCTCCCGCAAGGGCTCGGGGGTCTCGGAGCGTCCCGCCTTGTAGTCAGGCTTGAGCTCATCGCGAAAGGTTGCTTCGGGCCTGTCGAAGGCCACCGCCATGCCTGCGGGCGAGTGGTCGTCGAGGAGCCGGGCGAGCATCCCGGCGAAGCCGTAGACGGCCTGGGTCTGCTGGCCAGATGCCGTGACGAGGTCGGCGT
>JAKATT010000096.1 GCA_021818615.1 Actinomycetes bacterium | reverse complement strand
GCACGGCGACTGCTGTGGGCCAAAGGAGGCCGGCGAGCTCGCCCGCTTCGAGGATCGCACGCTCACCTACGCGCTGCGCAGCGCCGTCTCGGACTTCGCTGTGGCAAAGGACCTGGGCGACCACTTCGCGGCGGCGCTGGAGCACTGGATCGAAGAGTCCGAGGTCGATGATGCCGGGCGTCCGGCCGGCGAGATCGACGAGGAGACCGCCTCGATCGCGAAGGTCGCGATCGAGCACGCCTGGCTGCTGCGCCCGGGCTTTTTCGAGCAGGCCTTCGACGAGGACCACGAGATGCGCTCGGAGGGCGAGGAGGCCACCGCCGAGAGGCTCAACAGCGTGCTCGGGCTGTTCTCTCGGGAGCCGGGCAGGCCTGCGCGCCTCAAGGAGGCCGCGACGGACTGGGCCTCGTACTGCCGCTACGGGCTCTGGCAGGTCGCCGATCCGAAGCCATGCCCGGGCGTCTGGATGCAGGACCTCGTGAGCGGCCGGCGAGTCTACGCGTCGCTCCCTCCCGAGCAGCTGGAGGCCGTGCCTCGCTGGTGCGTGCTCATGGGCGTGCTCGTCCCGCTCGAGGGAACCTGGAGGAGCGGTGAGGCGTTCCGGTCGGTCTCGCCAGCCGACGGCGAGCGATTGGCCGACCTCGCACGGGAGATGTTCGAGCAGCTCTGCAGGGTTCTTCTCGGTGAGCAGCGCTCCGGCGGAGCTCGCAACCCTCGAGGGAGACCGAGCCCGGTCTTGGAGGACGAGCTGCCGCCGGAGGAGTCCTGGGACCTCGTGAGCAAGCTCGTGGCTCAGGCCCTGCCGACGCTCTGGGGCTTGCAACGGGCCAAGGACAGGGAGGGACTGCGGCTCACGAACACAGACGGGCACCCCCTCGTTCAGATCGACGCCCGTGTCCGGGTCGAGAACAGCTCGAAGGCGTGGAGAGGGCTGGAACGCCTCTCCGACTTCGAGAGCTCCGATGGGCCCGAGGGGAGCGGCAGGCTCCTGTGGAGGGGACGGGCGATGTCCGCAGCCGAGGCCGCGACAGCACGAGAGCGCATGGCCGTGGCCCTGGCCGCCGAGGGCAGGAGCCTCGAGGACTTCGAGAGCCCGGGCCCGCAGCGCTTCATCCGGGGTTTCCTCCAGCGCGACGCCGCGACGATCGAGGTGAACGTCAACTCAGAGGAGCGATTCGAGCTGCTGCTCGAGATCCTCCGATCCTTGGGCGGCGAGGTCGCGATCGAGTCCGTCGAGAGGTCCGACATCGCCAACTTGCTGCCTGACCGCCCCGGGCTGCGCCTGGCGGCGCTCGGAGTCCCCTCCGAGGCTGCGGGGCTCGTCTGGGCCGAGAGCTGGCTGTCGGAGAAGGTGCCGGCGCTGGGCGACCGGACCCCGCGGGCGGCGGCCCGCTCACGTGAGGGCAGGACGAAGCTCGAAGCCCTGCTCCGGGAGTTCGAGCACGACGCGGATCTCGCCCGGCTCGCCGGGAAGACGCCCGTCGACGTCGGCTGGCTGCGGCGCGAGCTCGGAATGCAGCTCGAGAGCAGCTCATAGGCCTCGAGATTTTCGTCAGCGACGGGACCCGCCGGCGTTCTCCGGGACTCCGAACAGCAACGTGTCGCCGGCCGAGAGCACCGGGTCCTCGCCGATCCCGAGCGACACCCGCCCGCCTGCCACCACTCCCAGCAGCAGCTCCGCCCGCTCGCCTCGCACGGAGCTCAGCGGCTTCCCCGCGTCCGAGGCTCCGACGGGCTCTTCGAGGATGCGATGACGCTCCGAGTCGAGCAGGCTCAAGAGGAGGTCGCCGGCGTGCGGCGCCTCGAGGCTCTTCGCCAGCACATGGGAGATGAGCCGCTCGCCCGACACGACCTGCTTGACACCAAGGTCCCTCAGGGCATTGACGACAGGCCTGCTGGCGGCAAGCGCCGACAGCGGAAGCTCCGGGGCCAGCTCCCTCAACATGACGGCGACGACGAGGACGTCGCCGTCGTCGCTGCAGGCCACGAGGGCGTGCGCGGCCCGCTCAGGCTCGGCGGACCGAAGAGTGTTGGGGTCGGTCGGGTCGCCTCGGACGAGCCTCACCTCCCGAGGGAGCTTCGAAGGATCCACGTCGGCGACGAGCACCACCTCCTGCCTGGCGACCGCCAGCTCTTCGAGCAGCCCGGGCGTCGAGGGGTGCATCCCGACCACCAGCCTGAAGCCGTCTCCAGCCATGCGGGCTCCTTCCATGTGCATGAGTTGGCTCAACCTCGAGATCGTGACGGAACCTGCAAAGAGCGCGAACGCCGCGCCGAGCATCGGGATCGTCGTGAGCATGACGACCGTCGCGATGATGCGGCTCGACGGGTTGTGCGGCGTCACGTCGCCGTAGCCCACCGTGGTCGCTGTCGTGACGGCCCAGTAGAGCCCGGTGGTGACCGGTACGTGGTCGGTCGCCGAGAAGGCGACGCCACCCAGCACGACGCACGTCACGACAGCACCGAGCAGGACCGCGACATGACGCCCGTGCGGCTGGCGGAGGAGCCGTGCGACGAGGGCGAGCATCCTCTACACGATTGCACGTCAAACCCGCCTCGCCGGCGCAGGCAGCCGCCGGCAGCCGCCCGCTAGAGAGCGACGGGATCGGGGACGGCGCGAAGGATGGGTTTCGCTGCTCGCGTCGGGCGGGGGGCGCCGTCCCGCTCGCGCAGGCGCTCGTCGAGGAGCTCGGTCATGGCCGCCGCCGGCATGGGCCGGGCGAGGTGGTAACCCTGCACCAGCGGGCAGCCCATCGACTTCAGGCGGGCGAGCTGTTCCGCCGTCTCGACGCCTTCGGCGACCGTCTTCATGCCCGCGGCGCTCGCCAGGTTGACCACAGCCGAGACGATGGCCGTGTCGACAGCGCTGACGTCGAGCTCCTGCACGAAGCTGCGGTCCAGCTTGACGACGTCGATCGGGAAGCGCTTCAGGTAGTTGAGCGAGGAGTAGCCCGTCCCGAAGTCGTCGATGGCGAGAAGCACGCCGAGCGCCTTCAGCTCGACGAGGGTACGGATCGCCCGCTCGATCTCGCCCATCGCCAGGCTCTCGGTGATCTCGAGGCACAGCTGGGGAGCCGGCAGCCGAGCGGCGGCGAGCACCGAGCGGATCTCCTTGCTCAGGTCGTGCTGCTGGAACTGGCGGGCTGAGAGGTTCACGGCGATGCTGATCGGCGTGCCCCTGTCCGCCCACTCCCTCGCCTGGCGGCATGCATCCTCGAGCACCTTGCGGCCGATCGGGAGGATCAGCCCGGTCTCCTCGGCAAGGCCTATGAACTCCGACGGCGCGAGCGTGCCTCGGCGCGGGTGCTCCCAGCGGACGAGCGCCTCGGCACCGACGATCCGCCCCGACCTGGCAGCCACGACCGGTTGGTAGTGGATGGTCAGCTCGTCGAGGTCGATCGCCCGGCGGAGCCCGACCTCGAGATCGAGCCACTCTGCCGAACGCTTGCCCATCGCGACGGCGTCGAAGGTCTGGAAGAGGCCGATGCCCTTGTGCTTCGCCTGGTACATGGCGACGTCGGCGTCGTGCAGGACGTCGTCCGGGGAGCTCGCTCCCGTGGCGAGGGCGATCCCGATGCTCAGGCTGGCAAGGATCGTCCTCCCGTCGTCGAGCACGATAGGGCGGCGGACGACCTCCTCGATGCGGGCGGCCAGCTGCTCGGCGGCGGCAAGGTCGTCGACGTCCTCGAGCAGCAGCGTGAACTCGTCGCCACCGAATCGTGAGAGCGTGTCGCCCGCCCGGACGGTGCTGCGCAGGCGATCGGCGATGGCGGCGAGCAGCTCGTCGCCGGCGTGGTGGCCGAGGCTGTCGTTCGTGAGCTTGAAGCGGTCGACGTCGGCGAAGAGAACCGCGTGCATCGCTCCGTTGCGCCCGGCGCGCCGGAGGGCGTGCTGCAGGCGGTCAAGGAAGATGCGCCTGTTCGGCAGACCCGTGAGCGCGTCGTGGAAGGCGTGGTACTCGAGCAGCTCCTCGGACGCCACCCGTTCGGAGATGTCCCGGAACGCCAGCACGGCGCCGGCCACCTCGTCATCGCAGACGATGGGCGAGGAGCTCACCTCGACCGGGAAGCTGCCGAGGCCCCGACGCAGGAAGGTGGCCCTCTCGTCCCGGATCACCTCGCCGTCGCGTATGGAGCGCAGGACGATCCCGACGGGAGCCTCGAGCTCTGCGAGCCCGCCTCCCAAGTCGGCGAGCTCTGCCTCGCTGCAGCCGAGCAGCGCCTCGGCCGCCGGGTTCGTGAAGCTCAGGCGTGCCTCGGCGTCGAAGGCGCACACACCCTCGCCGAGGTTCGAGGTGACGGCCACGAGGCGCTCCTGCTGCCGCTTGCGCTCCTCGTAGAGAGACGAGTTCTCGAGCGCGGACGAGCCGAGGGCGGCGAGCGCCTCGAGGAGCGTCCGGTCAGCCGTGTCGAACGGCTCACCGCTGGCGCGCCCGCTCGCAGTGAGCCAGCGCGACTGCCCGTTCACCTCCATCACGGCGGCCATGGCAGCGCTGCCGGCACCCGGCTCCTCCTCGGCGATCGCGGCCGTCGGGCAGCACAACAGCTTGGCGGCAGAGCGGCGGAGGGCCTCCTCGACGTGGGCGGTCCCCATCGTGTGGCTCACCTCGAGAGTCGCCTCGAAGAGGCCGAGCAGCCGGCTGCGGTCGTGCCGCGCTTGGAAGCGGCCGGTCAGGGCCTGCCTGAAGGCGGCGAACGGCACGACGACGAGCGGAGCCATCTCGGGAAGGGCGTGCAACCCGAGTCCCGACACCACCCCGAGGGAGATTGAGCCGGTGAGTATGCGACCCCGGGGCTCGAGCCCGTCGAGGAGCGCAGCTTTGAAGCCCTCGGTCCCCGTCGCGGCAGTGGCGACAGCCAGCGAGAGCGTGCCCACGAGGAAGTACACGAGGGCGCCCGCGACCGCAGCGCCAAGCTGAGCAGGACCGAGGTGTCCGGGCGGTGGCGCGATGAGCCGAGCCGTGACGAGGCCGGCGGCTGCCGACAAGGTGACCTGCGACACGTCGAAGAGCGACCTCGCGGCCGCCCGGCGACGCACCAGCTGCGCCAGCACGGTGGCGGCGACGAAGGCGAGGACGGCCCCGACGGGAGGCAGGAGCAGCGCCATCACGACGAAGAACCCCTCGTCGAGGTGGTGGGTCTGCGGCGACCCGTTGGAGTACATCACGATCGGCCAGACCCAGCTCGCGAGCACCAGCGCACAGAGAACGGCAACCAGGAGAAGCGAGCCGAGACCGAGCGAGCCGTACACGAGGACGACCGCCGCCGCCGCCGCCAGCCCTGCAAGCGTGAAGCCGCCGACGCACAGCCGGGCAGCAAGGCGCAGACGTGCAGGTGCTCCCGGCACCATCAGTCGGTTCAGCCCCAGCTGCCCGAGCTCCGGGCCGTGCCGTGCCCGACCGGGCAGCGAGCCCCTCCCGGGCTCGTGCTCCTCGCCTCGTGGTCACGGGTCACTGCCACACCGCCTGAATGACTGCCTCTGAATGACTGCCTCTGAATGACTGCCTCTGAATTGCTCCTACCGCTGTCATCCGGAAGGTCCAACCGCCGTAAGTCACTACAGTACCACTCAAAGTGAGCACCGGCCAAGAGGAGGCCGGCCGGGACGCCTCGGATCAGTGCCTGACAGTCAGTGCCTGACAGTCAGTGCCTGACGGCCCTTACGGCCGTCCCGTACGCACAGATCTCGGTCCACACGTCGCCCATCTCCGAGGTGTCGAAGCGCATCGCGACGACGGCGTTCGCGCCGCGTGCCGTCGCCGCCTCCGCCATCCGCTCGATGACCTCCTGGCGGCTCGCCTCGAGGTTCTTCGTCATGCCCTTCAGCTCTCCGCCGAAGATCGACTTGAGGCCGGCGCCCATCTGCGAGAAGGCATTGCGCGACCTCACGGTCAGGCCGAACACCTCGCCGAGCACCTCTGTGATCTCGTAGCCGGGAAGGTCGTTCGTCGTGGCGATGATCATGGGCGAACGCTACCGCGCCGCCTGGCGGAGATACTGCGATGCGAGCAGGGCACCTACGCTCGAGACATGACCGCAGAGAAGACGGGTGGCTGCGACGCGACGCCGGCGGGCTACCGCCAGGTCCGTTTCGTCCGGCCCCCCGACGGGACCGAGATCGTGCTCGTCCGCCACGGGGAGACGATCCCGGCGCCTCCTGACGATCCCTTTCCGCTCGTCGAGGGACAGGGCGACCCGGACCTCGGCCCGGAAGGGATCGAACAGGCAGCCCGTCTGGCGGACCGGTTGGCAGGTACCGAGATCGCAGCCATCTACGTCACGACGCTGCGCCGCACCGCCCAGACAGCGGCTCCGCTCGCCCGGGGGGTCGGGCTCGAGCCGAAGGTGGAACGAGACCTGCGCGAGGTGCACCTCGGGGAGTGGGAGGGGGGCA
>JAKATT010000075.1 GCA_021818615.1 Actinomycetes bacterium | reverse complement strand
TCCCCGGCCGCCAGCCGGTAGCCGGGGATGTCGGAGGCCACGACGGCCGTGCCCACCGCCATCGCCTCGAGCAGCACGACTCCGAACGACTCCCCCCCGAGCGAGGGTGCGCAGAAGAGGTCGGCAGAGGAGACGAGGAGACGTCTCGTCTCGTCGTCGACGGCACCGCACCACTCGAGGCGCCTGTCGGAGGCGAAGCGAGCCCGCAGCGCGGGGGTCTCAGGGCCCTCGCCGATCACCACGAGACGGGCGGGCTGCTCCACGAAGCCGAACGCCTCGAGCAGGACGGCGAGACCCTTTCGCGACTCGTGGCGGCCGACGAAGACGACGGTCGGCACTGGTGCCTTGTCTCCGTGGCCACCTGGGACGATCCGTACTCCGTTGGGAACGATCGCAACGTCGGTGAGGCCGAGCGCCCTGACGGCGGTCTCCCGCGCTGCCTCCGACACGGCGACCGGGGTGACGATCCTCCGGGCGAGGCCGCCGAGGGCCTTTGCCTCCGTTCGGTAGGCAAGGTCGAGGCCGGACCGGTGGAACGTCGCCACAACCGCCGCCCTGGCAGCGGCGAGCGCCGACAGCCCGACGAGCGGGACCATCGGCTCGTGGACGTGGACGACGTCGAAGCAGTCCCGGTGGAGTGCTCCAGCCGTCCGGACGGCAGCTGCCGGCGACAGGGCGACAGGCGCCCGAGAGCCGTTCGCAGCCACCCTCAGCGCGCGTCCGACGTCGATGTACGCCACGTCTCCAGCCGCTCTCGACGGCACTCGCCCCGGCGCGACCACCGTCACCCGGGTGCCAAGGACCACGAGCTCCTCAGCGAGCGCTATGACCTGTGTCTGCACTCCCCCCGGCACCGACACGTCGTAGGGGCAGACGAGCGCCACTCGGCGCCGCGAAGAGGGCCGGCAAGGCGACACCTGGCGCCTCGACACCCGCCGAGCCGGGGCTACGCCCGACTCGGCGCGGCGCGGCCGGCGGCCGGAAAGTCCGACGGCCAGATCGGTTGGAAGGCGTGCCACTGCGTCGGTGCCCACCGGATCAGCTGCTCGAGCTCGTGTGCGAGCAGCTGGGTGAGGGCAGTCGCGTCGGCACGCAGGTCGCCGGTCCGTTCGAAACGGAGCGCGGGCCTCATGACTCCCCGGTGCATTCCTCCCGGCTCCTGGTAGACGCTCGCCGGGATGATGGGGGCGCCCGTCCGGAGAGACAGCACTGCCGGGCCCACCGGCAGCGTCGTCTTCTCGCCGAAGAATTCGACCTCGACACCGTTGCCGGAGATGTCACGGTCACAAAGGAGGCCGACCAGCCGGCCCGACCGCAGGGCCGAGAGGAGCTGGGTGCTCGTCTCCCGGCCGAGCGGCAGCACCGTGAGGCCCATCAGCTCGCGCTGCTCGCGGAACCAGGCGAAGAGCTCAGGCGGCTCGACCGGCTCGGTCACCGTCACGAGCGGCGTCCCCTGCAAGGTCAGCCAGTAGCCGCCGATATCCCACGAACCGGTATGGGTGAGCCCGAGAATCGCTCCCCGCCCGCTGTCGATCTCGCGGGTCGCCGACTCGAAGCCGATGGTGGTCATCCGGCGGAGAACTTCGGACGGCCGGATCGTCGCGAGCCTTGCGCTCTCGACCCAGTACCGGGCGTACGAGTCGAACGCCTTCACGACCGCCTCGTCGAGCTCGTCCTCGGTGACGCCCGGGCCGAGCACCCGCCTCAGGTTGGCCCGGACGACGGGGTGCTTGTCCTTCCAGACCTGGTACATCAAGCGGCCGGAGGCGACAGCGATGACGTCGGCGATCGGCCGGGGAAAGAGCTCGAGAGCTGCCGCGAGCGACCGGTAGCTGAGATAGGTGGTGCGCGACTTGGACAGCACCGGACGCCGGACCTCCGACGAGGTAACCACCCAGGCGGACGGGTGGGTCAGCGGCCGGTGCCGAGCCGGCGGCGGAACGCCGAGGCGGCTCCGTCACGCGTCGGCCTCCGGCGGGCTCGATCAGACCTGAGTGGGCGCGCCTCGCGGCGGGCACCCGCCGTCTCAGGGACAAGCATGCGACGCACGCGGGTCGAGAGGGGCTCCCCATGCCGGCGGGCACGGGCACGGCTCGCCGGGGCGACTCGCGGGCGCCGGTGCACCGAGGAAGCCTCGCGCCAGGCTCTCCAGCGCGATTCGACCCGGGCAGGCCGCCATGGCTTGGTATGCGCCGGCAGACCGCTGCCCGTGTCGGCGCTCGCCTGCCGCCAGACCTTGGTGAAGCGCTGGCCCGCCGTGTACACGCAGAGCGCCAGCAGCAGCCAGAGGAGCGGCACGAGCACGACGTTCACGGCGAGAGCGAGGCCGAGCAGGATGAGTCGCTCGGCCCGCTCCATGAGGCCGCCGCTCGCCAGGTAGCCGAGCGACTCCGCCTTTGCCCGCTCGTAGGAGATCACGTTGCTCACGGCGAGGATCCCGAATGGCAGCAGTGCCAGCTTGGCGTCCTTGCCCGGGCCACCGGCGAAGTACCACGCAAGGCCGCCGAAGATGAACGCGTCGGCCACTCGGTCGGTCACCGAGTCGAAGAAGGCTCCGCGCTTCGAAGCGCTGCCGGCTGCCTTGGCAACCGCCCCGTCGAGGGTGTCCATGAGGCCGCCCACGGTGACAAGTGCCACGCCGATCCAGAGGTGCCCGAGCGCGAGCATCGCTCCGGTGAGCGCCGCGATGAGCATGCCGAGCACAGTCACGTGGTCGGCGTGCACGCCCAAGCTGACCAACCGCCTGCCGAGGTCGAGACTGACGCCCGTGCGACCGCCCGCCTCGGCCGGCGCCACAGCCCCGTCTTGCCCAGCTGGTCCGTCGGCCACGTCCGTGCCAGGACGCTTCTTGCGCCGGCCGTCGATCATGATCTTCCTCGAGCCAAACTGGTCGTCCTCTCCCCGGCAGCGCCCGATGCCGGAGAAGGCCCGTGCAACGGCTCCAATGCAGCCGGGAGCTGCATGATCAACGTTATCAGAGGCTGTCGGCTGCCGATCAGTTCGACGGCAGACCCCTTCTCCAGCAAGCTGGACGCCTGAGTAGGCTCGATGCGAGCCGACCCGGCGTGTCCTCGCAACCGGCGGGGCCGGGCGGACGAAGGAGGTTCGTCACGTGCCGAACGTGCCGTCCGCGAAGATCCGGAACGTCGCGCTCGTCGGCCACGGGGGTGCGGGCAAGACGACGCTCGCCGAGGCCCTTCTCGTGTGCTCCGGTGTGCTCAACCGGGCGGGCCGGACCGAGGACGGGACGACCGTGTGCGACTTCGAGCCCGAGGAGGTGAAGCGGCAGATCTCGGTGTCCCTCGCCCTCGCGCCGCTCCCGTGGGGTGAGCACCGGATCAACATCGTCGACACGCCCGGCTACGCAGACTTCGTCGCCGAGATGGAGGCGGGGCTCTCGGTCGCCGATCTCGCGGTCGTCGTGGTGAGCGCGGTAGAGGGCGTCGAGGTGCAGACCGAGGTCGCCTGGAGGATCGCCAGCGAGCTCGGGCTACCCCGCCTTGTCTTCGTCAACAAGCTCGACAGAGAGCGGGCTGACTTCGAGCGGACGCTCGATCAGCTGCGCGCCCTGTTCGGGGCCGGCATCGCGCCTCTCGAGCTGCCCATTGGCCGCGAGACGGACTTCAAGGGAGTGGCCGACCTGCTCACTGACACCGCGATCGTCTACGAGAACGGCAAGGCCACGACCGGGGCCATCCCAGACGACATGTCCGACCTCGAGCACCGGGTCCACGACGCCCTCGTCGAGGGCATCGTCGTCGCCGACGACGCCCTCATGGAGCGCTACCTCGATGGCGAGACTCCGTCCACCAAGGAGCTCGAGGCGACCCTCGCCCACGGCATCGCGGCAGCAACGGTCTTTCCGGTCGTCTGTGGCTCGGCGACGCGCCAGATCGCTGTCGACCGCCTCGCCGAGCTCATCTGCGAGATCGGCCCGAGCCCGCTCGATCGGGCTCCCACCACCGTTCGGGCAGGTGACACGCTGGCTTCTGTCGCCGTCGATCCGGCAGGCAACACGCTCGCCCGTGTCTTCAAGACGATCGCCGACCCCTATGTAGGCAAGATCTCGCTCCTTCACGTGCTCTCGGGCACTTTGCGCCCGGACGTCTCCCTCGTCAACTCCCGCACGCACACCGAGGAGCGGCTGCATGCCCTCCAGCTGCTGCGCGGCAAGGAGGCTCAGCCGATCGGAGAGGCCCAAGCGGGCGACATCATCGCCGTGCCGAAGCTCGCCGACTCCCGCACCGGCGACACCCTTGCGCCGAAATCGAGCCCCGTGACGGTCGCCACCAGGCCTGCTCCGACGCCCTTGCTCTCGATCGCGGTCCACCCGAAGGCAAAGGGCGACGAGGACAAGCTGATGACCGCGCTCCACCGCCTCCAGGAGGAGGACACCGCCCTCTCGGTGACGAGGGACGACGAGACTCACCAGACGCTGCTGTCCGGCATGGGCGACACCCACCTGCAGATCGTCTGCGAGAAGCTTCTCCGCAAGTTCGGCGTCGACGTCGAGACCGAACCGGTACGGGTCCCCTACAGGGAGACCATCACCCAGTCAGCCGAGGCCGAGGGCAAGTACAAGAAGCAGACAGGTGGCCACGGCCAGTACGGCGTCGCCAACCTCCGCATCGAGCCGCTCGAGCGAGGGAGTGGCTTCGAATTCGTCGACCAGATCGTGGGTGGCGCTATTCCTCGCCAGTTCATCCCTGCCGTCGAGAAGGGCGTCCAGGAGGCGATGGCGTCCGGTGGCCACTTCGGGTTCCCCGTCGTCGACGTCCGGGTGACCTGTTTCGACGGCAAGTACCACTCGGTCGACTCCTCGGAGATGAGCTTCAAGATGGCGGGCTCCCTCGGCTTTCGAGAGGCCATGGAGAAAGCGGTCCCGGTGCTGCTCGAGCCGATCTCGCGCCTCGAGATCACGGTACCTGCCGCCTCCCAGGGCGACGTGCTCGGTGACCTCAACTCGCGCCGCGGCCGGGTGCTGGGCACGGAATCGGCCGACGGCGACGAGCAGGTCGTGATCGCGCTCGTGCCCACCTCGGAGGTCATGAGGTATGCAACGGACCTGCGATCGCTCACTGCCGGGCGCGGACGCTTCTCGATCCGCCACGACCGCTACGAGGTGGTGCCCCAACAGCTGGTCGAGCGCGTCGTGAAGGCCGCCCAGCAGCCTTCCTGAACGAGTCGCTCAGGGGCCGGCGCGCGCTCGCTCGATCATCGACACGAGCGCTACGGGGTCGCTCCGCTCGATGACGATGTAGCGGAACCGGTACCGCTCGGTCTCGATGAGCACGGCGTTGCGACCCATCCCGCAAGCCCAGAAGGACCACCCTCTGATGCCGCGGTAGACGCCGAGACGGTAGACATGGGCCCGCGGTCGCGACTTCAGCCTCAGTGACGTGGGCACCTGACCGTAGACGAGCGGATCGACCCGCACCGCCGTGACGAGCTCTAGGGGGACAGTGAGCCGCCGGCGGATCGCCAGGAGGCTGCGCCAGCCGTGCAAGGTGATACTCAGCTTTCCCTCGACGATGTCGACGCTCGCCCAGTCCGACGGCGGCCGGTTGGAGCGGGATGGAAGCGGTTGGATGACCGGCTGCAGCAGCGACTCGTCCCGGCCGGGACCCCTCAGCGCCATGCGGCCCGCAGCTTGTCCCAGGTGTCGGCCAGCGACTCGGGCAGCACACGCGCCGACGCCGCTGTCGTCATGAAATTCGTGTCACCGACCCAGCGGGGCACAACATGAACGTGGAGATGCCCGGGAATGCCGGCACCGGCGGCCCTTCCGAGGTTGAGCCCGAGGTTGAGGCCCTCAGGGTGGTAGGCACCCTTGACCGCCCCGGCTGCCCTGCGGGTGCTCTCCCAGAGCTCGGCCGACTCGTCGGCCGAGAGCTCCTCGAGATCCTGCAGGTGTCGCACCGGCATCACCATGAGGTGGCCCGACGAGTACGGGTAGGCATTGAGGATCGCCACGACGGACGCCCCGCGCCAGACGATCATGCGCTCGCGCTCGGAGAGCTCGCCGGCAGCGAGGATCGCGCAGAACACACAAGCGGAATTGCCGACAGCAGTCCTGGAGGCAGCAAGCCGGGACGCAAGCGGCGGCGCTTCGGTGCTCGCCGGTGCGGGGGTTCCCTCTCCCGCACCTCCCGCCGGGCCGAAGGACTCCACGTACGAGGCTCGCCACCCGGCCCACAGGTGGTCGAGAAGGGTCACTCGTCCCCCGCGGCGCTGACACGTCGGTCCGGAGGCGCGGCCTCCGCCCTGGCCTGCTTCACGAAGGCCGAGAGCTCCACGCCGCGTTCTGGGCTCTCAGAACCCCTGGCGTTCACCCCGACTGTCCGGGCGCCTACGTCGTCCGCCCCGACGACGAGGATGTACGGTAGCTTCTCGAGATCAGC
>JAKATT010000065.1 GCA_021818615.1 Actinomycetes bacterium | reverse complement strand
GTTCGAGCCCTTGCACTGCCTGCTCGGCGGCTTCTCTCGCCTCAGGGAGCAGGTGTGCCGACATCAGTACCTGGCATCTGTCGATGTCCTGTAGGTGACAAGGGAGGTCGAGGCGCTCGTAGGCTTCAACCGACTCGTCGAAGTAACGAAGGGCCGCCGGGACGTCACCGCGCATCGAGGCAACGAACCCGAGGTTGTTGACCACTTGGGCCGCCGACAGCTCCGAACCCTGGCGGCGGTGGAGCTCGAGAGCGAGATTGAGCTCGGTTTCGGCGCGGTCGAAGTCGCCAAGGTAGGCCCAGACGAGGCCCCGGTTGGAACGCAGGCGAGCGATCTGAGTGGCCGGTGCCGACGAGCGAAGATTGGCAAGAGCTCTTTCGGTCTCTCGCAGCGCCTCTGCATAACGGCCAAGGCGCATGAGAATCATGGCATGCTGCGACTGCGCGGCACCGAGGCTCGTCATGTCTGGCGCCATTTCGAGGGCTTGTTCAACCTGCTTGAGAGCTCCGTCCGGATCCTCTAGTTGGAGTAGCAGGAACGCCAAGCCCGTGTGAACCTCCGTCGCGCGCCGGACCAGTCCGGCTGCCCTGGCTTGCCTCGCCGCCTCCTGAAGGTGCTGATGCGCTGACTGCAGCTGACCTAGCTCGAGTTCTGAGAGTGCCGCGGCTCGCTGAGCCAATACAGCCGCCTCGGCGTTGCAATCGGCCCTAGCGAGGATCTCCTCGGTAAGAAGCAGGGCAGCGTGAGGATCTGCAGCGGACAAGGCGAGCGCTCGCTCGGCCGCCACCAACGCCGGCCGATCAGGGTGGGCTGACGTCGGCATACTGGCGGTCGCAAGGCAAGCGATTCAGAGCGTGACCCAGCTCGTTGCAGCAGGGCCGACACGAACATCGGTCGGAATGCATCGAATGCTGACAGGTCCCGCGGGAAGAGCAGGCAAGTGAAATGTCCCGTAGCCATCTCGACCGACCGAGACTGTTCCTCCTCGGTACCTGATCTCCAACTGCGCCGACTGAGGAGGAACTACCTGGCAGGTGAGCGACCGAGGCTCCCCATGAGTGATCTCGACTTCGAGTACCAGTTGAGGAGCCTCAAACGTCAACTGCCGGACAGCACCTCCACCTCCACGCACACCGATCAACAGATCGGGGTCTAGCGCCGAATCATAAGTGAGACGCGCAAGTTCGTCGTCGATCGAGCGCCACCGATAACTAGCCTTTGCATCGTCAGCAACGCGCTGCGGCACGGGATCGAGCTCGTCTGCCAACTCGGCAAGGCGGCGAAACATAGACTCTCGAGCCAAGTCAGTAGGGTCTACTTCCCGTCGGCATGCGTCTTCATCGGTTGGGCTTCGACCTAACCCTCGAGCTCTCTCACCGAACGGAACCACCTTTGAGGATTCGTCTCTCGACGAGCGGTCCGTTCCAGTCACGAGACTCTCCTGCGTGACCCTGGCGCCATACTGTCTTGTTCCTCCAGAACATCATGAGTATGGATCAAGTCACGCAGCCTTGCGAGACAACGCGCACGAGTCGGACCAATGCTACCTATCGGGATATCGAACACGGCAGACAACTCGGCATAAGAGAGCTGCGGATCCTCCAGCATCGCTCGTAGCAGCGCCTGCGATCGCGGAGGGAGAGTCTCGATCGCCTGCCAGAGCTCGGCGTCGCGCTCCTCTCGAAGCAACAGCTGCTCAGGTGATTCGCTCCCCGCATCTCGGGCGTCCCAACCTGGATCGAGGGGAGCTTCCCGCTGCCGCGCACGAATCAGCCGAAGTGACTCGCGACGGGCACAAGTAACTAGCCAAGCAGCGATGCGGGCTGGCTCGCGTATCGATCCGAGGGACTCCCCAAGGCGGAGCCAAGTCGTCTGACTGACGTCGGCAGCGTCGTCCCAATCGAGCGAGTGAGCCCGCGCGACCGACCACACCAGGCCCCCGAAGTGATCGACCAGTGCTCCCCAGGCGGCCTGATCCCCCGCGGCAGCTGCCTGGACGAGCTGTTCAACGTCCACGAGGCGAAGTGTACAAAGCCCCGGACTCCGGCTCCACAGCACGCGGGTGCCTCGAGGTACAAGAAGCAAAAAGCTCAACGCCAATGTATCAGGGAGCCGAGATCGCGCTCTGTATAGCGATCCGGCAGGCGAGTGCTACCCGGAGATACGGAGGTAGGGATGGCTAGGTTGAGGAAGCTCCACCGGAAGATCCAGGTGGCAATGATGACAGGACTGGGCGTCGCCTTCCTGTCAATTCCCCACCCGATCTGGCAACACGACGCGTTCCTGAGAATTCACGGCTGAGCCCGCGGCCAGCCAAGGTCGCACCCGCTTCCTCCGGTGCATCCATCGACGGCCCACCGGCCCGCATCGTCAGAGCCGGCCCGCTTCGACGATGCGTCGGAGGAAGCGGCGCGTCCGCTCGTCCTTCGGGTCCGTGAACAGCTCCTCGGGCAAGGCTTCCTCGATAATGCGCCCCTCCTCGAGGAAGCACACCCGTTGGGCGATGTCGCGGGCAAAGTTCATCTCGTGAGTTGCGATGACCATGGTCATGCCTGAGCAGGCCATGGTCGACCTTCCCGAACCGGAAGATCCGATGCGGCACACCGCCTCGGAGCACACCGCCTCGGGCGGGTTTACCGCGAGCCAGCAGCCCTTCAGGACCTCGTTCGCCCCGAAGGACTCCGGACGGCACCAGCGAGGCGCCGCCCACAGGTTCGACGCCGGAGCCCGGTTCGGCTAAGAAGCGGACCTCCCCGCCGCGCTCCGGTCGCCCACGGAACGAGGAGCAAGCAGACGGGGGACGGGCGAGGAGCTCGGGCGCTGTTCCCGACGGAGGCCGCGATGACCCACATCAACACGGTGCGAGGGCCGATCGGCTCGAGCGAGCTCGGTCGGACCTACATGCACGAGCACGTCTTCGTGCTCACGACCGACGTGCAGGCGAACTATCCGGGCGAATGGGGTGACGAGGAGCAGCGGGTCGGCGATGCGGTCGCCAAGCTGCGGGCGCTCGCCGGCCAGGGCATCCGCACCATCGTCGATTTGACCGTGGTCGGCCTTGGTCGTGACATCCCGCGGATTCAACGGGTCGCCGAGCAGGTGCCCGAGCTCAACATCGTCGTGGCGACCGGCATCTACACCTACGACAGCGTGCCGTTCTTCTTCCGCCTCCGCGGCCCTGGCATCAGCCGCTCGCTCCCCGAGCCGATGGTCGAGATGTTCGTCGCCGACCTCGCAGAGGGCATCGCCGGCACGGGAGTGAGGGCGGGCATGCTCAAGTGCGCCATCGACTCGCTCGGCATGCAGCCTGGCGTCGAGCGCGTCATGCGTGCCGTCGCCGAGGCGCACCACCGGACCGGGGCGCCGGTGGCCGTCCACACCCATCCCGCCACGAGGACCGGTCTCGAGGCGAAACGCGTCCTCTGCGACGAGGGCGGCGTCCCGCCGACGAGCGTCGTCCTCGGACACAGTGGCGACACCACCGACTGTGACCACCTGGCCGAGCTGGCGGATGCTGGCTTCGTCCTCGGAATGGACCGGCTCGGCATCAACGTCGAGCTCACCTTCGAGCAGCGGGCCGACACGATCGTGGAGCTGTGCCGCCGCGGCTACGCCGGCCACATGGTGCTCTCCCACGACGCCTCCTGTTACATCGACTGGCTGGAACCGGCGGCTCTCGCCTTCACGCCGCAGTGGCACTACCTGCACATCTGGAACGACGTCCTTCCCTACCTGCGGGATCACGGGGTGAGCGAGGAGCAGATCCACACGATGCTCGTCGAGGTCCCGCGTCGGGTGCTCGAGGGCGTCCAGAGCCCGTCGTCATCACGCGGTTGACGCCAGAGCGCGCGAGAATGGCGCCTGTACGCAAACGCCTTCGGACATCAGCCGCCGCCAGGTTTGCCCTCCCGGCCACCCTGGTCGCCGCCATCACCTTCGCCGGCTGCGGGGGGACCGTCGCCGCCGACCGCTCAGGGACCTCTCGTCACGGCTCCCGATCTTCCACCCGCGCCGTTCTCCGTGACTCCGCGAGCCGGCCGGCGGCCCCGGCAGCCCCTGCGTACCCGAGGTCGTTCGGCGTCGGCATCCGAACGATCACGTTCGTCGATACGAGCCGCCCGACCCTTGACTATGCGACCAACCCCCCGACCCTGGCGTCGGACGAGAGGCGGATCCAGACGCAGATCCGCTACCCGACGCTCGACAGCGGCCCGGCACCGCAGCCGAACGCCCCTCCTGCCTACGGTTACGGCCCCTTCCCCGTCATTGTGTTCGCCCACGGCTATGCCGTGACTCCCCACACCTACGAACCGATGCTCGATGCGTGGGTGGAGGCGGGTTTCGTAGTGGTATCTCCTGTCTTCCCGGTTGACAACTACTTCGAATGGGCCGCCCAAGGGGGAGGCAGCGCACCGGAGGCCGACATCTGGAACGAGCCCCGCGACGTCGCGTTCGTCCTGCACGAGCTCGCCCCTCTGGTGACGCGCCCGGGCACATTCGTGCACGGCCTGCTCGACCTCTCGATGACCGCCTTTGCCGGCCAGTCGGACGGCGCCGACGTCATGGCAGCTCTCGTCTACGGCAAGCGGTTCCGTCCCTCTCGGGACGAGCTGCCCGTGCGACCGAGGGCGGTCGGGCTCTTCTCGGGCGCCGAGCTCGGCGGCGGCGTCGTCTACGAGAGCCCCTCCCCGGCGCCGGCGCTCCTCTCGGTCGAGAGCGACGCCGACTACTGCAACGAGACCCAGCAGGCGACCCAACTGTACGACGCGGTCGCCGGCGCTGCGAAGACCCGCTTTTTCCTCACCCTCCTCGGAGCGGACCATCTCGGCCCTTACGGCGGGGAGCTCCCCTGGTCGTCGGCGGTCAACCGCGTGACGACGGAGTTCTTCGAGCTGGTGTTGCGGCCGCGGGACCGCCCTTCGAGCACGGCGCGTATCGAGAAGACCGGTGACTGGCAACACGTCTCCTCGGTCTCGACGGCTCCCGCGGTCTACCTGGCCCCTACCGCCGACCTCGGCGACTGCGGCACGCCCTCGCCGAACCCCCCGGGCGCCGGCTGACAGCCGGCCAGCCGACAGTCCCGAAATCTCGGGACCCTTGGCCGGGCCCTTCGGCCCTATGTAGCGGTTCGCAGTCCATGCATCCTGTCTATGACTCTCGAGAAAGGGAGACAGGACCATGAGACGCAAGGTCTTCGATATTCTTGCCAGTGCAGGCGGGGCCGTTCTGGTCGTCGTCCTGGTCGTAGCTGGTGCTCTCCTCCTATGGGGCAACAGCTTCGCCAACTCCAACGTCCACAACCAGCTCGCCGAGCAGCAGATCTACTTCCCTCCGGCGTCTGCCTTCGCCCACGCCAAGGCCGGCACCGAGATCACGCCCGGGATGAAGCCGTACCTCCTGCAGTACGCCGGTCAGCAGCTCCTGAGCGGCCCGCAGGCTGAGGCATACGCGGACCACTTCATCGCAGTGCACCTCTCCGAGATGCCCTTCGGCGGCGTGTACTCCAAGGTGAGCGCGGCTGCCAGGGCTGCCACGCCCGGCACGCCGGCGGCCACCAAGCTCGCCGGGCTCGAACAGACCGTGTTCCAGGGCACCACGCTCCGGGGGCTGCTCCTCGAGGCGTACGGATTCTGGAAGTTGGGCGAGATCGCCCTCTGGGCTGCGGTGGCCTCGTTCATCCTCGGCGGGGTGATGGCGGTCCTGGTCGGCTTCGGCTTCTGGCACTCGCGGCGGGTCCCCGTCGACCTAGAGCTGCTGAAGACGGAGAGGGCGGCCGCCTGAGGCGAACGGAACTGTCCCCTCGGAGCGACACCCAGTGATTCGGCTCCGAGACCCCTGAACGATCCCGCTCGATCGGTGGAGACACCGGCCGGGCGGGGTCGCTTCGCGCCAAGGGCTTGGCGCGACCGGATCCGGCGGCGGTTCGGAGATGCTGTCCGGCCGAGAGCGTGCCCCCGTCGGCTCCCGCCGCCAGGCGAGCCCGGAGGGCTCACCGCGACGCTCGGCCTCACTCCTCCGGCAGCCGCCGACGGCGGCGGACTCGTGCTCTGGGTGACAATCGCGATCATTCTCGGCAGCAAAGCGAGGTGGTGGGAACTGGACCTTCGCGTCCACCGGGGAGCGGGCCAGCTGTTGCTGGCCGGCCGGGATCCGCACCTCCTCCACTACACACGCCACCGCCTGCCCTCCATCCACCCGCCGTTCTCGCTGTTCGCGCTGTCTCCACTGTCGGCTCTTCCTGGCCTCTCGAGGCGTCCCTGTGGGGGCCTCCCATGTCCGGCGTGCTCGTCGGAGTGCCGTACATCGGGCCACGGCAGCTGACGGCTGTTCCAACGATTGTTGGGACAAGGAAAGCCTGTGGACAACGGCACCGGAGTCGGGCTACCTGGGATCTCTTGGAGCCCGGGAGGAGACTCGAACTCCTGACCTGCGCATTACGAGTGCGCTGCTCTACCGGCTGAGCTACCCGGGCTGGGCTAAGGCTGGGGT
>JAKATT010000193.1:5085-6505 GCA_021818615.1 Actinomycetes bacterium | reverse complement strand
CGTCGCTCGGCAGCCTCGATGCGGCTACAGGCAGCGTCGCCTGGCGCTCGGCCGACCCGAGCCTAGACGAGCTGCAGAGCCGCCTGGCCGAGGCGGCCGAGCGCGCCGGCGCCGAAGCGTTGTCGCCCGACGACGCCTTCGGTCTTATCTGGAGCGTCGCGAGAGATGCCGGAGCTCCGCTCGGGCGGAACGTGCCCGTACCGGTGACGGCCGCCCCACTGCCTGGCAGCAAGCGGCCCCGGCTCACCGAAAGCTGGTTCTGCTGTGCAGAACCGACAGCAGCCCAGCTCGTTGCGGTGGGCGGTCGGCCCACCCAGACGTGAGCGCGCCATCAGATGCCCATGAGTGGGTCAGCTTCGATGACCCCGCCGAGCACCGCACGTGGGTAGTCGACGTCACGTTCCTCGAGAGCGGCTGGACCTGCATCTTCGGGTGCGGCTGCCAGGGGGTGCTGACTGGCCCGGCCCCTGAGCTCGTGCAGGGTTGCTGCTCGTACGGGGCTCACTTCACCAGCGAGGAGGACATCGACCGGGTGCTCGCGGCAGCAAAGACGTTGACTGCGGCGCAGTGGCAGTTTCGCTCCGTGGGTGGCAGGCAGAACCCTGTCAGGCGCTCGAAGACGGGTGAGGCGACGACCCGGCTCGTCCGTGGTGCCTGCGTCTTCCTCAACCGGCCCGGACACGAGGGCGGCCCGGGCTGTGCGCTTCATCTCGCTGCCTTGGAGCGGGGCGTCCCGCCGCTCGAGCTGAAACCCGACGTCTGCTGGCAGCTCCCGCTCCGCCAAGAGGACTCGGTCGACACCGACGGCCGCGTCACCTCGACCCTCGCCGAGTGGCAGCGCCGTCACTGGGGCGACGGAGGCCAGGAGTTCGCCTGGTGGTGCACGGAGGAGCCCGAGGCGTTCACGGGCAGGGAGCCTGTCTACCTCTCCATGCGAGACGAGATCACAGCGATGACGGGCGAGGCTGTATACCAGCTGATCGCTGCCTACCTTGCCGAAAGGGTCAAGTCGAAGCGGGCGGTGCGGCTCCCGCACCCGGCGCTTCGCAGGAGCTCGTAGGCCTGGCTGCCCGCCCGGCCACCGGCGATGGTGCCGGGCGCGCCGGTGGACCGGCCACGCTCAGCTGTGATGCTCCTCCTCGGGCTCGTCATCGAGCTCCTCGGACTCATACAGGCACCAGCCGGCGTGTGGCTCGCCGGGCGGAGCGCCGCACTCCGGGCATGGCTCAGCGCTCACCTCGAAGGCACGCTTCAAGCTGCGTGCCTCTTCGAATCGCCGGTGCCGTCCCTTCTTCACGCGCCGCTCCCAGCTCAACACCGCTCGACCCGGAACCGAGCTCCGGGCACCAAGAGAAACTGCACCAGGCGTCTCGATCCCTTCGCCCTACCGGAGGAGCTCCCTCAGGCTCCCCGAATCGCT
>JAKATT010000193.1:0-4522 GCA_021818615.1 Actinomycetes bacterium | reverse complement strand
CAGCTACAACGGCCGGCGGGAGCGCTCCTCGAGGACGAGGTTGTCCTCCCCGTCGAAGGCGAGCGCCGCATCGCCGGCGGCAAGGCGCTCGAGCGACTCCCCGATCAGCTGGTAGCGCCAGCCCGACACGAGGCGGCCCGAGCGGCGGTCCTGGAAGAATGCGACGAGGTCTGCCCTCGTGGCGAGGATCGCCGGGTCGAGCTCGAGCTCGCGGGCAAGCTGCCCGGCATAGGCGCTTGCCAGGGCTATGACAGGCCTGTTCAGCCGCTCGAGCGGGTGGCGGGGCGGGATGTCGAGCTCCGGCGGGGAGAGCTTGCGGCCGCGCTCGATCGCGGCCAGCAGCTCCTCGGGTGCAGCGCCGCTCAGGTGGCGGCCGTCGACGCCCCGCGCCCTCAAGAGCTCCTCCCTGCTCGAGGGCGGGCGCTGGGCGACAGCCATCACGGTGAGGTCCGAGAGGACAAAGCGCACGGGCAGGTCGAGCTGGCGCGCCCGCCGCTCCCTCCATGCGGCCACCTCCTGGGCGACTCCCCTGCTGGCGCCGCGCAGCTGGCGTGAGTGGGGCAGGCGCCACCAGGCCCGAGCAGGCTCGGTCGGCGTGTGGTCCCTTCTCAGCAGGATGGCGCACTCCTCGGCTGCCCACTCCAGCCGGCCGAGCGCCTCCAGGCGGGAGGTGAGGTGCACCTTCAGCTCGAGCAGGTGCAGGACGTCTCCTGCCGCATAGGCCTGCTGCGCCGTCGAGAGCGGCCGGCGCGTCCAGTCCGTCAGCTGGTCCGCCTTCTGGAGGCGCAAAGAAAGCACGTGCTCGATGAGCGAGACGAGCGACGGCGACGAGTAGCCGAGGAAGCCGGCCGATATCTGAGTGTCGAAGATCTCGGTCGGGACCGCGCCGCATGCCTGCTCGAGCACCTCGATGTCCTGGTCGGCGGCGTGCAGCACAGCAGTCGCCCCGCTTACGAGCAACCGCCGCAGCGGCCCGACGTCGACGGCGAGCGGGTCCACCAGCGCGACGCCGCCCTTCCAGCCGATCTGGACGAGAGCGAGACGGGGGAAATAGGTCCGCTCTCGATGGAACTCGGTGTCGATGGCGTACTCGTCGACGCCGTCCAGCTCGTCGAGCAGCTCGTCGAGCGCTGCCGCGTCGCTCACGTAGCGCCAGCCGGCCTGGTCTGGCCGGGCGTCGCCGGAGCCGTCACCCTGCCGGGCGTCGCCGGAGCCGTCACCCTGCCGGGCGTCGCCGGAGCCGTCACCCTGCTGGGCGTCCGAAGGCGGTCGTCGGCGCATCAACCGCCGCAGCTCATCGGCGCGCCCCCAGCCCGTCGCGGCTCGTAGCCCTCCCTTTCCGCCCCCCGGGGAAGCGGCCGATCACCGTAGGGTTCGCCATGCGTGACGAGGGTACCTCCGACTGCCGGGCGACATCAGCGGTGAGGGACCCAGCGAAAGCCGAAGCCTGCGAGCTCGCCCGCGGCGCGCCACAGCTCCCGCTCCCCCGCCTCCATGTCGCCAAGCGCTCTCCGAACGCCGGCGCCTTTGAGGGATGCCGCGTTGGCGCAGAGGGCGGCAGCCTTGAAGAAGGCCTCGTCGGCCTGGTTGAAGGTGTAAGTGAGCACCGGCGAAGGCGAGGGCAGCGTCCCGTACGCCGTGCCGATGTCCGCTTCGAAACCCGAACAGACCGTCCGCAGCTCGATCGCCGTGCCCCGGATCAGCGCGAGACGGGCTCTCGCCACGTCGTCGACGAGGGTGTCGTTGTTGGCGACAAGAGAGGTGGAGGTTGCCCACGAGCGCACCTTGGCGGGCAAGCTCGACCCGGAGTAGGACACGCAGCCGCCGGCGAGCACCGAGGTCAACGCGAGTGCCGCCAGCCCGGCGGCGCCGGCGGTACCGGCTCGCCTGGCGCCGCTCACTCGACGCGCAACAGGTGGTAGTCCCGCCTCCCCCTGCGGAGCAGCACGTAGCGGTCGTGCAACAGGTCGTCTCGGGTGACTCTGGCCTTCGGGCCCTGTCGCCGGACGTTGTTCACATAGGCGCCCCCCTGTTCGACGGCAGTGCGAGCCGCGCCGCGCGACGGCGACAGGCCGGTCGCTGCGAGCAGTCCGGCCAGGTCTGCGCCGGCGCCATCGAGCTCTGCCCGTGAGATGCTCGACGACGGCGCCTCCGCCACGACCTCGAGGAGGAGTCGCTCGTCGAGGGTGGCGATCTCCTCGGAGTAAAGGGCGCCCGAGGCGCGCTCGGCCCGCTTGGTCTCCGCCTCCCCGTGGACGAGACGGCACACCTCGCTCGCGAGCGCCCTCTGCGCCTCCCGGCGCGCCGGATGCTGCGAGGTGGCAGCGTCGAGAGCCTCGATCTCCTCGTGAGCGAGGAAGGTGAGCAGCCGGAGCATCGGCCCGACCTCGCTGTCGCCCACCCGCACGAAGTGCTGGTAGAGCTGGAAGGGCGGCGTCCGCCTGGCATCGAGCCAGATCGCCGCGCCGACGCTCTTGCCGTACTTCTTGCCCTCCGAGGACACGAGCAATGGCCAGGTGAAGCCATGCGCCTCGCCACGGCGCACCCGGCGGATCAGCTCGATGCCGGCTGTGATGTTGCCCCACTGGTCGCTGCCGCCGAACTGCACCCGGCAGCCGAAGTGGTCGTAGAGGTGCAAGAAGTCGTACGCCTGCAGAAGCATGTAGCTGAACTCGGTGTAAGAGATGCCGACATCCGGCCGCTCGATGCGCGACCGGACAGACTCCTTCTGGATCATCTGGTTGACGCTGAAGTGCTTGCCCACCTCGCGAAGGAAGTCGACCAGCCGGCAGCCGACGAGCCAGTCGGCGTTGTCGATCAGCATCACCTGCCCCCGGCCACCGGGGCCGGCCTCGACGGCGAGCAGGCGCTCGAGCTGGGCTTCGATGCCGGCGAGATTGGCGGCGTGCTGTTCGGCCGACAGCAGCGGGCGCTCGTCGTCTCGGCCCCCCGGATCTCCGATGAGACCCGTGCCCCCGCCGGCCAGCGCTATCGGGTGATGCCCGTGATCCTGGAAGCGTTTCAGGGTGCACACCCCGTACAGGTTGCCGATGTGCAGGCTGTCAGCGGTCGGGTCGATGCCGTGGTACGCGGCGACGGGGGGACCGTCGAGCACGGCCCGGATCCCGGCGGTCTCCTGGTGGAGAAGGCCGCGAAACGAGAGATCTTCGTACAGCGACGGCATCGCTGAAGCGTGCCACGCCTGAGCGGGCCGATGCGAGACGGCCCGAGGACGCGAGCCGCGTCGGGCTGCCGCCGCCCGTTCAGCTCGTGAGGCTCGAGCCGTCGATGCCGGCACGGACCGCGGCTGCTATCTCGTCGTGCACGCGCACGTTGGCCCGCCGATCGGTGCGCACGACGACGAAACCCTCCGCTTCTCCTTCCAGGGCGCCCTCGATCCCCTCCAGCGTGTCGAGCTCGGCACACGAGTAGCCATAGGCTCGAAGCAGCGTCGCGATCTCGGGTCGTTGCGGTGTGCCGAAGAGCTGCTCGAAGCGCTCGGGGTCGAGCTCCCTCGCCTGGGGCAGGAACGAGAAGATGCCGCCCCCGGCGTTGTCGAGGACGACGCAGCGCAGCTCCCCCAGCGGCCCGCCGTCCGAAGCGCCGCTCGCGAGGGCTGACGCATCGTGCAAGAGGGCGAGGTCGCCGATGAGGCCGTAGGTAGGGCCGGGCGACGCAGCCGCGACGCCAAGAAGCGTGGAGACGACCCCGTCGATCCCGTTGGCGCCCCGATTGGCGAGCACGCGGGGCGGGTCGCTCCGCGGTCTGGCGAACCACTCGAGATCGCGAACCGGCATCGAGGACGACGCGACGATCGTCGAGGACGCTTCGGCCCTCGCGTAAAGCAGCCGGGCGACGCCCGGCTCCGTCGCCTCCTCGTGAGCCGCCAGCACGCCGTCTACCGCCTCCTGGGCGAGCGACTCCGCCAGGGCCCAGCCCTCTGCCCACTCGCCCCTCTCCGCCCTTCTCGGACCGAGCTCGGCAAGGACGCCGGCGAGCAGCTCGTCAGGGTCGGCCGAGACGACGCGCGAGAGCTCCCGTCCGGGATCCTGCCATGCCCAGTACGGGTCGATGCCGATGTGGCGAGCGCCGCCGAGCGCAGTGGCCTGCATCCAGGTCGCGAGCACCTTCGAGGCCGGCAGCGAGCCGACGCGGAGCACGACGTCGGGGCGCATGGCGGCGGCGAAGCCCTCGTGGCGGAGGATGGCGTCCGCCGCGCCGACGACGGGGGGCGCTCCCGGTCGGTGAGGCGGCGGCCCGGTGCCGCAGCCTGCCCTGGGATCTGCGAGGACTGCCCAGCCGAGGCGCCAGGCGAGCTCCTTCAAGAGCCCGGGCTCCGGTGCGCCGGCGCCGCCGCCTGCCACGACGAGACCGCGGCGAGCAGACGACAGCAGCCGGGCGAGCTCCTCGACCTGTCCACGGGCGGCAGCTGTCCCGCGGCTCACCGCGTGCCAGGGCTCGCCATCTGGCCTGCCCCCGGGCAGGGGACCCGCCTCGGCGAGGAGAGGCTCGCGAAAGGCGA
>JAKATT010000134.1:24892-34171 GCA_021818615.1 Actinomycetes bacterium | reverse complement strand
GAGCAGCCGGAGTGCCCCGTTGCTGCCGACGCACATCGCGGTCGCCAACGCGTCTGCCATGGCGAGGGAGGGTCCTGTCACGCTGGCGGACGCGACCAAGGCATCCTGGCCCCCGTGCTGCGTTCCTCCGCTTGGCTCGCCGCTGAAGAAGGGGTCGATGAGGTGGTCTCCTCGCTCGTACCGCCCGGAGGTGGCCAGTGCCTGGCCGGCTCTCAGCTCGACGATGCAGGCAAGCCCATCGGATCGCCAGGGATGCCTGATGCCGACGCGCCAGCGTTCGTCGCCCTCCCCGAAGCAGGCGAGGTCACCGCCTCCGTTGACTACGCCCGCCCGCACACCTGCCGAGCCGAGCACCGCCACGCAACGCTCGATCGCCCAACCCTTCACGAGCCCTGTTGGATCGACCCCGCCCGGCATCGCCCAGGGATCGAAGAGTCCCCGGGAGAGCGCCTTCGCGTCGCGGCAGAGCTCGAGCGCCTCGGCGATCTCACCTGGTGCGTCCCCGAGCTCGATCTCCTCGCGACGGAGCCTGCTTAGAGGGCTCTCCGGCTTCCAGGTGGAGAAGATCGAGTCGAGCCGGTCCAGCTCGTCACAGGCCGCCTCGACTGCCGAGTCGAAGGCCAGGAGATCGAGCCCCGCGGCGTCGAGGTCGAACGACACGACAGTCCCCATGACATAGTGGTGGCGGGAGGCAGACGACAACCGCGCCGTCCTACTTCACGTGAAGCTTGTCGAGCGCCGACTGCACCGACATGGCGTAGCCTTCGCACGTGTAGGTCGCTCCCGAGATGGCCGAGATCCTGGCGCTCTGGGCAGAGAGGACCTCGCTTCTCAGCATCGGGATGACCTGCTGGGCGATTGATTGGGAGTACGACTCTGCCGTGGCCAGCCGAGCAACGGCGAGGTTCACGATCTTGCCAGCGCTCAAGGTCACCTTCACGGAGATCTCTCCGTAGCCGTACTGCACGACAGAGCCGGTCGCGCTGCCCGAGACATGAGCGCCAGGACCCGGCGTGCTCGGATTGGCGCCGCCGTTCGAGTGGTGACCCCCCTTCGCTCCACTCCCGGCAGGGGAGGTTGCCGATGGCCCCGAGCCACCGAGCGAGACGAGGCGCGAGCGCCCCCCCGTCGCGTGGGCCACGAGGATACCGGCGAGCCCCGCCGTCGCCGCGACCGCCATGACGGGGCCTCTTCGCATCGAGCGCTCACTCACAGTGCGTACACGTCGTGGTGAATGGCGTCGCCGGGAACGCCCCGGCGCTTCAGCGTGAGGACGACACCGTCTACGAAGCTCTCCGAGCCCGACACGTAGAACTCCCGGCGTTTCACGTCGGGCACCATCGCCACCACCTTGTGGAGGGGGACCTGGGAGCGCGATCCGATGACAACGTGGACCTTCCCGTTGAGCCGTGCGGCCAGCTCCCTCACCTCCTTTTCGAGAGCGACCTCCTCTTTGGTCGACGCTCGCAGGATGACGATCGGATCGCTTCCCTTCGGGAGATCCTCCAGGAGGGACCGCGCCGCCGTCACTCCGATCCCGCCCGCGACAAGCGCCACCTTGCGCCGCTTCAGGTGCTGGGTCGTGAAGGCGCCATACGGCCCCTCGAAGGCCACCCTCGTACCTGGCTTGAGGTTCGAGACGGCATTGGAGTGGTCGCCCACCGCCTTCACCGTGAGGCGCAGGTAGGGGGGTTGCGGCAGGGCCGACAGCGAGTAGGGATGTGCCTGCCACCACAGCCGCGGCGCGAGGAAGCGCCATTCGACGAACTGACCGCCGGCGACCGGGAGCCGCTCGAGGTGACGGCCCCGCAGGACGACTGACGTCACACCTTGCGCCTCCCGCCGCACCTCGGCGACACGCAGATCGTGCCGGAGGCTCCGGAAGATCGGGACCCCGAAGCGATAGAAGATGACGAGGCCGGCGGTCGCGGCCCACGCCGCCGACCAGACGGCCACGGTCAGCGGGTGGCCGACGAAGGACGGACCGAGCACAACCTCGTGGAGGAAGGCTAGGGCGAAGGCCAGGTACATCCCGAGATGGAGCGCCCACCACGTCTCGCGCCGCAATCGCCTGCGGATGCTGTGGATCGACAGGACGCCGATCAGGACCATGATGACAAAGCCGATGATGGCGATCGCCATACCCGAGTAGCTGCTGATGAACGAGCCGATCTGGTGCAGGAGGCCGCTCTTGCTCACGACGGCGTACGCGTACGTCAAGAAGATGGCATGCAGCACGATAAGTGAGATCGGCCAAGGGGCGAGCTTGCGATGCCAGCGCAGCAGCCCGTCCTGGCCGAGCACGCGTTCGACCACCGGCACACGGCTGACGAGCAGCACCATCACGAGCGCCAGGTAGGTGCCGGCGAGACCGGTGAGGTTCCCGAGGAACATCTCGATCCCAGCCGGAGCGGACAGCTGTGAGCTCGTCTCGACTGTGAGCGTGATCCCGATGGTGGCGCCGAAGCCGAGCGCCACGACGGCGAGAGCCACGTCGGCCGCGAGCGGCCGT
Source organism: Actinomycetes bacterium (assembly GCA_021818615.1). Classification (GTDB taxonomy): domain Bacteria; phylum Actinomycetota; class Acidimicrobiia; order Acidimicrobiales; family Bog-793; genus JAKATT01. The sequence goes on along the minus strand of JAKATT010000134.1, from coordinate 31,659 downwards.
GTAGCGGGCAGCCGCCTGAAGCGAGGTCGTGACGGTGCAGGCACGGACGCCGGATCACGCGGCCCGCCGCTCCGCGGGCGTTGGGTAGCGACCGAAGTCATCTGGCTGTCTGCTCGCGCGAAGGCACGCCACGAGGGTGGCTCGCCAAACTGGGAGCCAGCTGAGAACGCTCGGTGCGAGGGCTGAAAAGGCGAACCGGGATGAAACCCCGGACAAAGCGCGCTGTCAGAGGCTCGGTACGCGCTCGGGCCACTGTTGACCGAAACTTCTCGGAGCGTGAGCGGCGCGCCCGGGAACACCGTCGATCCCTGACGGCTTCGACCTGCTGCCGGCGAACGGCGTGACGCCGGCGCATCCCCGGACGGGCTGAGACTTGGGAGCCCCGGGGACAGTCCGAGCTGCCCCGGGGCGCCGCCGCCCGTGGTCGAGCTCAGCCGAACTGGTAGGCACCCTGCTCCTCCATCTCGGTGTCCAGACCGGCGAGCTCGACCGCGTCCGGCACGCGGATCGTCTCGAAGTGGTTCAGCACCTTCAAGATGAGCCAGGTGACCCCAAAGGCGTAGACGGCGACGAGGAGCGCCGCGGCCACCTGCTTGCCGAAGAAGGCAGCATTCCCGGCTGTCAGCCCGTTGGCACCTGCGGGGTTGATCGCGAGGTATGCGAACACCCCGAGCAGGATCGACCCTAGGAGCCCCCCGACGCCGTGCGCCGCCCAGACGTCCAGCGCGTCGTCCCACCTCATCCGGTCCCTGAAGGCGACGGCGCCGTAACAGATGAGACCTGCGAGGAACCCGATAACAAAGGAGGCCCAGGTCGGTACGAAACCCGCACACGGGGTCACGCACGCGAGCCCTGCGACCGCGCCGGTGAAGGCGCCGACGATGCTCGGCTTGCCGGCGCGAATCCAGCTGATCGCCGTCCAGGTGCACATCGCCACCGAGGCCGCAATGTCGGTGTTCACGAATGCCTGGGCAGCGATCCCGTTGGCCGCAAGGGCGGAGCCGGCGTTGAACCCGAACCAGCCGAACCAGAGGAGGCCGGTGCCGAGGCCGACGAAGGCCACGTTGTGCGGGACGGTTCGCTCACCGGGCGCGAACTTGCGGGCCCCTACGACCCAGACCGAGGCGAGGGCGGCGAAGCCTGCGCTCGTGTGCACGACCATCCCGCCGGCGAAGTCGAGGACTCCCCACTTGGCGAGGAATCCTCCGCCCCAGATCCAGTGCACGATCGGCACGTACACGATCAGACTCCAGGCGACAAGGAACTTGAGGTAGCTCTTGAAGTGGACTCGGTCGGCGAACGCTCCTGTGATGAGCGCGGGGGTGATGATCGCGAACATCTCCTGGAACGAGAAGTGGGCGAGCGCCGGAATGTGTGGCGCCCACTTACCGGGTTTGAGGCCGACTCCGTGGAGCCCTGCCCAGGACAGGTTGCCGATGACACCGCCGATGTTCCCGGAGAAGGCGAGCGAGTAGCCGACGAGGACCCAGATCACCGTCACCACGCCCATGGAGATGAAGCTCTGCATCATGATGGCGAGGACGTTCTTTCTCCGCACGAGCCCCCCGTAGAAGAACGCCAGCCCTGGGGTCATGACCATGACCAGCGCTGCGCTCACGAGGACAAAGGCAGTGTCGCCGGAGTTGACCACTTCGTGCTCCTCCCGGTGGGGGCGAATGGGGACTTGGAAAGTTACCTGTGGCACCGGAGGAACCCGGCACCTTGCTGGCCAGGGTCGCACGACCCCGTCGCGCCCCGCCACTCTCGACCCCGTGTCGAGGTGCTGGGAGCAAGTATGGCTGAGCGACCCGCCCGCCATGGCGCCGAGCACGACGGATGGCTCGGCGCCCGAGCGCACCGCCGCCGGGCTCTGCTCGCAGCGCTTCGCCGTTCTGGCAGGGCTCGGGGCTCGGGCTGCCGGCTATCCCGGAGAGCAGGTGGCCGAGTGGGGCTCGGGCGGCGTCAGCCAGAAACCGTCCGGTCCGTCGGGGAAGTAGTCGCCGCTGGCAGTGTCCTGACGGTAGGCGACGTCGGGCGGTGTCGTCACCACGCGGCGGACCGCGTCGCACAGTCGTGCGACATCCGCCTCGCCGGCGTTGATCCCCAGGCTCGCCCGGACGGCGCCCGGCATCTTGCTCCGGTCACCCGCCCGGACCTGATCGCGGAAGGCCTGCACCTCCTCCCGTCGCAGTCCAAGCAATCGCATGAGGTAAGGATGGGCGCAGAAGCAGCCGTGCCGGACCCCGACAGCGGCCTCGGCGCTGAGCCGGGCGGCGACGAGGGAGTGCGCCATAGCCTCGACGACGAAGGTGGCCACTGGGAGCGTCTCGGTCTCCGGACCGGGGCCGAGCAGGCGGAGGCCCGGGATGGACGCGAGGCCGCTTCGAAGGAGACGTGAGAGGTGCCGGTCATGTTCGGAGACGGTGGCCCAGCCGATCTCCTCCAGCTCGTCGGCGGCAGCATGCAGCGCAACGGCACCGATCACGTTCGGCGAGCCTGCCTCCTCGCGCTCGGGTGGCTCGGTCCACTCGACCTCGTCGAGATCGACGAGGTCGACAGCTCCACCCCCTGCCAGGAACGGATCCCCCTCGCTGAACGCCGTCCGCGGCCCGATCAGCACGCCGGCCCCGAACGGGGCGTACATCTTGTGGCCGCTCCAGGCCACGAAGTCGGCCCCCCGCGGAAGCGGTCGGTGCGGAGCGAGCTGGGCGCCGTCCACCACGACGGGTACGCCGCGCTCGTGCGCAGCGGAGGTGATCTCCTCGAGGGGAGGCATCCAGCCGCTTATGTTCGACGCTCCCGTGATGGCGAGCAGTCTCGGAGCTGGTCGGCTGTCGAGAGCGGCAACGACGTCGGAGGTGTCGAACGTCCCGTCGTCCGAGCACTCGACGTAGCGGCACCGGGCCGCTCTTGACCAGGGGAGGAGGTTGGCGTGATGCTCGACCACGGTCGTGACGACAACGTCGTCGGGCTCAAGGCCCAGCCGGTACACGAGGTGATTGATCGCTTCGGTGGTATTGCGGCAGATGATCGCCACGTCGCCTTCCGGCGTCCTGCCTGCAAAGTGCAGCGCCGCCGCCCTCGCTGCCTCGTACGCATCTGTCGCCCGCCTCGACTTGAAACCCGCCCCCCGGTGCACGCTCGAGTACCAGGGCAGGAACTCCTCGACCCGGGCGAGGACAGCTTCGAGCGCTGCCGTCGAGGCGGCCGCGTCGCACGAGAGGTAGGGGCGCTCGATCCCGTCGATGCAGGGGACGGCCACGCCGTCCCCGACGAGCTGCCGCAGCGGCTGGAGGCTGCCAGGCGCCTGGGTCTGATGGTCTGAGTCGTTCATTGCTCGCTTGTCTCCTTGGATCCTCTCGGAATACCTCCTGGGGTACCAGTGTTGCATCCCTCGTGAGGCCGACGCCGTGGCCCACTCTGGCAGAGGAGAGACTCAGGTGACAGTGGTTAACGTGAAGCTGGAGGACTTCGAGGACCTCGTCGCATCGAACGACATCGTGCTCGTGGACTTCTGGGCCTCCTGGTGCGGCCCGTGCAGGATGTTCGCGCCGATCTTCGAGCGAGCCGCCGAAGCCCATCCCGAGGCCGTCTTCGCCAAGGTGGACACCGAGGCAGAGGTGGATCTGGCCCGGGCGTTCAACATCATGTCGATCCCGACTCTCATGGTCTTCAGGGAGCAGGTGATCGTGTACGCCCAGCCTGGGGCCCTGCCCGCCGCGTCGCTCGAGGACCTCCTCACCCAGGTGAACGCCCTCGACATGGCCGAGGTCCACTCGAAGATGGGCGAGCAGGCGGCTCGAGCCTGACCGCCAGGTGAAGGGACCGGTCGCCGTCGCGGCGCACAGGCAGCCGGAGGATGGGGCGCGCGGCAGCGAGCGCGCCAGCGCGCACGGCAGCGCCCGTCAGGTGAAGATGATCTCGCCGCCTGCTGCGAGCTCGTAGAACTCGCCGACGGTGATGATGTCCTTCACCTGGTCGACGAGGTCGTCTTTGGTCAGCTCGAACAGGTCGACGGACGCCTTGCAGGCGTAGATGTCTGCACCCGTGTCGGAGATCATCTCGATGAACTCGGGGATGCCCGGGATGTCGAGCTTTCCCATCTTGCGTTCCATGACATGGGTGAGGACGCTCGACATGCCCGGGAGCCCTCCGGCGAGCGTGGCGAGGTGCAGGCCGGGGTTGCCGACGGTCGCGACCTTGACGTGCTCGTAGCGCTTCTTGTGGATCGCGTCCAGTCCGAAGAACGTGAAGAAGAGGTCCGCCTCGATCCCTTCGGCCCTGGCGCCGTTCGCCATGATGAGGCCCGGATAGATGCCTTCGAGCGAGCCCTTCGAGATGATGATCGACACCTTCTCGATCGTGTTGGCCATGGGTGTGCCTCCTTGCTCGGTGGTAACTGCGCCGCTCAGGCGGGGCGGGCCACGGCCCCTGTGCCTCTCATGAGAGGGCGCGGTCGCTCGGATCAGATGCAGCCGCGTGGCTTCGGGATGCCGGCAATCTTGGCGGCGAGCTTGGCCGGGCCCTTCGGAAATAGCTGGTAGAGCTCCTTCACCGAGACGCCGGACGTCTTGCCGAGCGCCCGCACGCTCGGCCCGCTGCCCTTCTCCGCGTACTCCGCTCGCATGAGCTTGATCACCCGCCAGTGGTCCTCGCTCAGCTGGCTGATGCCCTCTGCCTCGGCGATCTCGGGGGCCATCTCCTCGGTCCACTGCGCTGGGTCCACGAAGAAGCCCTCGTCGTTCACTTCGACGGTCCTGTCTGCATATGTGGCGGTCGGCATCTTCCTGTCCTTTCTCTACGGGGCTTCCACATGGCGCTTTCCGTGCTCGGGCATCGCCGAGCCCAGCCCTGGGATGGCACGCCCGGGAAGCAGGCTGTGCCAGTAGATCCACTGGAACATGAGCTTGCCGAGATGGTTGAACCTCGACTCGCGCAGGAGGGGAAGCCCTACCCCAGCGGGGAAGTGACCCGGCAACGGCTCAGTGTCGTAGTTGAAATCGATGAGGAGGGCCTTTCCGAAACCCGTCTCTATGAAGCAGTTCGCATGGCCGTCGAAGCTGGCGTCGAGGGGCTCGCCCGCGAGACGTCGCCGGATGTTCTCGACGAGAACCTCACCCTCGAAGTGGGTGACGGACCCGGCCTTTGAAGTCGGGACCCCGGCAGCGTCCCCGATGGCGAACACGTTCGGGCGAACCTTCGACTGGAGCGTCCGCTCGTCGACCGGTACGAAACCTAGCTCGTCGCCGAGACCCGGTGACGCGCCCACGAAGGGGGCGCCGCCGTGGATCGGCACCACCACCGCGAGGTCGAAAGGGATCTCCCTGTCGTCGTAGGAGACAAGGCGGCCGCCCGCGCCGTCGACCGTGCCGGTGTTGAACTCGGTCACGAGCCGGACGCCCTTCTCGTCCAACAGGCCCGCCAGGGCGCGCGATGCCACCGGCTTGGTGAAGGCTCCGTCGAGCGGTGTCACGTAGGTGAGCTCGACCCGGTCACGGATCTCGCGCTCGCGGAAGTACCAGTCGGCGAGGAAGCAGAATTCGAGCGGCGCGACCGGGCACTTGATCGGCATGTCGACGACGTTGACGACGAGGCGCCCGCCACGGAAGCGCTCGAGCGCCGTCGCCAGTGCCGCCGCCCCTTCCAGGCTGTAAAAGGTGTGAACTACGTCCCCCCATCCGGCTCCGGTGAGGCCGTCGGTCTCCTCGGGCACGAGCACGGCGCCGCTCGCGACGACGAGGATGTCGTAGGCGAGGTCCCTCCCGTCAGAGAGTCGGACTGAGGAGGCGTCGAGCTCGACGTGGTCGATGCCGCAGTCGAGGAGCTCGATGCCGTCGTGCAGCTGTGCGCGCCTTGACCGGCAGAGCTCCTCGGGGTCGGCTAGCCCGAACGGGACGAAGAGCAGCCCGGGTTGGTAGACGTGGCGATCGTCCTGGTCGACGACGACGATCTCCGCCTCCTTGGCGCGCAACAGGCGGCGCAGCCTGTTGGCAGCGATCGTGCCGCCTGTCCCCCCGCCAAGGATGACGATCCGAGTGGTCATGTCTCGATCCTGCCGCCTCGGTCCCCTGCCGGCTAGGGCCCTTTGACCTGTTCTGGCGATCGGCCTCCTCCGTCGTGGAGCCAGCAGAAGACCTCTCTCGTCCCCTGCAGCTCGAGCCGTCGCCACAGCACCGCGTTCCCCGTCGACTGGGAGGTGTGCAGGGCTATCGCCCGCAGCTGACGCGCCCGATCGACGCAGATCCCGATGTCCACCTGCCAGGGTGGCCTGCCCACGAAAGAGGAGGAGAGCTCTCTGTTCAAGGCGAGTGCCACGTCCGACTCGATCGTCCAGGCGAGCACCGGCAGGCGCATGGCTCGTCCGGCGGCGACGGCGGCGCGTGTCGCCGCCTGGTGGTCATGATGACCAGTGACTCCGCTGTCGTCGAACACAAGGAGGAGCTCAGCTCCGACCAGCCGGGCCATCGACTCGACCTCGGCAACCAGGTTCTCGAGCGGCACGGCTGCGAGACCGCCGTCGCTGTAGTCGCGCAGCCGGACGTTGCCGACTCCGAGCTCGCTGGCAGCTGCGAACAGCTCGTGCTCGCGAAGGACGCCGAGATCCTCTCTGCTAAGTCCCAGTGTCGAGGCCTCGCCCTTGGTGAGGCAGAGGACCGAGCTGGCAGCACCACGCGACTGGAAGTGGTCGAGCGTCGCTCCCAGGCCGAAGGACTCGTCGTCGGGGTGGGCGACGACGGCGAGCACCGATGCCACCTCCGGCAGCTGGC
>JAKATT010000134.1:6486-24532 GCA_021818615.1 Actinomycetes bacterium | reverse complement strand
GCCTTGTCGAGCGGGAGCGGGACCGTTGTCTCGATGGCTCTCATGACTGCGTCCTCCCGGGTCAGGCCAGCTTCATGAACATGCGCTGCACCTCTGCGAGCGGGTAGCCGGAGGCTTCCGCCTCCTCTGGGTTCTCCACGCAGTAGGTGAGGCCGGCGGCGACCATCCGGAAGCCGATCTGTTCGAGGGCCTTCGTCGCCGCAGAGATCTGGGTCACCACGTCCCGGCACTCCCTCGAGTCGTCGAGCATCCGCTCGATCCCCTGCAGCTGGCCGCCGACCCGGTGCAGCCTGCGGCGCACGTCCTCGATCACTTCGCGGGGCAGTTCCATGTCTCGTCCTCTGGGCCGTGATAGGTCAACGCTCAGGACCGAGCGCCGCCGCACCTGTTACCGCCGGCGCCTCGATCGCTCTATACCCCCGACAGTATAGTCGGATCGGCCCTACCTGTCGGGGACCGACAGGTCGTCGCGCGATGCGGCGGCGGCGCGCCCGGGAGCCACGGTGAGACCGCCCCCGATCGGCGAGGAGGGCTCCGGGCGCCCGACGATCCCGTAGACGGCAGCGCCGTCCACGGTCTCCTTGGCGAGCAGCAGCTCGACGAGCTCGTCGAGCTCGGCCTCGTGCTCGCTGATCATCTCGACGGCGTCTCGCTCGGCCTGGCGGAGCAGGCGCGTCACCTCGGCGTCGATGGTGGCTTGAGTCTGCTCCGCAAAGGGGCGGCTCGAGAAGGCGCCGCCACCCCCTCCGAGGAACACCGAGCCGCCCTCGGGGTAGCCGACCGGTCCCACCTCGGGCGAGAGGCCGAATTCACGGACCATCTTGGTTGCGAGGTCGGTGGCCGTCGCGAGGTCGTTCGCCGCCCCGGTCGAGCCCTGGCCGAGCTTCACGAGCTCGGCCGCCCTGCCTCCGAGCCGCACCGCGAGCGACTGCATCAGGTAGTCCTCGCCGTAGAGATGGCGCTCGACGAGCGGCAGCTGCTGGGTTGCGCCGAGCGCCTGGCCGGCAGGCAGGATCGTCACCTTGGCGACCGGGTCCGCCTTGTCGGAGAGCGCCGCCACGAGTGCATGGCCGGCTTCGTGGACGGCGACGGCGTGCTTTTCCTCGGGCAGGAGCACGTTCGACCCTTCCCGGCGCCCGAGCAGGATCCGGTCTCGGGCGTCGTCGAAGTCGACCCCGGAGAGCACCTCGCGGTTGGCCCGCACGGCGATGATCGCAGCTTCGTTCACGAGGTTGGCGAGATCGGCCCCGGAGAAACCTGGTGTTCCGCGTGCCACCACGTCGAGGTCGACCGAGACGTCGAGACGCTTGCCCCGGCAGTGCACCTGCAAGATGGCGGTGCGCTCCGGAAGCGTCGGCAGCGGGATGGTGACCTGGCGGTCGAAGCGTCCCGGCCGCAGCAATGCCGGGTCGAGCACCTCAGGACGATTGGTCGCGGCGAGGACGACGATGCCGGTCGCGGGGTCGAACCCGTCCATCTCCGCCAGCAGCTGGTTCAACGTCTGCTCTCGCTCGTCGTTGGCGACGACCGCGCCGCTGCCGGCTCGCCGCTGGCCGATGGCATCGACCTCGTCGACGAACACGATGGCGGGGGCCCGCTTGCGAGCTTCCTGGAACAGGTCGCGCACACGGGCTGCGCCGACCCCGACGAACATCTCGACGAAGCTCGAGCCGGTCACCGAGAAGAAGGGCACGTCGGCTTCTCCGGCGACAGCGCGCGCGAGGAGCGTCTTTCCCGTCCCCGGCGGCCCGACCATGAGGATGCCGCGAGGGGCCATTGCGCCGGCGCGCGCGTACCTGTCGGGGTTGCGCAGGAAGTCGACCACCTCGCGGATCTCGAGCTTGGCCCCGTCGTAGCCGGCCACGTCGGTGAACGTCGTCTTCGGCCGCTCCTCGTCGAAGACCTTGGCCTTGGAGCGCCCGACGCCCATGGCGCCTTGCAGCTGGGAGGAGGCGCCCTTCGAGAGCCTGAACCAGAGATAGCCGAGCACGAGGAAGGGGAGGAGGAGAATCACCCAGGTCACGACTTCTGAGCCGAAGGAGACGCCAGTAGTCGCGGCCGTGATCTCGACCTTGTTGCTCTGCAGGTCGTCGAGGAAGGCCTGGCCGGCTTGTGGCGGTATCGCAGTCGTGTAGGAGCTGCCGTTCTTGAAGCTGCCGGTCGCGGCACCGCTCGACTCGATCGTCACCGTCTTTACCTGGTGGGTGCTCACGTCGGTCAGGAACTGCGAGTAGGTGAGCGTGACGGGCTTGGCCGACTGCGTCGTCGGCAGCAGGAAGTACAGGAGGAGGAAAAGGCCGAAGGCGATCAGCCACAGGTAGTGGCGCCACGCCGGTGGAGGCGGCGGTGCCGTCGGGGCCGGTTTGTCTGGAGTGGGTGGCGGAGTCGCCTGCTTTGTCATGAGACCGTCCTCTCTGCAGTGTAAGCACCTCGCGCCTGTTCACTCCCGGCCGGACCTCGGCCAGCTAGCGGCACGCTCGTGCGAAGCAGTCATCGTGAGCACCGGGGAGCGAGAGCGGGCAGCTGCGGCGGCTCAGGTCGCACCCCGCGTCGAGACGGAGATGGGCTTCGACCACACGAGCACCCGGTACGGGCCGACTGCATAGAAGTGCGTGGGGCGTCCCCACGTCGCCACCCCGGTCTGGTAGGTCACGTCGCCCCAGGGGATCTGCAGGTCGTAGACGAGGAAGTGGAACCTCGTGCCGGCGTACCAGGAGGCGGGGGACTGCCGGTCGTAGCGCACGAGCTTGCCGTCGCTTGCCACCACGGCGCGCACCCGTACCCTGCCGCCACTGGCCACGGTTGTGATGTTGGCGCTCCAATAGGAGGCGAGGCCGACATCGAGATGGTGGCTCTCGAGGAACGTGGCGAGCTGGTCTGCCGTCTGGACGGGCGCCGGCTGGGCGATCGTGTAGCCCGTGCCCGCCGCGAAGGCGGCCGCGAGCGCCAGGGCGACGGCAGCGGCGCCGGCGCCGGCGATGCGGCGGACCCCGCCCCAGGACAGGTTGGTGACGAATCGACCGACGAGGCGGCCGGCGAGGATCGAGCTGAAGACGACTCCGTCGGTCAGGTACCTGCCGTACTGGACGTTGTTGCCGAGGGCGAGGACGACGTAGGTGGCCGGCGGTGCGAAGCAGGCGATCGTGAGCAGGTCGTCGAGGCGCCACTGCTCGGGCGGCTCCACCTTGGCACGCCGCCATGGCACGCTCTTGAACGGCGCCAGCTCCCCCAGGGCCGGGCGCGCGGCGGAGAACATGGACGTCGGCGGCCATCCTCCAGAGGTGCCTTGGCCGCGCAGTGCCCCGAGCACGAGGGCGACGACGGCGGAGAGCCCGGTCACCACGACGATGACGAGGCCCGCGACATGCACGTCCTGCAGCCACGTCGGGGTCCCGCCGGTGCCGAAGTCCCGTGAGGTGACGCCGAAGAGCTGTGCCGTCTCGGTGACGGCGGTGTGGAGGTTGAGAAGCACCTGATGGGCGCTCGCCCGCGGGTTCGCCTTGGCGATGCTGAACGTGCCGACCTTCTTCACGAGCGCCCGGACGGCCAGGGCGAGGACGATCGACGCCGGCGCAGCCGCGACCGCCGCCGCCCCGCCCCGCCAGCTGCGGGAACGGGCCATCGCCACCAGCCCGGCCAGGAAGATGGGGACGACGCCGAGGGCGAGCGCCTGCAGGTCGCCGAGCATCCCGGCCGCCAGCAGCACGATCGCCGCGACCAAACCCCATCCGAACCGCCCGCGGCGAACCCCGAGGAAGGCGAGCATCGACCACAGGGCGGTGCCGACGTGCAGCGGCCCGCGCAGGAAGAAGAAAGCCATCGTATGGGTGGGGAAGCCGAGCAGGGCGACGACCACGAGCGGTCCGACGACGGCGCCGGCTCGGCGGCTGCCCTCGGCCGCCATGTAGGCGCCTACTCCTATGACGAGCACGGCGATCACCGCCGGCACGAAGTGGAGGAGCCCGAGGCTGAGCCCTCCGAGCCCGACGGCGACGAGGTAAAAGAGCGCGTCGACGGTCCAGAAGGAGTCGAGAGACATCGCCCAGCCGTGCAAGGTCATGTGGCCCTGGCTCATCGTCTGACCTTCGAGGGCGACGGTGGCGCCGTCCGAATCGCCCGGGAAGGCATGGACCGACGCGGCATAGAGCAGGGCGAGCAGCCCGGCGCCGACCGCGATCACGACCAGCCAGGTGACCAGGCGCCTCCCGGTCAGCTGACCCCCCGGGGCTCCAACCTCCGCCGGTGCCGGCTCGCCGGCGATGCCGTCGGGCGGCCAGCCGTGTTCGACAGATGGCGGCGAGAGCTCCTCAGCTTGGCCGGTCACGGGAGAGCACGCTACTCAGCGCCGTCGCCGGCGTCCTCGTCGGTGGGAGCGGCCGGGAGGACCACGCGAAACGTCGCCCCGCCGCCCGCCGTCTCGGTGGCCGCCACCGAGCCGCCGTGCGCCTGCACGATCGCGCGGACGATGGCAAGGCCGAGGCCGGCACCTCCTCTCGCCCGTGCTCTTGACTCCTCGGTCCGGTAGAAGCGCTCGAAGGCACGGCGCAGGCCCTGCTCACCGAGACCAGGACCGTGGTCGGCGATGAGGATCTCGGCACCGCCCTCCCCGGTGCGGCCCACGGCGACGTCGGTCGCCGTCCCGGGGGGCGTGTAGGCGCGCACATTGGCGAGCAGGTTGTCGAGCACTTGGCGCAGGCGGACCGCGTCCCCGATGACTTCGACCGGCTCGCTCGCCACGAGCGTGACGGGCCACTCGGGGCCGACGGCCCGGTGGGTCTCGATCGCACCTATGGCGAGCAGCACGAGCTCGACCGACTCCTGCTCGACCGGCCGGCCCTCGTCGAGATTCGCGAGCAGCAGCAGGTCGTTGACGAGATGGCCCATGCGGGTGGTCTCCTGGCGTATCCCGCGCAACACCCGCGGCAGGTCCTCCGGGTGCTCCTCGGCGCCGCGTTCGAAAAGCTCCGAGTAGGCCGACACGGCCGAGAGCGGCGTCCGCAGCTCGTGCGACGCGTCGGCGAGGAACCTTCGCATGCGCTCCTCCGACCTGCGCAGCTCCTCCTCGGTGCGATCGCGTTCACGAAACGCGCTCTCGATCCGGCCGAGCATCGAATTGAGCACTCTCGCCAGGCGCCCGATCTCCGTCGACGGCCTGCGGGGCTCGGGCACGCGGGCTGCGAGGTCGCCCTCGCCGATGGCAGCAGCGGTCTCTTCGACCTCGACGAGCGGCCGCATCGACAGGCGTATGAGCCACCACCCGAGCATGAGGGCCACGATGAGCGCTACGGCCGTGACGGCAATCTCGGTGAGAAGCAGGCGGTGCAGCGTGCTGTCGGTGGACGTGAGAGGAAGAGCGAGGAACATGATCCCGCCGTTCGCGAGGAGGGATGCCCTGACGCGATAGGCGGGCCCGCCCGCGGTGGAGGCGGGGGAGGTGAAGTAGAGGGTCGGTGCGCTTCGCACCAGAGAGGCGCTGTTGGCTTCCGGCGACAGGCCGGCGCCCGTGGCACCCGGGCCGGGGCCGGAGCCACTGCCCGAGCGGCCCAGCGACGGTTGCGAGCCGCACTCCTCGTCGCCGTCGAGGTGGTGCTCGCCGGCGAGCCGGACGCTCCTGCCCCTGAGGCCGGGCATCCCTGCGGGCAGCTTCGGCCCTGGAAGGACGGCGCCCCCCTCGGAGAAGGAGCGGGCCCTTACGTAGCCGACGACGGCGCCCGTACGGGTCCGCTCCTCCAGGAACATGCCCGGCGCGTTGTCCGCCACGAGGAAGGCGTTCGGCTCGACACCGGCGTTCAGGCAGGCCTCTACGTTCGGGTGGGCCTGGTCGAGGCTCGAGTCGATCTGGCCGTTCAGGTAGGAGCCGAGCGACGAGTAGGTGACGGCGTCCGCCGCAACGAGCCCGACGAGAGCGACAAGGCCGGCGGCCAGCAGCAGCCTCAGCCGGAGCGACACCGCTCAGTCGCCTGGTTCCCGGAGCACGTAGCCGACGAGCCGGATCGTATGGATCAGCGGCGGCCCGAGGGCGTCGAGCTTTCTTCGCAGGTAGCGCACATAGGTCTCGACGATGTTCTGGTTGCCGCCGAAGTCGTAGTGCCAGACGTGGTCGATGATCTGGTCCTTCGAGAGCACTCTGCGCGGATTGAGCAGGAAGAGCCTGAGCAGGTTGAACTCCGTCGCGGTGAGCTGGACCGGTTGACCGTTCCGCCATACCTCGTGGGTCTCCTCGTCCATCGCGAGGTCGGCGAAGGACAGCTTGTGGTCCTCCTCGGCGCCGGCGCGCACTCGGCGCAGGATCGCCTTCGTCCGTGCGACGATCTCGGCCAGCGAGAAGGGTTTTGCCACGTAGTCGTCGCCGCCTGCACCGAGCCCGGCGACGAGGTCGGCTATCTCGTTCCTGGCGGTGAGGAAGACGACGGGCACCCCGATGCCGTCCGCCCGCAGCCTGCGAGTGACCTCGAAGCCGTCGAGGTCCGGCAGCATGACGTCGAGCACCAGGAGGTCGAAGGGCTGCTCCTGGGCGAGGGCGAGCGCCGAGCGGCCGGTCGTCGCCTCGCTCACTTCGTAGCCCTCGTAACGGAGCACGGTGGAGACTGCGTCGATGATGGAGGGCTCGTCGTCGACGACGAGTATCCGGCCGGTCTCGCTCACGCACCAAGGATCGCGCCGCGAGCGAGTGGGCTGCTGGGAGATGCCTGTGTGCCCGCTGAGTGCGCTCTGGCCAACTGCTGCTCCCGGCGCCGAGACCGTCCCGGCTATGGCACCTGCGAGAGGACGTGGGCGACCGACGCCGTCAGTCGCTTGGCCGTCGGCAGGTGCAGCATCTCGTTCGGCCCATGGGCATTCGACCCCTCGCCGAGCACGCCCGTCACGAGGAACTGCGCCTCGGGGAAGCGCTCGAGCAGGGTCGAGAGGAAGGGGATCGTGCCGCCTTCGCCGAGCTTGCCGCTCGGGCCGCCGAAGTAGGCCCGGGAGGCGTCCTCGATCGCCCGCTCCAGCCATCCTGCCGCCGGCGGCGCGTCGAAACCCCGCTCGCCTGTCACCTCGACGGTCACCCGCGCACCCTCGGGCGGGTCGCCGAGGAGGACTTCTCGCAGGCGGTCGGCGGCGCGCCCGGCGTCGGCGCTCGGGGGGAGCCGCATCGCGATCTTGCACGCGGTGAAAGGCCGCAGCACGTTGCCGCCGTCCTGCACTGCCGGGACGCCGTCGATGCCGACGAAGGCGAGCGACGGCGACCAGCTGCGGCGCAGGACCCGCTCGAGCGGGTCGCTCCCTTCGAGGCGCAGCCCGGGCACCGTCGGGAACGCCTCGAGCGCCCGGTCCCCGAGCGTGTCGACAAGCTCCTCGGCTTCCCGGCGCCGCCGAGCCGGGACCTCGGCCAGGAGCTCCGGCAGCCGGATCTCGCCGGTGCGCTCGTCCTCGATTCGCGAGAGCAGCTGGCGCAGGACCCGGAAGGAGGACGGGACGACACCGCCGGCCGAGCCGCTGTGGACGCCTTCGCTCAGCACGTCCACTCGGATCGTCGCGGCGACGATGCCTCGCAGCGAGGTCGTCGTCCACAGCCGGTCGTAGCTGAGGCAGCCCGAGTCGAGGCAGACCACCAGCCCCGGACCACCGGGGCCGAGGCGGTGGTCGAGCTCGTCGAGGTAGGCGCGAAGATGGGGGCTCCCGCTCTCCTCGCTCGCCTCGATGATGACGACGCAGCGGCCGTGGCCGCCGGGAAGGCCGCTTGCGAGCTCGACCGCCCCAAGAGCGGCGAAGATCGAGTAGCCGTCGTCGGCGACCCCCCGCCCGTAGAGACGGTCGCCCTCTCGAAGAGGGACGAAGGGATCGAGCCCCTCCCGCCACTTCCCGAGCGGGGGCTGCTTGTCCAGATGCCCGTAGAGCAGCGTCGCCTTGCCGGCCCTTCCCGCCGTCGAGCCGCTGGAGGGCGGGATGTCGACGAGGATGACCGGCGTAAGGCCGGGAAGGCCGACGACGTCGACCGCCGCGCCCGGAAGGGAGCGTGACCTCGCCCAGGCCGCCAGCAGCTCCGCCGCCCTGGCGAGGTGTCCCGACTCCTGCCACTCTGTGTCGAAATCCGGTGACAGGCACGGGACTCGCGTGTAGGCGTCGAGGGGGGCCATCCATGTGGTCTCCACCAGCTCGCCAGCCTTCTCGAGCACTGCCGGGTCGGCTCCCATGCTCAGGTCCCTCCCTGGCGAGTGGCGGGGGCTGCCCCGCCCCGCCCTCTCCGGTCGCTTCAGTAGGACTTCGGCAGGCCGAGCGAATGCTCGGCGACGAAGTTGAGGATCATCTCCCGGCTGACCGGCGCCGTGCGGAGCAGGCGTGCGGTTCCCCACAGGTCCGCCAGGCCGAACTCGGAGGCGAAGCCGTTGCCGCCGTGGGTCTGCATCGCCTCGTCGAGAGCGGCGAGAGCGGCTTCGGCGGCCGCGTACTTCGCCATGTTCGCCGTCTCGCCGGCGTCGACTCCGTGGTCGTAGCTCCAGGCAGCTTTCTGCAGCATGAGGCGGGCGAGCTCCAGCTCGATCTTCGCCTTTGCGAGCGGATGGGCGACGCCCTGGTGGCTGCCGATCGGCTCGCCCCACACGGAGCGCCCGCGGGCATAAGCGGCCGCTTTGGACAGGGCGTAGCGACCGATGCCGCACGACACGGCTGCCGACATGAGGCGCTCCGGGTTGAGGCCCTCGAAGACCTGGCGCAGCCCCTCTCCCTCCGTGCCGAGGAGCCGGTCAGCCGGAACCGCCACATCGTCGAAGAAGAGCGTGAACTGCTTCTCGGGTGCAGCGATCTCGACCGGGATCTGCGCTGCCTCGAGGCCAGGCGCGTCGCTGTCGACCACGAAGAGCGACAGCCGCGCCCGTCCGGTCGCCTGCTCGGTCCCGGTCCGGGCGACGACCACGATCGCTGCCGCCTCGTCGACGCCGGAGATGTAGTACTTCGTGCCCGAGAGGCGCCAGCTGTCGCCCTCGCGCCGGGCCGCCGTCGCGATGCGGTGGGAGTTGGAGCCGGCGTCCGGCTCGGTGATGGCAAAGGCCAGCTTGGTCCTGCCCGCTGCCATGTCGGGGAGGAAGCGCCCCTTCTGCTCGCCGGTGCCGAACTTGGCGAGGAGGGTGCCGCAGATTGCCGGCGAGACGAGCATGAGCAAGAGCGGGCAGCCGGCAGCCGCCGTCTCCTCGCAGACGATGGCCAGCTCGGCGATGCCCATCCCTCCGCCGCCGAACTCCTCGGGCAGGTGGACCCCGAGGAAGCCGGCCGCCCCGAGGTCGCGCCACAGCTCGTCCTGCTTGCCGCCGGAAGCCGTACGCTGCTGGAAGTAGGCGTGACCGTAGCCTCCGGCGATCTTCGCCACCGAAGAGCGCAGCAGCTCCTGCTCGTCGGTCGGGCGAAAGTCCATCGCCACGCAGGATACGGCCTCGCCGTCGGCCTGAACACCCGGGGCGGCTCGTCTAGGGTCGGCACCGTGAGCCCGCACCGCAGACCACTGTCCGCAATCGTGCTCGCTGCCGGCGAAGGCACCCGCATGAGATCGTCCACGCCGAAGCCACTCCATCGCCTCTGCGGCAAGCCCATGATCCTTCACGTCCTCGACGCGCTCGCCGAGCTGACGGTCGACCGTGTGGTCGTCGTGGTCGGCCGCAGTGCCAACGAGGTGACGAAGGCGGTGCAGGCGGAGGCGCCTGCCGGGCTCACCACCGAGTTCGTCGAGCAGCCCGAAGCGCGCGGCACCGGCGACGCCGTCGCCGTCGCGCTGACCGGCCTGGTCGACTCCGACCTCGACGATGGCGACGTCGTCATCCTCCCGGGCGACACGCCTCTTGTGCGACCGGCCACCCTCGCCCACCTGGTGAGCGAGCACAGGGACGTTGACGCGGCGGCTTCCCTTCTGACGGCGCGCCTCGCCGACCCTTTCGGCTACTCGCGGGTGCTGCGCTCCAAGGACGGGCGCGTCGCACGGATCGTCGACGACGGCGACGCCTCGCCGGACGAGCTCGACGTAGACGAGGTGGCTACCCAGATCTACTGCTTCCGTCACTCCGTCATCGCTCCGGCGCTGAGGCGGCTCTCGCCGGACAACACGATGGGCGAGTACTACCTCACCGACACCGTGGAGGTCCTGCACGACGCCGGCTACCGGGTGATCTCCGTGCTCGTGGGAGATCCGATGGAGGCCGCCGGAGTCAACGACCGCGCTCAGCTGGCGGCTGCCGAGGCAGAGCTGCGCGCCCGGATCAACGACCGCTGGATGCGCCGCGGCGTGACGATGTGGGACTCCGAGGCCACCTACCTCGACTGCTCCGTAGAGCTTGCTCCCGACGTGACGCTGCTGCCGGGGGTAGTGCTCGAGGGCCGCACGACGGTCGGCAGCGGCTCGGTCATCGGTCCCGACGTGCACCTCGTCGACTGCGACGTCGGCGAAGGCGCACGGATCGCCCAGTCGTCAGGCGAGAGGGCGGTCGTGGAGGACCACGCCCGCGTCGGGCCCTTCTCGGTCCTCGAAGCAGGCACCCGATTGGCGGCGGGGGAGCGAGTGGGGCCATTCTTCGGCCGGGGGTGAGAGATGCAACTGACACCGACACGAAGGCTCGAGCTCGTCAGCGGCCGGGCGTACCCTGCACTCGCCGAGGAGATCGCCGCCTGCCTCGACGTCGAGCTCGGAGAGACCAACCTGCGCGAGTTCCCGGACAGCGAGCTGCATTGCCGCTACGGCAGCTCGATCCGGGGAGTCGACCTCTTCATCGTCCAGACCCACGCCGCCCCCGTGAACGACTCGATCATGGAGATGCTCATCATGATCGACGCCGCCAAGCGCGCCTCGGCGAAACGGATCACCGCGGTCTGCCCCTACTACGGCTACTCACGACAGGACCGCAAGTCGACCGGGCGCGAGCCGATCACGGCAAAGCTCGTCGCCGACCTGCTCTCGGCAGCAGGCGCGGACCGCATCGTGAGCGTCGACCTGCACTCGGGACAGATCCAGGGTTTCTTCGACGGCCCGGTAGACCATCTCACGGCGGCTCCCGTGCTCGTCGACTACCTGCGGAGAGAGGCGACCGACGGGGCAGTCATCGTCGCTCCCGATGCCGGACGGGTGAAGGTGGCGGAGCGGTTCTCCCAACAGCTCGGCACTGATCTTGCGCTCGTTCACAAGCGGCGACCGAGCGGCTCGCGCTCAGAGGAGGTGGAAGCGCTGCACGTCGTCGGGTCCGTGGCAGGCCGTTGCTGCGTGGTGATCGACGACATGATCGGCACGGCCGGAACGGTCTGCGCCGCCGCCGAGCGGCTCGTCGAGCAGGGGGCGACGGATGTCTGGGCGATGGCCACCCACGCCGTCCTCGCCGGCCCGGCTCTCGACCGCCTGAAGGCGGCGCCGATCTCACGCGTAGTGGTGACGAACACGCTGCCGCTCCCCGAGGAACGGCGGATCGACAAGATCGAGGTCATATCGATCGCCCGGATCATCGCCGACGCGATCGACGCCGTCTTCGAGGACACCTCCGTATCGGAGATCTTCGGGGGCCAGAACCTCCTGTAGCTGCCGGCGCTCCGCTCTGGTGGCTGCACCTCGCATCCGATCGCCTAGGATCGATGCGCCGTTGATCGAAGGCCGTCGCGGCTCGGTCGCTTTTTCGACCCCTTCCAACACGTTGCAGGAGCGCGTCCCATGGCAGAGATCACCCTCGTCGCAGACCCCGGCCGCCCGGCCGGTTCGAGAGAGAGCCGGCGCCTCAGGGCGTCCGGCCGCATTCCCGCCGTCATCTACGGCCACGGGATCGCGCCGATCGCGGTGTCGGTCGACGCCCGCGACCTGAGGGCCGCACTCGGCACCGAGGCCGGGAGCCGTGCGCTTCTCGAGCTGCACGTCGGCTCCGACCGCCACCTCGCGATGGCCCGCCAGCTGCAGAGGCACCCTGTGCGCCACACCGTCACTCACGTCGACTTCCAGGTCGTACGGCGCGACGAGGTGGTCTCGGCGGAGATCCCCGTTGTGCTCGTCGGCGAGCCGGTGGCCGTGCACCGCGGCGACGGCCTCGTCGATCAGGAGGTGCAGGCCATCACCATCAAGGCAAAGCCGGCCGACCTCCCCACCTCCTTCGAGGTGGACGTCTCCGGGCTCGAGATCGGCGGCGTCGTCCGTTTCGAGGACCTGAAGCTCCCCGCAGGCGTCGAGTGCGAGCTCGAGCCCGACCATGTGATCGCCGTCGGCCGGCCACCGAGGGCGCACGAGCTCGGCGAGGAGCCAGCAGCCGAGGCCGCGTCCGGCGCTGGCGAGGCGGCCGGAGGCGAGGCGGCCGGAGGCGAGGCGGCCGGAGGCGAGGCAGGGGGTGCCGCGAGCGGCCGCATCGGCGACGCAAGCTGAGGATCTCCGGGCTCGCGCGGCGTCGGCCGGCCACCGAGGGCCGTGTGACAGCCGGGCGGCGGGCGGCCGAGCAGGGGGGCCCGCGGGTCGAGCTCGTCGCGGTCGGGCTCGGGAACCCCGGCCAGGAGTTCGCCGGCTCGCGGCACAACTACGGAGCGGAGGCTGTGAGGCTGGTGGCCCGCCGCCACGGTGCGTCGCTCAGGCCCGAGAAGGGGACGAACGCCGAGACGGCTGTTGTCCGCGCCGGCGGGAAGGGGCTCCTTGTCGCCGTCCCGCAGACCTACATGAACGACTCCGGCCTGGCGGTGCGCGCGCTCTGGCGTCGCTACCTCGGCCCGAGCGCCTCGCCCGAGCAGCTCGTAGTCGTGCATGACGAGCTTGACCTGGCGCCGGGCGACGTCCGGGTGAAGATGGGCGGCGGCACCGCTGGCCACAACGGGCTCAGGTCCGTCCAGGCGCACTTGCACACGAGCGAGTTCGCCCGCGTGCGGATCGGTGTTGGCAAGCCTTCGTCGCGCGGCTCTGGGGTGGACCACGTGCTTCGCCGACCCTCAAAGCGAGATCGAGAAGCGCTCGAGGTGGCAACGGAGCTAGCTGCGGACGCGGTCGAGGCGATCTTCACCGGTGGCATGGCAGCGGCGATGAACCGGTTCAATACGAGATCGTGATCCTCTCCTCGCTCCCGGGACTTCTCGCCGGCGAGGCAGCTGTCGCCGAGCTGCTCGGAAGTGACGGCGCCATCGTCGCCGTTCCCGAGGCCGCCCGCGCCCTGGCGCTCGCCGCCCTCTGCGAGCTCGGGTCGGCACCCGTCACCCTCGTCGTGACTCCCACGGCGCGCGAGGCCGAGCAGCTCTGCCATGACCTCGCCGCTTTCGTCGGCAACGAGCAGGTCGAGCTGCTGCCCGCCTGGGAGACGCTGCCCTACGAGAGGGTCTCGCCGGCGACCGAGACCATGGGCCGCCGGCTCCGGGCGATGTGGCACCTGCGCCACTGCGTAGCGGCCGGCCGTCGTCCTTCGCTCGTAGTGACACCCGTACGCGCCCTCTTGCAGCGGCTCGGCCCGAAGGTCGAAGACGCCGAGCCGGTCGTCGTGCGCCTCGGCGAGGAGCTCGACGCCGACAGGCTCGTCGCCAGGCTCGTCGGCGCCGGCTACCGGCGCGAGTACCAGGTCGAGCACAGGGGCGAGCTCGCGGTGCGCGGCGGCATCATCGACATCTTCGCGTCGACCGCGAACGAGGGTGTCCGAATCGACCTGTGGGGCGACGAGGTCGAGCGCCTCACCTCCTTTGACGTCGCCGACCAGCGCTCGATCGAGGAGGTCGCCGAGGCGGAGATCTTCGGGTGCCGGGAGATCGTGCTCACCGACGACGTGCGTGAGCGCGCCCGCCGCCTGTCGAAGGAGGCGCCCGTCGCCCGCGACGTCTTCGAGCGCCTCGCCGAGGGTATGCACTTCGACGGCATGGAGTCGTGGCTGCCGTGGCTCACCGGCGAGGAGCGGCTCTTCACCGACCTCCTGCCCGCCGAGGCGCGCGTCGTCCTGCTCGAGCCGCGCCGGCTGCGGGACAGGGCCAAGGAGCTGATCGAGGAGGAACGGTCTCTCGCCGAGACGCTCGCCGCGACCTGGCTGGCGCCGCAGGCCGCCCCGGGCGGTGCAGGGGGCGCCTCCAAGGCCGCATCCTTGTCGGAGACGGCTGCCAGCTCACCGCAGCTGCACCTTCCATTCGACCGGCTGCTCTCCCGCTCGGCGGCCAAGGTGGCCTCCGTGCTCTCGGTGGCCGACCGCCCCGACGTGCCCACCTTGCAGGCGAGCGGCTGGGCCCCGGTCCTCGGCGATGCGGCCGGGCTGGCGCGCCGGCTCGGCGAGCTCGGCCGGTCGGGCCATCGCGTCGTCGTCTGCGCGGACGGCAGGGGCAGCGCCGAGCGCCTCCGGACCGTGCTCGACGGAGAGGGCCTCTCGGCCGAGCTGGTGGAGCCGGCAGCTCCTCCCGAGGCGCTGCGTGCTCCGGGGGTGCACATCGTCGTAGCCCAGCTCGAGCGCGGGGCGCTCGTGTCGGGCTCCCGCCTGGCCCTCCTCGCCGAGCCGGACATCACCGGGCGGCGCAGGCCGCACAGAGCGGCGCGGCCCCGGCCGCGAGCAGTCGAGGGCTTCTTCGACGACCTGCAACCGGGCGACTACGTCGTCCACCACGTGCACGGCGTGGCCCGTTTCGGAGGGCTCGTGAGGAGGGCGATCGGCGGTTCCGAGCGCGACTACCTGCTGCTCGAGTACCGGGGCGGCGACAAGTTGTACGTGCCGTCCGATCAGATCGACGCCATCACGCCCTACAGCGGCGGCGACCGCCCGAGCCTCAACCGGCTGAGCGGCGGCGACTGGCAGAAGCAGAAAGCCCGCGTGAGAGCCGCAGTGCGCGAGGTGGCCCGGGAGCTGGTCCAGCTGTACCGCCGCCGCGCGACCGAGCCCGGGCACGCCTTCTCCGACGACACCTTGTGGCAGCTCGAGCTCGAGCAGTCCTTCCCCTACCCCGAGACGCCCGATCAGTTGAGGGCGATCGCCGACGTGAAGGCCGATATGGAGCGGGAGGGCCCGATGGACAGGCTGGTCTGCGGCGACGTCGGCTTCGGCAAGACCGAGGTGGCGATCCGGGCCGTGTTCAAGGCCGTCCAGGACGGCTGCCAGGCGGCGGTCCTCGTGCCGACGACGCTGCTCGCCCAGCAGCACTTCCAGACGTTCGCCGAGCGTTATGCCCCCTACCCGGTACGGGTGGAGATGCTCTCGCGCTTTCTCACCCATGCTGAGGCACGCAAGGTGGTGGCCGGCCTCGAGAGTGGTTCGGTCGACGTCGTCATCGGCACGCACCGCCTGCTCGCCTCCGACGTGGGATTCAAGAAGCTCGGCCTGCTCGTGGTGGACGAGGAGCAGCGCTTCGGCGTCGCCCACAAGGAGCTCGTCAAGCAGATGGCGATCGGGGTCGACGTCCTCACGCTCACCGCCAGTCCGATCCCGCGCACGCTCGAGCTCAGCCTGACGGGGATCCGCGACCTCTCGTTGATCAACACCCCGCCTGCCGAGCGCCAGCCCATCCTCACCTACGTCGGCGAGTACGACGAGCGCGCCGTCGCCGAGGCCATCCGGCGCGAGCTGTTGCGGGAGGGTCAGGTCTTTTTCGTCCACAACCGCGTGCAGGACATCGAGAAGGTCGCTGCCGGGCTGAGAGAGCTCGTGCCGGACGCCCGCATCGCCGTCGCTCACGGCCGGATGGACGAGGGCAGCCTCGAGCAGGTGGTGATCGAGTTCTGGGAGGGGCGCCTCGACGTCCTCGTCTGCACGACGATCATCGAGTCGGGCATCGACATGCCGACAGTCAACACTCTCGTCGTCGATCGGGCGGACCTGCTCGGGCTCGGCCAGCTTCACCAGCTACGCGGCCGTGTAGGTAGGGCCGATCGCCGCGCCTATGCCTACCTGCTGTTTCCGCCGGACCGGGTCGTCACCGAGCAGGCCTACGAGCGGCTGAAGACGATCGGAGAGCACACCGAGCTCGGCTCGGGCTTCAAGATCGCCATGCGCGACCTCGAGATCCGCGGCGCCGGCAATCTCCTCGGCAACGACCAGTCCGGCCACATAGCCGCCGTCGGCTACGACCTCTACGTGAGGATGGTGTCCGAGGCCGTCTCGGAGCTGAAGGGCGAGCCCGTTCACGTCCCGGCCGAGATCTCAGTCGACCTTCCCGTCAGGGCATCGCTCCCCTCGAGCTACGTCGGGCGGGAGGACCTCCGTCTCGAGGCCTACCGCAGGCTCGTCGAGGTGCGAACCCCCGAAGGCGTCGACGACGTGGCAGCAGAGTGGCTGGACCGCTTCGGCCCACCGCCGGCCGAGGCGGCGGCGCTCCTCCAGATCGGCCGGCTGCGGGCCGAGTGTGCCCGCACGGGCGTCACCGAGGTGACCGGGGCCGCGAGGCGCGCCGGGGCCGGCGGTCTCGGCCGGCCGGGCGAGGTCGTCGTGCGGCTGTCGCCGGTGCGCCTCCCGGTCTCCTCCGAGGTCCGTCTGAAGCGCCTGCACCACCGGGCGATCCTGAAGCAGGACGGTCGTCAGCTGATCGTCCCGCTCGCGGCCGGCGACGACCTCCCGGCACGGGTGGCGCAGCTGCTGCACGATCTGTTGCCGGTCGGGACGTTGCATGCCTGAGAGCGCTCTGCGGTGTGCAGCTCTGGCGCCGACTGGCCACGGCGCCACCCTCCCCCTACCATCCATCGGTCGTGAAACGCTTCGCCTCGGCCCCCCTTTTTCTGCTGGCGCTCGTGGTGGGCCTCGCCAGCGGCTGCAACGCCAACTGGTCGCCGTACGCTGCCAGGGTCGGCACGGCCACGATCTCGGCCGGCACGCTCGACGGTGCGCTCACGAGCATCTCGTCCGACAAGGGCTACAGCTGCCTCGTCGGCGGCGGCGCACCGCTCAGCGGAGCGGGCACGTCGACCTTTTCCCAGACCTTCGTCGGCTTTGTCCTCACGAACCTGATCCGCTCGCAGGTGGTCCAGCAGGAGGCTGAGCGCCAGCACCTTCCCGAGCCTTCGAGCGTAGTGCCGGTCGCGACGGCCCAGCTACGAGCGAGCGTCGCCCAGGCGCTCGCACAGGACCCGAGCTGTGGCAGCGCCGCCACCGCCTGGTCGGGGCTCAGCTCGTCGTACCGGGCCGAGCTCGTCCACTATCAGGTGGCCGAGGACGCCCTGGCGGCGCATGCCGAGGGCACGTCGCTCACAGCCGGGGACCTCTCGCGATTCGCGGCTTCGCACCCGTCGCTCAGCCAGGCGAGCTGCGTCTCGGTCATCGAGCTCACGTCGCTCGCCGAGGCCGCCACCATCCGCCGGGCACTGGAGAAGGGGGCGAGCTTTTCGACCGAGGCGCACAGGTACTCGAAGGACGCCAACAGCGCGGCCGCCGGTGGCGCCATCGGGTGCGTCGTGCCGGGCCAGCTCATCCAGCCCCTCGGCCCCGTCGTCTCCCGCCTTGCCCCCGGCACTGTCAGCGCGCCCGTCAAGTTCCAGACCGACTACCTGCTCTTGCTCGTGACGTCGAGGCACAGCCAGCCGCTCTCGTCGCTGGTGGCACAGCTCTTCGCCAACGCGAGGACCGCCTTCGGGCAGCTCCTCGACGAGGCGATCCGTTCCACCACCATCGCTATCGACCCGAGGTACGGCTCGTGGTCGGAGGCGCCTGCGACGTTCGGCCAGGTCGAGCCGCCGAAGGGGCCGCCATCGCGGTTCGTGCCCAATGCCGGCGTTCTCTCTCAGACGACCACCACCACGCCGCCGAGCTTCGGCGGCTGAGCGGGGCGCGGCCTGCCCCGACCTCGCCCCCGCCGCGGCCGAGTGCACGAACCTGCCGGATGCTCGCTCGAGGCTCCGTCCCTCACAACGTCCACTTTGCTAACTTCGGTCACAGTCTCAACGGGAGCTGCGCAGCGTTGACCTCGATCACGACACTCACCGGACGGGAAGTCCTCGATTCGCGGGGCAACCCGACGATCGAGGTCACCTGCTGTCTCGACTCGGGCGCCGAGGGGAGCGCCATCGTCCCGTCGGGCGCGTCCACCGGCAGTCTCGAGGCGGTGGAGCTGCGTGACGGCGAGGGCCGCTACGGCGGCAAGGGTGTCATGCGTGCCGTCGAGCACGTCCGCACGACGATTGCCGGCG
>JAKATT010000134.1:0-6156 GCA_021818615.1 Actinomycetes bacterium | reverse complement strand
CCCTGAAGGCAGTTCTCGCCGGGCGCTCTCTCTCGACCGCCGTCGGGGACGAGGGCGGCTTCGCACCGAACCTCCAGGCGAACGAAGAGGCGCTGAGGATCCTCGTCGAGGCGATAGAGAGCACTGGGCGCAGCCCGGGCGAGGAGATCGCCATCGCTCTCGACCCCGCGACGAGCGAGCTTTACCGCGACGGCTGCTACGTGCTCGACGGCGAGGGCAGGACGCTCTCTCCCGCCGAGCTCGCCTCCTATTGGTCGGAGCTGATCGACCGGTACCCGGTCGTCTCGCTCGAGGACGGCATGGCCGAGGACGACTGGGACGGCTGGGCGGCGCTCACCGATGCCGTCGGGTCCCGCGTGCAGCTGGTCGGCGACGACATCTTCGTGACGAACGTCGAGCGGCTCGAGCGGGGCATCACCGCCGGCGTGGCGAACGCCGTGCTCGTGAAGCTCAACCAGATCGGGACGCTCACCGAGACACTGCTCACGATGGCTACGGCGACCCGAGCCGGCTACCGCTCGGTCATCTCGCATCGCAGCGGCGAGACGGAGGACACGACGATCGCCGACCTCGCCGTCGCGACCAACTGCGGGCAGATCAAGACGGGGGCCCCCGCCCGGTCGGACCGCGTCGCCAAGTACAATCGCCTGCTGCGCATCGAGGAGCGTCTCGGTGGGGCGGCCGCCTACCAGGGCGGCCGGGAGCTCGCCCGCCCTGGGCAGGCACAGCCGTGATCCGCCGGGCGCGCCTCGCCCTGCTGGCCGCAGTCGTCGTCTCGATCGTCGTCATCGTGACAGAGCTCCCGCTGTCGGCCCTCTTGCGGGAGCGGTCGGCCGTCGCCCGGTCCGCCGGGGAGCTGGCCGCCCTGCGCAGGACCGACGCTGCGCTGGCACAGCAGGTGGCCGAGCTGCGCCGGCCGTCCACGGTCGCCCGGCTGGCGCACGAGGACTACGGCCTCGTCAGCCCGGGCCAGGCCTACGAGGCCGTGTTGCCGAGCCCGGGGGAGTCGAGGACGGGGAGCGACCCGCTCGCCGACAGCCCCCTGGCGCACTCGCTCCTCGTGCCGAGCGATGCGACGATCGCCGCGCCGGCAACTGCTGCGAGCGGGCGCGTCGACCCGAGCCGGTCGTTCTGGTCCAAGCTGGCCGACCGCCTCGAATTCTGGAAGGCTGCCTCCTGACCGGTACGTATATTGTCGATCTCGTGAGCATTCTCGGCAATCGAGTGCTGCGCCGTGAGGATGCGAAATTCCTCACCACGGGAGGGGTCTACGTGGCGGACCTCCCGCTTGCCGGTGCAGCCGCCCTCGGCTTCGTCCGGTCCACTGCGGCGCACGCCCGTATCGCGGCCGTCGACGTCGACGCTGCAGCAGCCGCCCCCGGCGTGCTCGGGGTCTTCACCAACCGCGACCTCGGCCTGGCGCCGCTCCGGCCGAGCATCCCCCTGCTCAACCAGGACATGACGAGACCCCTGCTGGCCGACGGGGTGGTCCGCTTCGTCGGCGAGCCGGTTGCGATGATCCTTGCCGAGACTGCGCAGGCTGCAGCGGATGCGGCGGAGCTCGTGATCGTCGACTACGACCCGCTGCCGGTCGTCGTCGACCCGGAGGAGGCTCTCCGCAACGAGACATTGCTCTTCCCCGAGCTCGCCACGAACAGCTGTTTCTCGCTGCAGTCCGCCTCTGACGACTCGCTGTTCGACGGTTGCGAGGTCGTGGTGCGCCAGCGGCTCGTGAACCAGCGCCTCGCCCCCTGCCCCCTCGAGGTGCGCTCGGCAGCCGCCGAGATCGCCTCCGACGGCCGGCTCAGGTTCTACGCGTCGACCCAGACGGCTCACAGCGTGCGCGACACGCTCGCCGAGTCACTTCGCATCCCCCGAGATGAGGTGCACGTGATCACGCCCGACGTCGGCGGCGGCTTCGGTGCCAAGGCAAGCGTCTACCCAGAGGAGATCCTCGTGGCTTGGTCAGCCCGGCACCTCGCTCGGGCCGTTCGCTGGGTCGAGACCCGCTCTGAGTCCATGCTCGGGCTCGGCCACGGCCGGGGCCAGGTGCAGTACGCCACGATGGGCGGCACGCGCGACGGCAAGGTCCTTGCCTACCGCCTCGCCGTCGTGCAGGATGCCGGCGCCTACCCGGCGATCGGCGGCCTGCTCCCGTTCATGACCCGGACGATGGCGACCGGCGTCTATGCCGTCGAGAAGGCCGAGTTCACGAGCGAGTCGGTCGTCACCAACACGGTGCCTACGGTCGCGTATCGCGGTGCCGGCCGCCCGGAGGCGACCGCGGCTATCGAGCGGACGATCGACATCTTCGCCTCCGAGATCGGCATGGACCCGGCCGAGGTACGGCGCCGCAACCTCATCTCGGCCGATTCGTTCCCCTACACGACGGCGATGGGGACCGAGTACGACGTCGGCGACTACGAGAAGGACCTCGACCTGGCGCTCGCCATCGCCGGCTACAGCGAGCTACGAGTCGAGCAGGCGCGCCGCAGGCAGGCGGGCGACGTCCGCCAGCTCGGCATCGGCCTTTCGTGCTACGTCGAGATCACCAATGGCATCCCCGAGGGCGAGTTCGGGGCGGTCGAGGTCCGCCCGGACGGCAGGGTGCTCGTGCGAACGGGCACGTCGCCGCACGGACAGGGCCATCTCACCGCCTGGTCGATGCTCGTCGCCGACCAGCTCGGCGTGCCTATCGAGGACATCGACGTCGTGCACGGGGACACCGACGTCGTACCTCGCGGCGTCGGCACCTTCGGCTCCAGGTCGCTGCAGACCGGTGGCTCGGCCGTGCACCAGGCAGCGCTGGAGGTCGTCGACCAGGCCAAGGCGCTGGCGGCTGAGCTCCTCGAGGCCGATCTGGCCGATGTCGTGCTCGACAAGGCAGACGGGCGCTTTCATGTCGCAGGCACGCCGGCGATCGCAAAGACCTGGGCCGAGCTCGCAGCGGAGTCGCTCCCGCTTGCAGGGGCGCCGCTCATGGCCGAAGTCGATCTCCCGGCCGGGGGAGCCACCTTCCCCTTCGGGGCACACATTGCAGTGGTCGAGGTCGACACCGAGACCGGTGGGGTCGACCTCGTGCGCCACATCGCCGTCGACGATGCGGGCCGGCTGCTCAACCCCCTCCTCGCCGAGGGCCAGGTGCACGGCGGGATCGCCCAGGGCGCAGCCCAGGCACTCCTCGAGGAGTTCGTCTACGACCCGGAGGGCAACCCGCTCACGTCCAGCCTCGCCGACTACTTGTTCATCTCGGCCGCCGAGCTCCCGAGCTTCGAGACCGCCTTCACCGAGACGGCTACCCCGCTCAACCAGCTCGGTGCGAAGGGCATCGGCGAGTCCGGGACGATCGGTTCCACTCCTGCGGTTCACAACGCCGTCGTGGACGCGCTGTCCCACCTCGGCGTGCGGCACGTCGACATGCCGGCCACGCCGCTCAGGCTGTGGGAGGCCGTCGCCAGAGCCGGCGGAGGCTGAGCGTGCAGGCGTCACCAGCACCGGCAACGACAATGAAGGAAGTGGAAGAACGATGAAAGAGGTGCTCGACCAAGTCGACCGGTGGCTCGCGGCCGGCAAGGACGTGGCGGTTGCTCGTGTCGTAGGACTGGAGGGCTCCGGCCCGAGGGACCCGGGCGCGACGATGGTCGTGAGCAGTGACGGCGAGGTGGCGGGCTCGGTGTCGGGCGGCTGCGTCGAAGGGGCCGTCGTCACCGAGGCGCTCGACGTGCTCGCCTCGGGGATCCCACGGTTGTGCACCTTCGGCTACTCCGACGACGAGGCCTTCGCCGTCGGCCTCACCTGCGGCGGCACCCTGCACGTCTTCGTCGAGCCTCTCGACTGGTGAGCGGGCCGGGGCGGATCTACGCCGAGCTGAGCCGGAGCCTGCGGGCGGGCGAGCCCGTAGCGCTCGCGACGATCACCGAGCTCGAGGCCGATCCGGCCGGCGCTGGGGCGCCCGGCGCCACCCTCGGCGCCAAGCTCCTCGTGAGAGCTCCGGCCGAGCGGATCGGCAGCCTCGGCAGCGACGAGCTCGACAGGGTCGTGGAGCGCGACGCCCTCGCTGCCCTCGAGAGGGGGACGACCGTCACCCGCCACTACGGCTCTCGCGGCGAGGCACGGCGGAGGGATGTCTCGGTCTTCGTCGAGGTCTTCGCGCCGCCGCCACGCCTGGTCATCTTCGGGGCGGTGGACTTCACGGCCGCCCTCGCCGCCGTCGGCCGGCTCCTCGGTTTCCGGGTGACGGTGTGCGACGCCCGGCCGGTCTTTGCCACGGCGGCGAGGTTCCCCTCCGCTCACGAGGTCGTGGTCGACTGGCCGGACCGGTACCTGAGGACGATCGCGGACGATCTCGGTCCTCGCGACGCCATCTGCGTCCTCACCCACGACACTAAGTTCGACATACCGGCGATCGTCTCTGCCCTCGAGACCGAGGTCGGCTACCTCGGTGCCATGGGGTCCCGCCGCACCCACGACGAGCGCTGGCGGCGCCTCGTCGAAGCAGGCGCCGACGAGGCCGA
Source organism: Actinomycetes bacterium (assembly GCA_021818615.1). Taxonomy (GTDB): domain Bacteria; phylum Actinomycetota; class Acidimicrobiia; order Acidimicrobiales; family Bog-793; genus JAKATT01. The sequence continues at coordinate 1,642 of JAKATT010000134.1, read as the reverse complement.
GCTGCGCCGGCGCCTCATGAGCCCGATCGGCCTCGACATCGGGGCGCGCACGCCGGAGGAGACGGCGGTCGCCATCGCCGCCGAGATGATCGCCTCGCGCGCCGGCGTCGAGCACCCGTCGCTGAGGGACGCCGGCGGCCCGATCCACCAGCGCTGAGCTGCAGCGTCGCTAGCGTTGTCCTCCAATGTCCATCGCCGGCGTGATCCTCGCGGCAGGCAGTGGCTCGCGTTTCGGCGGTGACAAGCTGAGGGCGCTCCTCGGCGGTCGCCCGCTCCTCGAGCTCGCTCTCGAGCCGGCGCTCGAGGCGGATCTCGACGAGGTCGTGGTCGTCACCGGCTCCTCCAAGCTCGAGGACCTGATCCCCGACGGCATCACCGTCCTTCGCAACGAGCGCTGGGAGGACGGGCAGGCGACGTCTCTTGGCGTCGCGCTCGACTGGTGCCAGCGCAGGGGTCACGCTGCTGCCGTCGTCGGCCTCGGGGATCAGCCTGGCCTGACTGCCGCAGCATGGCAGGCCGTCGCCAGGTGGCCGGGAGGGCCGATCGTCGTCGCGACCTACGGTCACCGACGCGGCCATCCCGTACGGCTCGACGCCCCCGTCTGGTCGCTGCTGCCCACCGAGGGCGACGAAGGAGCCCGTACTCTCATGTCCCGGAGGCCCGAGCTCGTAGTCGAAGTAACCTGCGACGGCAAACCCGCCGACATCGACACGAGGGAGGACCTCCGGCGATGGAGCTGACGAACGAGTTCGAGGTTGCAGTGCCGCTCGACGAAGCCTGGGCGGTGCTCACAGACGTCGAGAAGATCGCACCGTGCATGCCAGGAGCACAGTTGAAGGAGGTCGAGGACGACGAGTACCGCGGGATCGTCCGCGTCAAGGTCGGCCCCATCACGGCTTCCTACAAGGGCGCGGCCAAGTTCCTCGAGCTCGACGTCGAGCACCGTCGCGCTGTCCTCAAGGCAGAAGGCCGGGAGACGCGCGGTCAGGGCAACGCGTCGGCGACCATCACCGCCGTGCTCGTCCCGTCCGGGGACGGCACCAAGGTCGAGGTGGTGACCGACCTCAACGTCACAGGGAAGGTGGCCCAGTTCGGCCGCGGAGTGCTCGCCGACGTCTCGGTCAAGCTGCTCGACCAGTTCGTCCAGAATCTCGAGACGACAGTGCTCAGCCGGCCGGAGCCGGCGCCGGGGCCGGAGCCGGCGCAAAGTGTCACCCCTCCGCCGGAGGCGGCCGAGGCGCCTCCGGCTCCGGCGGCCTCGAGCGGGCCTCGCCCGATCGACCACCCCGAGCCGGAGCCGGTCGACCTCGGGGCCGCCGCCGGCTGGCCGGTGGCCCGCCGGGTGCTGCCGTTCGCGAGCATCGCCGGCATCCTCGTGCTGATCCGCATCGTGGTCTACGCCCTGAAGCGCCGAAGAAAGTGATTGCGCCACACGACAAGGCCCAGGTCGAAGAGCTGCTCGGGAGAGCACCCAGGGGGGGTTTCGTCGTGGTGGCGAGGGATGAAGGCGGTGTGCCTGTCGTCATCCGCAACGACCCGCTCCTCGGCGATGGCACGCCCATGCCGACGAGGTACTGGCTGGTCGGCCGGCGGGAGGTCGAAGCGGTCAGCCGCCTCGAGGCAGCCGGGTGACGGGTGACGG